>JBEKUT010000059.1:0-31109 GCA_049514735.1 Bryobacteraceae bacterium
GCTTCTTTCAGGCGCTGTAGCGCCATCTGGTCGCGCGAGACATCGACGCCGGTATCTTTCTTGAACTCCTGCACCAGCCAGTCGATAATGCGCTGGTCGATGTTGTCGCCGCCGAGGTGCGTGTCGCCATTCGTGGACTTTACTTCCACCACGCCGTCGCCCACTTCGAGAATGGAGATATCGAAGGTGCCGCCGCCGAAATCGTAGACCGAAATGGTCTCGTTCTTCTTTTTGTCGAGGCCGTAGGCGAGCGCCGCCGCGGTCGGTTCATTGATAATACGGGAAACTTCAAGGCCGGCGATCTGGCCGGCGTCTTTGGTCGCCTGCCGCTGCGCGTCGTTGAAATAGGCCGGAACCGTAATTACGGCCTTGGTGACCTTTTCGCCGAGGTAGGCTTCGGCCGCTTCCTTGAGCTTGCCGAGAATCATGGCCGAGATCTCGGGAGGAGAGTACTTCTTGCCCATGATCTCGATACGAACGTCGCCGTTTTCGCCTGGCACCACTTTATAGGGCACCAGCTTCATCTCTTCGCTGACTTCACTGAAACGGCGTCCCATGAAGCGCTTAATGGAATATATTGTGTTTTCGGGGTTTGTTACGGATTGGCGTTTCGCCACCTGACCGACGAGCCGCTCGCCGTTCTTGGTGAATGCGACAACCGATGGGGTGGTGCGCCCACCTTCCTGATTCGGAATAACGACCGGCTGTCCGCCTTCCATCACGGCAACCACGGAATTGGTGGTTCCCAGGTCGATCCCTATGATTTTACTCATCTATGTTGATTCCTCCCGGATCTCTCGGCTATGAATTAGCCTAGTCCTAGTATTAACTATGAGTGGAAAGTTGTCAACTTTATGTGCGCGTAGGCTGCTAAGATGGAGGGGGTAGATTCGGCCAGAAGGTCGATTGACCGTTATCTCAAAACTGTAATACTATGCACTGGATGGGCGATTCGCTTGCGCGGTTGCGGCAGTTTCCCGATGAAGTAAAGCAGGAGATCGAGCAAGCTCTTCGAAACGCGGAGTGCGCCGCATCTTACTACCGAAGGGACTGGGACAGACGGCGAAGCGAATAAAGGTCATCGAAGGAAGCGGTAATGTTTTCGCCGACCTCGGACTGCCCAATCCGGAGGAACGTCTTGCCAAGGCCGATCTGGTTCGCGAGATCGGCAAGAATATCTCGCGGCGCCGTCTTACGCAGGCGCAAACGGGCGACCTCCTTGGGATCGGGCAGCCACGAGTTTCTGAATTGCTGCGGGGGCGGGTTGGAATCTTTTCTTTAGAAAAACTAATTGGATTCTCCAAACGCCTTGGCAACAACGTTGAGATTGCCGTTCGGCCTGTTGCGGCGGCTCCCGTTTTCAAAGTTGTACATCGGACACAAACATGGTTTGAACCGGTCTCAATGGAAGCGCTCGCCTCGTTCGAACCATGGTTCAGACTCGAGAAAGCTGTGTGGTCCGGCGATGTTGTTGAAAGTTCTCCAACAGCCGTACAGCTGCAATTACTCCCTGAAGATCTCACGCGAGTGGCAGCTTAAGAAATGGCAATTCAACTTGCTCAGACGCCCGAAGAGTTCCAGAGGGCCTTCAACGTTCAATCTCATTCCGAGATCGTAGCGATCCGCCTGGTGTCCGCCTTCCTGCGGTCTGAGGACCCCGCCGAGTACTTAAAGGACGGTGCAGGAATCCGGTTCAGGATCGCGCATAAGGTTGGATCATACACCATAAAGACGGAGCGGATCTTGGCGGTCACCGTGGACTGCGGATTGTGGGCTCTGCCTTCCACGGACCAAAAACCTCCAGCGGAATCAAGCCCCGTATTTGGGATCACGGCTACTTTCGAGGCAACGTATGAATTGCAAGAGAAGTATGAACCTGCTCTGGAAGAATTGAAAGCATTTTCCGACGGAAATGGAGTCTTCAACGTATGGCCATTCTTCCGTGAGTATGCTCAGAATACGTGTCTGAGATTTGGATACACCGGGTCACCAGCGGTTCCACTTCTGAGATTGGTTTCAAAGCCACCGTCCGAAACGCAACAAACGCCAAGCCCACGTCGTCGGCGTCCGCCAGTGGCAACAGAACAGACGCCTACTGCAGCGTCACCGACACAGGGTTAGACGCGATACCGTTTAAGGACACAACAACATTCGCGGGGCCGTAGCCGACGAGCGAACGCGGCAGGGGTCCCAGGTTCACCTGATCGAGGCCCGTATATTGAGGTTGGGGCGCGAGCCCAGCAACGGGGACCCGGACGCCGCCCACTGCGGCGGAAGAAATCGCTCCAGCCAGGCGCATCCCAGTGCCATAGAGAATCAGGTAGACCTGATCGGTGGCCGCGCCCAAAGAGACGGGGATCGCAGCGCCATTAGCGCTAAAAACGTCCCCGCCGGTCTGGGTGCCGTTGGCGCTTACTCGCAGGTATTGGCCCGCCGCCACGCCATTGCCTTGGCCGTTGGCCGAGAAGATCGCGGGCGCGACCGCGGCGATGTTGACGGGACCGCCGGAAATGATGTTTCCTTCCGAGGAAACCGACACGCTTCCAGCCCCGCTCTGGGACCCGTCCGGGATCAGGAAATTGACCTGACCTGGCGATACGAAAAACAGCGGTGCGCTACGGGTGGTGCCGGCCGCGTCCGTGACAGTAATCGAAACATCACCCAGCGTCGTGGGCAGTGGCGTCTGAGTGGCGCTGGCCGTTGTGGTGGCGACGTCGCCAAATCCGCTGACAATGGAATTCGGCGCTACCGCGTTTCCATAGCTCGCGGCTGAGACGGAGTTGAGCGTGCCCATGTGCTCGTAAAGGACAACTCCGAAGGCGCGGCCATTCAGGAGCGGCTCGGGTATGCCTTTCAGATACCGGTCGAAGAAGTCGATTCCGTAGTTGTCGATGGAGCTCGCCGTCGGCGAGTATCGCAAGCAGGACGATATGGTACTGAATCCGAAGCAAACCAGATTCGTCCAGGATACGTGCGTGGCGAGGAACAGCTCTTCGAAGTATTTCGGCGCGGCAGACTCGGCATAGGCGCCCGATTTACCAACCAGGGTTGGCGTCAGGATATCGAGTTGGCCGCCCTGGTACATTACGGGCACGCCCATGCCGGGCAAGGTGCTGTTTTCAAGGAAAGGCAGCAGGTAGGGAGAAAAGGCCAGGGCTGGTCCAATACGGCTGTCCTTCCAGGACGGCCACGCGCCCACAACGCCGAGGGCCGTATAGCCGCCTAAAGAATGTCCCGACATGCCGATCTCAGAAGCATTGATGGCAGGTCCGAAGTCGGGGCTCGCGAGCAGATAGTTTATCAGCGTTTCGATGTCGTCGCGCCGGTCGGAGTAGGTCGCATCGGTCCAACCGCTGGGGTTCAGAAACAAGTCCGCCGTATCGCCAAAATTGAAGCTGCCGGCGCCGTCGACGGAACAGACCGCGGCGTCCTGGTGGTCGGGCGCGGCGACTACATATCCTTGCCTGGCCAGTTGTTCGGTAAAGAAGACCGATTGGAGTCCACAGCCCCAGTAGCCGTGGGAAAAGAGAACCAGCGGTGTGGAACAATTCGCGATAGCGCCGTTCTTAGCGACGCTGCCGGCGAGCCCTGGTTCGTAGGTGAAGGCCGACTCGGAATCCGTTGTGGGATACCAGATCGCGGTTTTGAGCCCGCTCGGAAGGGTCAAGACTTGATAACCAACGTTGAGTTGGCCGGAACAAGCTGCCGCTCGCGCGGGGGAGACGAGAGCGCCCATAAATACTAAAAGCGCACTGATTCGTACAAGAAAAGTCTTCACGATTCACCTCTTACTACAAGAACCGCTCCCTCCCGGTCACGGCTCGGTTACTGTCGACTTGGGCGCGGCTCCAATACCGCGGCCGGGATTAATGGCGCGTCGACCACGGCGATCGCGCGATTCCCTTCGATCCACGTCTTGGCGCACACCCGCATCTGGCGCGACCGCCAATTCATGGCGAGCGCGCCGGTACTTTCGTCAATTTCTTCGATATGGAAATCCGGCATCTGCGCAAAGCCGAGCCGGAAAGCTTTTACAGCCGCTTCTTTCGCGCACCAGCCGCGATGAATCCACGCGTCGCGTGCGGACTGCGGAAAGAGGGCCAGTTCCGCTCTGCTAAAAGCAAAATCGGAAAATTCCCGCTCGCGAGGCTTAACGGCCGCAAGATCCACGCCGATTCCCTCCGATTGCGAAGCGATTGCGATGGCCTCATCCTCTATATGAGCGATGGAGAGCACCAGCGATGCAATATGGGGAAGCACCACCCGCGGAGCCCCGTCGGCCTCATTTGCGATCTCCAGTTCAAGGGGGTGCAGAAGCATGCCTTTGCTATCGCGCAGGAACGCTCTCACCGCGTCCTTCGCGGCGATCCTACCCAACAGCCAATCGCGGGCCGGCCGTTTCTTGTAGGCTTCCCACTCGTTCTGACGTAAATAAAGCCGCGCGATCCAATCGGGATTTATGTCGCCAAAGTTGCCGCTTCCTACGCGGCAGCCTGCGATGCTATCGCCACCGGCCATCCAAGGCGTGGCCAAATAGCCTTCTCGCGGCTTGTGATTGGCTTCGAGCAGTGTTTTTGGACAGAGGACGCGCCACGCCTGGAGCGAATCCACGCGAATCCAAAGACGGCCGTTTTCATCGTAAGCTTCATAGTCGGCCTCAATCCGGCGGCCATCGAGCTTGCGGTATTTGACGGCGGCTCGGATACGCGAACCAGGAGCCGGAGGCGGTCCGAATCTCGTGATTCGTTTCATGCCGGTCGGCATGGTGAACCAACCATCGAGCCACGCGCGGTAGCCGACAATTTGCTGCAGAGCGTCCAGCAGCAAGGGCTCGAAGACCCATTGTGACGGCGGCTCGGCCACGCACTCTGCTGGACCTCCAGCCACCAACTCAGCGCCGATATCCCAATCCGACATGCCTTGGAAGGAGCGGATGAGACAGAAGATGGGGCCATGAAACATGGGACCAACCGCATAAAACTCGTCCGACGTGTGTGGACAGGCGCGATCGTAGTGTTGCTCCAGAGGCGCCGGAGGCTCGGGCGGTTCGAAAGCCAAAGTCGCGCGGCCACGGAAGGCCGGTTTATCGTGACCCTCGGGTTGCAACTCCACTTCCACTTCGGTGTCCCCAACCCGTTTTGCGCGAATCGTGACGGCCAAAGTCCTGGAGCTTTCGAGCGCAATCCACTTCTTCGCTTCCATGCTGTGGCAGGCGATCACGTGCAAATCGGGCAGCAGCGCCTCGGCCACCTGCGAAAGAGTCTCGATTTCAAACGTAAGAGGAAGCGTCGCGAGGCGCTCCTCCGGTGGTTTCAATCCTTCCGGAACGTTGAGCAGTGCGTGTTGCTTCAGGAAAACATGATGTTCCAGATCGAGGACCAGAATCGATTCGAGCTCCTGCCCCGGAATAAAATATTGGATCTGCCCCACGAATGGACGCCGCATCCGCTCTTCAGCGGCGCTGACCTCGACAGTGTCGATCTGAATGGGTTGCGCGCCGCCGCCGAACAATGCCAGCGCGCCCGCCTGTTGCGTGTCGAGGAACTGATGCATCAGCAGGTCGTCCGTCTCGTCCCAGGCTTTCTGGACTTCGAGAAAACGCTGCATCATTGCCACGGTTTGACCGACGACGACGCTTCCGTTGGTGGCCGTTGCCGCCGCTGCCATCGGAAGTTCTAAAGGTTCCGGAGCAGGCTGAACAACCGGGTATTTGCTCTTGATCCACTCTGCGTCCTGAGCGGTAAGGCCGAGTCGCGGAGGCTTCAGAGAGAGTTTTCGAAGGCCGCTTTTCGCTGCCACAACCGGCTCATCCAGATTGCGGCACTTGCGGTATCGATACAGCCCGGAAACTTCAAACGGTATAGCGAGCGAGCCGAGGTGGCCCAGCAGATGCATGATCTGCTCCAGCCCGCTGCGATGCTGCAGGTCGGTGGAGAGCGCGATATGGTCCAGGCCATCCAAGGTGTTTTGGATGTTGGAGAGCATCTTGCCGCCGGCGCCCAACTGAATGAACACTCGCACCCCGTCTTCATAGAACCGCTTAACGGCGTCTCTGATCCGCACGGGATTCGTGACGCTCGCCAGAATCATGTCGCGAACGTCGGCTGGCTTCTCCGGATACGGTGTGTAAACGGTTCCGGAATAGATCTTGAATTTTGCTTTGCCGATCGGAATCTGTTCGAGAATGGCGCGGAAGCGTGCTTCCATTGGCCCCGCCATGGCAGTGTGCACTCTGAGAAATGGCGCCAGGAACGGAAGGCTAGGCAGCGCCTGTCCCCAAATCCCCATCTCTTCGAGTTGACGCAGTGTTTCGCGAACCCCCGCGGCGTCGCCGCCGATGAAGACCTGAGTGGGAGAAACGTCGATGGTCACCGACAGTGTGCCGGGAATCCGATGCATGATCGCTTCGGCCTGCTCGGCGCCCGTTCCCAGCATCGCCCACAGCGCTTCCCCGCCCTCGCCCGGCTCGGCGAGGTCTTTCATGAGCGCTTGCACCTGCCGCATCGTGTCCAGGTTGAAGCGTTCCGGAGGGATGAGCTCGGACGCAAAAAGCGCGGAAAGCTCGCCAAGCGAGAATCCTACTATGGCGTCCGGTTCGATACCGAACGAACGCAGCAGCCGCCAGCTTGCGGCGTTCGCCATCGACATGCCGATGGGCGATTCTTCCGACCAAACCAGTTCGCGCTCAATGCGCGTCAGATCCGCGCGATTCAACATGGCTGGCGGGAAAAGCTTGAAGCTAAGCGGCTCGGTATTCTCAGCCGGCCGCGCCAGGCTGTCGACAAGATCCAGTTCCTGACGCACCTCGGGAAAATGCAGGTACAACTCGGCTAGGCGTTCGGTGTAGCCGCCGGCCAGACCCGGGAAACCGATACCGGGAAACAGAATGCCCACCTTGCCCGAATATTGCTTCGATCCGAAATAGATGCCGCTGTCCTGCCAGAACGCATCTTTGTGTTCGGTCAGCATCGCGGGCACGCGGCCCAGCTTCGCGATGAGATCAGCTCGATTCTTCACTACCACGGCCAGACGCACCGCGTGATCCCGCGAAAAGCGCAGATTCTCGGTATAGCAGATATCGGCCAGATCGTTGTCCGCCAAGGCGGATGCGCGGCGGGCGCAGAACCGCATACGTTCCAAGAGCTCCGCGGTCGATGCCGCGCTCATCAAAAGCAATTCGTGACTATAGGGCGTTTCCGATTGCCACGTTTTCTTGTCGTCAACCTCTTCAAGCACGGCGTGGGCGTTGATGCCGCCGAATCCAAACGCGTTGACGCCCGCGCGGCGCGGTTTTTCGGGCCGGCACACCCAGGGGCGCAAAGTAGTGTTGACGGCGAAGCGGCTGCCCTCGAGCTTGGGGTGGACCTTTTTTACGTTGAGTGTTGGAGGCAGCACACGGTGGTAAATCGCGAGCGCGGTCTTGATTAATCCAGCCATTCCCGCGGCAGGCATGGCGTGACCGATCATCGATTTTACGGAACCGAGCGCAACACTGTCACCCTCTTTACCGAAAACGCTGTGCAGCGCGTCGATCTCGGTGCTGTCGCCGGCAATGGTCGCCGTACCGTGACCTTCGATGAGACCGACCGACCGCGGATCGATCTTGACCTCGTCGTATGCCCGGCGAATCGCCAGCGCTTCCCCTTCGACGCGCGGAGTCATCACGGCCGATCCACGGCCATCGCTCGCCACGCCGACCGATCGAATTGTCGCGTAGATACGGTCTCCGTCACGCAACGCGTCCGACAAACGCTTTAGCGCTACGGCGGCGATGCCTTCGCCCATCAGCAGGCCGTCGGCATCGGCGGCGTAAGGCCTGCACGCGCCAGTCTTCGAAAGAGCGCCGAGAGTCTGGAAGCATTGCCAGAAAGCTTGTTTCTGCTGGATATGGAGACCGGCGGCGAGGCCCAGATCGCAGCGCCGCTCGCGCAAACTGCGCACGACATTATCCACCGCGATCAATGACGATGCACATGCCGCGTCGAGCGTAAAATTGCGGCCCATGACGTTCAACCGGTTCGCGGCGCGTCCGGATGTGAGGTTCGGCATGGCGCAAGCGACCACTTCCGCCGAAATCGGAGGCAGTGCGGCAAGGAGACGCTCACGAATTACCGGCGTCAGTCCGGCTGCGGAATCGGGAAGGATCTGGCCGAGCAGTTCGGTGACTTGCCCGATCACCTCCGTGCGTTGATAAATATGTTCCGCGCCGTTCGAAATATAGCTGCCGCGGCCGATCACGATTTCCGTTTTTTCCGGAGTATGTCGCAAGGCTCCGCGAATATCGCGCAGAGCCCGGTCGATGACAGTCAAAATCAGGAATTGTTCGGGGTCGCCCTCCTGCACTTCAGAAGGCGGGATGCCGAATGCAAGGGGATCGAACTCCGCAAAATCGTCGATGAAGCCGCCCGGAACCTGGGGCAACCCGGCCCCTTCCTGTCCGCCCCAACGATCCGGAGGTACGGGCGTCAGGCAAGTGTCGCCCGCCACCAGCTTGCGCCAGAATTCCGAGAGATTTCGCGCGCCTGGATAGATACAGTCCATGCCGACAATGGCAATGGCCTCCGGCGGACACTCCTGTGCCTTCGTTTGAATCGCAGCCATGTCAGTGTCCTTCTATTCGGGAATCGGTTCGTCGCCGGTAATATAACGGTACGCTTCCACTTCACCCTTGTCGCCGTACAACAGTTCGTCGGTGAAGCTCCGGACACCCGCCTCAATTGAGTGGTAGATGAGACCGCGTTCCGCGAGCAGGCCGTCGGGATAGCGGCTCGCGATACCGATGTCGGACCAAGGACCCCATCCCATCGCGACAACGCGAGCATCCCATTGCGAATCGAGCTTCTTCGCCAAGCGATTCAGTACTTCGTTCGCGCATGAATAATCCGTACCACCCGCGTAGCCGTAGCGGGCGGCGAGCGAGGAGCAGAAGAACAGGAAGCGTAGCGACTCCGGCTTGAGGCAGCGGGCCATTACCATCGCAGGGAGCACTTTTGTCTCATATACGCGCTGGAAGGAGTCCAGCGATTTCGAGAGGAACATGGCATCTTCCACGACTCCGGCGCCATGAATCACACCGTCGATTCGCCCGTAGCGCTGGTAGACGTCGGCGATGAGAGCCTCAAGGGCGCCCATGTCCCGGGCATCCAGCGCGTGATACTCGCATTTAGCGCCGAGCGAGGTGAGTTGTCCGATGGTTGAGCGCACTTCGCGGCCCCGCATTAGCGCCTGAAACTCGCTTTCGACCACGGCGGGGGTCACCAATTGACTGCGCGTCCGGCGGCGTTCGACAATGATCCGCTTCAGGTCCGCGGGACTGTCGATGGCGGCCGTATCGGGGCTCTCTTGTTCCGGCACCGCCGACCGTGCGGCCAATATGAACGTCGGATGGAAGCGCTGCGCCAGATCGCGGCAGATGGCGGCTGTAATTCCGCGGCCGCCTCCAGTCACCAGGACGATCGAGCCCTCCTTGATATATTCGCGAGGCGCCGTGGTGGTATCGAGCGGCGACTCATAGGTCTTCAAGGCGATGCGGCGTCCGTTGGAATAACCTACTTCTACCCGCGGATCGGTGCTCGCGATTTCGGCCATCACGTTCGAGAGCATCTCATCGTCGTCCGGTTTGATGTCCAGATCGATAGCTTTGAACCGGACCTCTGTCCATTCGTGCCCGAGAGTCTTCAGGAAGACGGGAATCGCCACAGCGCCGGGCCGGAACGCCTGCTCGGGGCGATCGATACCAAACTGTCCGCCCATTCCGGTAAGCGCGACAATCGAACCTTTTTTCTCCTGCAGGTCGGGACCGAAGATGCTGGTCAGCGTGAAAAGGCTCTTCATTTCCAGAGACTCAGTGGCTTCCGCCATGCTCTCGCAATCGAGGGGCAGGAAGTGACAGAGCGTCGTGACTTTTCCAAACTGTTTATCGACCCACTCGCGGACCTGCGCCACTTCTTCGCGAGAAGTGAGATTCGCTTCGTAGATCCCTGGGCTGACGATGCGCGCGGCTTGCCCATGGCGTACAACAGCGACCTTCGCGCCGACTGAGGTGAGCGCCGCGGCGGTGCGTCCGGCGCGGCCATGACCGTCCTCGCTGAAGAGCAGAACTTCGTCGGCACGTAATTGGCGCGTTCCAGGTCCTAGTGGTTCGTCTACGACGTGCACCAGGAATCGCGCCATTTCTCTTTCATTCGGATCGGCCTGCGGTTGCGGAGGCGCGATAACCGGCGCTGCCGCTACAACCGGCGCCGCGGCGGCTACGGGCGCTGGAGCTTTTGCCGCGTTCTGTTCTTCGAGCCATCCGAGAACCTCGCGCAACGTGCGGAGCTTCGAAATCGCGAGGAAGTAATCTTCGCGCTCCTGATCGCTGCGCGTGAATCCAAGTTTTTCCAGCAGTCCGCCGAAGACCTCGGCGCGCTTGATGGAATCGATGCCGAGATCGGCTTCGAGGTTCTGGTCGAGGTCGAGCATCTCCGGCGGATAGCCGGTGCGATTCGAGATCAGCTCGAGCAGCGTGTCGTGAAGATTGATCGCTGGAGCCGCCGCGGGCTCGGGAGCGGGCGCGGCCGGTTGGACGACGTGCGCCACGGGTGGCGCAAAAACGGGTGCCGGCGGCGGCGCGCTATAAGTGTGTTCGATCACGGGTGGTGGCGCCTGGGCCGGGACGGTTCTGGCTGGCGCCGGAGCGTGGAATACAGGCGCAGGCGGCGGAGGCGGCGCAACCTGGGGACGAGCCACCTGCGGACGCGCTACCTGCTGGCGCACCGGCGGTGCGTAAGATTGGGGCGCGAAGGCTGCCGGCGCGCTGAAACTTCCGGAGCTGTTGCCCGCGAATACGTCCATCATGGCGCGCTGCGTATCGAGGAAACGGCTCATCAACTCCTGACGCTGCCGGCCCGATTCCAATTGATAGTCGAGGAATTGCTGCATCGTCGTCTGGAAGGAACCAACGATTTCCGAAACATTACCCGCGGCGGCGTGGACAAGGGGCATGTTGCCGGACGAGTGGCTCTGCGGTGCGTAGCCATTCGCCGGATGTCCATTGGAAGACGCGGTGGAAGACGGGGCTGTTGTCGCCTGCAAAACTGGAGCCGCTTCGTGCTCTACAGTCTTTACCGCCGTCGAAAAAGAGTTGCCGTTCGATTTGTTAGGTGTATCCATAGTCGCCGCCGAGGTGGAATAAGAAACTTTCTGTGAATGCGAGCCGCCGTCCGATGAAACGGCCGCGGCCAAGACTTTTTGAGGAGCGGGAAGGTGAGTGCCGTGGCCGTTGCCGGGGCCACCGTTCCCAGAGGCGCCGTTCCCGGCCAACGTAGCCGGTGCTTTCGACGGAGCTGGTGTGGCTGCGGGTATCTTCGCAACCATCGGATGGGCGCTGCCGCCGCCGACGATCCATTCCGCCGGCTTAGGCGGATCTTCGGGCTTCAACACGGCCGCGAGCTCCGGAACCGGTAGTCCGATTCCAGCGAAAAGCTTTTCGAGTTTGACAGCCCGGCCCGAGGTGAACATCCAGCCGATCACTTTCAGGTAGTCCGCCAGGCTGCTGTCGGAGCTTTTCTTGTTGGTTGCCAAAATGACCGCCGGCTTGCTGCCGATGATCTGCGCCACCAGCCCGCTGAGCACCTGGCCCGGTCCAACTTCGACAAAGATTCGAACGCCGGCCGCGTACATCGCCTCAATTTCTTCGCGGAAGCGGAGCGGCTTCGTCAGTTGCTCCGCCAGCATGGTGCGCATTGCCGCGGGGTCGGCCGGATAGGGCTCGGCCTTGAGGTTGGAATAGACGGGAATCGAGGGCGTCTGGAACTCGGTGGTGGCCAATGTCTCGGCGAAGCGATCCGCGGCGGGCTGAGCCTCCGGGATGTGGAAACCGGCGCTCATGGCGAGCTTGCGATATTGCAATTTCGCCGCGTCCAGCTTGGAGAAAAAAGCTTCCATCTTGTCGCGATGGCCGCCGACAATAGTCTGCTCCGGAGCGTTCGAGCCAGCAATGGAAACGCCGGCATCCCGCCCGAGCAATTTCGCGACAACATCCGCGCCGGCCTGAATGGCGACCATCTGGACCGAATCGGCGCCTTGCGTCTCCTGCACCACGCGGCCGCGCCGCTCCGAGATGCGAATCAATTCGGAGAACGGCAAAACTCCGGCGACGCACAAGGCGACATACTCGCCATAACTATGTCCAGCTACCGCATCGGGTTCGATCCCGGCCGATTGCAATAGAGAGAACATCGCGTATTCCGATGCTCCGAGAGCGGGTTGCGCGAACCAGGTTTGATTTAGCTGCTTGCCCTGTTCCAGCTCTTCCGCCGGAGTGTAGGCGGGCGACGGGAAAATCACTTCACTCAGGTGCTTCGGCAACACGCCGTCCAACGCCTTGTCCGCTTTTTCGTAAACCTCGCGCGCCAGCGGGAAACTGAGCGGCAGTTCCTCCAGCATATTGATGTATTGCGATCCCTGGCCGGGGAACAGAAACGCAAGTTTTCCGGCGGTAGGAGCATCGCCGAATACCACGGGGTCCATTGCGGTGAACGCCTCATTGCGGGAGAGCTTGGCGGCCGCGTCTATTAAACGGGCCCGCAGGTCGTTGAGATCCTTGGCAACGATGGCCAGACGGCAATCGCCACGTTTCTTCGCTACATCGAGGCGCAAAGCGTCGGCGAGTTCCACGAGGCGAACGTTGGCTGCATCGGCAATCCGCTTTTCAAGCGTCTTTAGTTCCGTAGCGAGGTCGGCTTTGGATGCGGCGCGGAAAACGAACAATTCCGCCGGCCGATTCCACAACGCGGTGGAGTGGTTTCCGTATTCCTCCAGAACCGCGTGGAAATTCGTGCCGCCAAATCCAAATGCATATACCGCCGCGCGGCGGGGACTATCGTCCGATTTAATCCATGGTCTCGCACGGGTGTTCAGGTAGAGGGGCGTTGAACGATCGTGCAGCACGGGCGCCGCATTGTCGAATAGCGTGGGCGTTAAGGTGCGGTTGTGAAGGGCCATGGCCACTTTCATCAAGCCCGCGAAGCCGGCCGTGCCCTTGGTGTGTCCAATTTGCGATTTGACGGAACCGAGCGCAACGCTTTGCGGGCGCGCGTTATCGTTCGTCATGACGGTACGCAGCGTTTCGAGCTCGGTACGGTCCCCCACTTCCGTGCCGGTGCCGTGCGCCTCGACAAGGCCGACGGAGGACGGACTGAAGTCGACTTGATCGTAAGCGCGCCGGACAGCTCGCGTCTGACCGCGCAGCGCCGGCGCTGTGAGACTTCGTTCTCGTCCATCGCTGGCCGATCCTACGGAACGGATCACCGAGTAGATCTTGTCGCCATCGCGCTCCGCGTCGGAGAGGCGCTTTAACACCATCATTGCGACACCATCGCTGGTGGCAATTCCATCGGCGGTCGCATCGAACGGGCGGCACCGGCCGCGGGGCGAAAGCGCGCCCGTTTTGCTAAACAACAAATATCCGAATATATGTTGTCCCGCTTCGGCGGCGCCAACCAGCGCCACATCGCTCGATCCGTGTCGAAGTTCGTTGATGCCGGTGTCGAGAGCCGCGAGCGAACAGGCGCACGCCGCGTCCACGGTGTAATTCGGCCCGCCCAGATCGAATCGATTTGCAAGGCGGCCGGCGGCGACGTTGCCCAGAATGCCAGGAAAGCTATCTTCGGTCATCTCCGGAAGCGCTTTCCGGAAGTGACTGATCACATGTTCGCGGGCAGCGGGGTCGATTCCGGGAACCGCATGGAGCATATGCTCCGTCAGAACGCGCGCCAGGTAAGCCTGGCCGAGGTCCCATGTGCCGCCTCCGATTCCGAGGATCACGGCCGTGTTCTCACGCGCAAACGGACGCTTGTCGTAGCCGGCATCGGCCAGGGCCTTGCGGGTCACTTCAAGCAGGATGAGGTGCACGGGCTCAACCGACGCGAGGCTTGCGGGCGGTATACCGTATGAAATAGGATCGAAGCGAATCGGCGACATGAAACCGCCCCATTTCGAAACGCTGCGGTCGGGAGCTTTCGCATCGGTATCGAAGAACACGTTGGTGGGCCAGCGATCCGGTGGAATCTCGATGATGGCGTCGAAGCGCTTCACCACGTTGGACCAGTACCGGTAAAGATCGGACGCGCCCGGCAGATGGCAAGCCATGCCGACAATAGCGATCGGTTCCGGCGCCTGGCGATATGCTTTGTGAGCTGCCTTGACAGCAGCGGCCGCTTCATCGCCCGCTTCAGAAATAAGTTCGGGGACGGTATATCCGGCAGTCACTTCACTATGTAGCTCCTCTATGGAACAGAGCCCATCGTGAAGCGCGGCAACTTGACCCATCATGAACATGCCGTCGATTTTCTGGCGATCTTCAGTGACTTCAACGAGCCGCGACGGCCCGCCATCGCCGGCGGAAGAGCGTACCAATCCCTTGGTCGCGATGCGCAAGCGGCCGACGTTGATGTCTTCGAGACGCGTGCGCACTTCTTCGTGAGACAAACCCTCCGCGCGTAATTGCCGCTGCATGGCTTTGAACTCATCGGTATAAGCGGAAGGAGCGCAGCGAATGGCGTGGCCTCCACCCATTTCGAGAAGAACCGTGTCGGAACAGCGGATGGCTTCTTCCTGGAACGACGATACGATTGCCTGTCCTTCGACCGCTTCCTTGGTGAACAGATAAGCTGTGCCCATGAGTATGCCGACACGAATTCCCGCGGCAGACGCGGCGGCGGAGAGCACCGACACCATGGCGGCCGAGCGGGCGTCGTGAATGCCACCCGCGAATACGATATCGACGTTCTCTTTCGGCTGCTTCGCCTTGAACTCGAGCAGCACTTCGAGCGCGGATTCCCAAAGTACGAAACTCGAGAGCGGTCCCACGTGGCCGCCGCACTCGCGTCCTTCAAAGATGAAGCGTCGCGCGCCCTGGCGCAGAAACATATCGAGAAGCTGCGCGGATGGTGCGTGAAGATATGTTTTAATGCCGGCCGCTTCGAGCGAACTGGCCTGCTCCGGTCTTCCTCCCGCGAGAATTGCAAAGCGCGGCTTGATTCGCAGCACGGCTTTCAATTGCTCGGCGCGCAAATCGGCGGGGACGAAGGCGAGAATCCCCACGCCCCACGGGCGGTCGCCAACAAGGGCAGCAGTCTCCTGCATCACGCGCTCGCATTCGGGCTCTTTCAAAAGCGCGAGGGCCAGGAACGGCAAAGCGCCGCCAAGCGAAACCGCATCGGCGAATTGGGCCTCATCGCTCACACGAGTCATGGGGCCTTGAAATATGGGATAGCGCAGGCCGTGCGCTTGGGCGAACGCCGAATTCTCACCGATGGGACGGGTGGTGGATGAGATCCTGAGATTATCCGCCATGCGGCTGCGATAAGCCCGCAGAATTCCAGTGACGCTGCGGTGACGCGCTGCCAATCGTCCCGCGAACGCGATGCCCTGCCCTACCGTGTAGAGTCCGCTTTCTTTGCTCAGAAGTTCGTTTACTCTATCGGCGAAGACGCGAGGTTCGGCTCCCGCAAATTCCAGGTCTTGGAGTTCGCGAACGAGCGCAGCGCCCTCCTGCCTGTGCACACGATAGCGGCAGTCGATCAACTCACCGAGACAGACGGTTTCGGTTCCGTCCATGACCGCGATGCGGGAACGCAGCGGCTCTGGAAGAGACGCTTCTTCCGCCAGCGCCAGTTCGTCACGCAGCACGATGCCGCTGGCGCCTGCAACGCGGCAAGCTCCGGCCGCATGCGGCCCAATGCCGCCATAGGCCCAGACAGGTATGTGAACCTTGGAGCACAAACGTTGCAACAGAACGAGCGTGGTCTCTGTCCCTACCCTTCCACCTGCTTCGTTCCCTTTTGCAACCAGTCCGTCGGCGCCAGCTTGAATCGCCTGGTCCGCTTCTTCCTGTGTTGTAACTTCGCGGAAAATCTTTTTGAAGTACTGGCGAGATTCAGTTACTAACGATGTGAGATCCTTGTTATCGCTTCGACCCACCAGCAAAATAAATTCTGGCCTTGTGTTCTTTAATAGTACCGATAGTACTTCCAGTACCTTTGGAAGTATCAGTAAGTCGATACTCAGTCCAAATTGCTCGCTGGCGTGTTCTGAGAGAGCCCGCAGCGAATCGCGCAAATGGCGCTCATCATTATTGGTGTTTGAAACTGCCAGAATCGGCAGTTCCCCGGCTTTGGCGGTGGCCAATAATAAAGCATCCGCGTTAGACCTATCTGGCGCGATAACAGCTAACTTAAACTGCGTCATAGCGTACTCCCCCTCCGTTGTTTTTTCTCGTGAACACACACCTTCAGCGTTAGCACTGGCATGTGCTTAACCGGGCCAAACCCGGCGAAAATTGAACGGCGCTTTCACGGCGCCGAAGATCCGCGCAACGAGCACCGGGCGCACTCCGATGCAAGCTGTGCCATCCAGATCTAAATCCCGCTGCGGTTCCGGCGACAAAGCTGGAGCGAGGCGGACTAGATACTTGGAATGTAATTATACGCTGATTCGTGACGAATGAAAAGCGGAATTACTTCGGCAAACTCAACGTGGGTTGGAAATCAGGATAACAGGGAAGTACTATGAAGGTCAACACACAGTCCCAAATGAGTTAGTCTAACTTGGCCTTGGGATGGGCGCGGTCGTACACAGCCAGCAGGTCCGTCAGAGCTACTTGCGTGTACTTCTGAGTAGTAGACAACTGCGCGTGTCCCAGTAACTCCTGAATAGCTCGCAGATCGGCTCCATCGCTTAATAGGTGCGTAGCGAAGGCGTGTCGCAAGGAATGCGGGTGGAGCGAAGAATCGCCAGTCAGCGCAGCGGCATAGTACTTGACTATCGCGCGGGCGCCGCGGCTCGTGAGGCGCACGCCGCGATGATTCAGGAACACCGCGCGTTCGTCCGGTTGAGGCGTGCGAACAGCCAGATATTTTGTCAACGCCCCTGCCGCCTTTATTCCGTACGGGACCTGGCGTTCTTTTTTACCTTTGCCGCGCACCCGAATCCAGCGTTCATGGAAATCGAAATCGTCGAGGTTGAGGCCAGACAGCTCGCTGATCCTAAGCCCGCAGCCATACAGGATTTCAAAGATCGCGAGATCGCGGGCCGGAAAAGGGCGATCCAATTCCTCGGATGCCACGCCGTCGATCAAACCATTGGTCTGTTCGGCGGTCATCACCGCAGGGACTGTCTTGGGAGCCTTGGGAATGCGCACGAGGCGCGCGGCATTGATGGACACTACGCCCTGGCGCTGCAGGAATTTGAACAGCGAACGCACTGCCGCGATCTTGCGGCGAATACTCACCGCCGCCAGACGCTGCCGGTAGAGACTTCCCATCCATTCCCGTATGATGAACGCGTCGATGGCGGAGGGCTCGGGAAGCTGCGCGCCGGGAGGTTGCAGGTATTCGAGGAATTGTTCCAGGTCGGACTCGTAGTTGCGAATGGTGTGCTCAGACGCGTTGGCCCGCCGCAACTCCGCCAGAAAATCAGAGACAGCTTGTTGCATAGCGTCCGTTCTGAGCCGTGACCGGCAAGGAGTGCCCAAGGCCCTGCGGGCCACCCAATTCGATGAAGAACCTCATCGGCTCCGTTCCGAGCCGCGTCCGGCAGGAAGCGGAAATAGCCCGTGATTTTCTCGACATGTTCTTCAACGGAGTCGCATGGCCCTGCGGGCCACCAATGTTGATGAAGAATCTCGACCGCAACCGAGCCGTGACCGGCAGGGAGCGGTTGGCCCATTTAGACATGTTCTTCAACGGAGCGGTGTCCCAACCTGTTTTCGTGGCCGCACTTTGTCGGCCCTCACCACTTCTCCCGCTTCATCCAAAATGCAGTAACGGCTACTGCAGTCTCCCAGGTCCAACCCAACGGTTAGCTTCTGGTTTGCTGCCATGCGACGAGTGTTATAAGCCGGTCTCCTTTTGGCACCTGTTCGAGTGCGTCTCTTGGGAGCTTATCGCATCCCGCGGTCATCTCATACCATCTCAGTTACGGAGGGAGGTGAACAGGCGCGAGGTTTTCATGGGTCCTTATCGCGCTGAGACGGGTTCTGAGACCTGCGCGATTTCATCCGCAGTGAGCCGGAAATCGAGAGCGCCGATCACGCCCTTCACCTGCTCGGCCGAGCGCATGCCGACGATGGCCGCCGTCACTTCGGGACGGCGCAGGGTCCACGCGATGGCCGCTTCTCCCGTGGTCCGGCCGTGGCGGGCCCCGATTTGACGGAGCTGCTCGGCGAGCTTGAGGTTATCCGAGAGCGCCGGCTCTTTGAACTCGGGACGGTTACGGCGATGATCGTCGGGTGCGAAATTCGCTACTCGTTCCTTTGTCATAGCGCCGCTCAGCAGGCCGCTCTTCATCGGCGAATAAACGATTACGCCGATGTTGTGCTTGGCGACGAAAGGAAACGCCTTGTCTTCGACGTCGCGCGCGAGCAAGGAATAGGGCGGTTGCAGCGAGGTGATGGGCGCAATCCGGAGGCAGCGTTCCATCTGCTCGACGGTGAAATTCGAGACGCCGATCCAGCGGACCTTCCCCTCCTCCTTGAGCTTCGCCATTGCGGTCCAGCCTTCTTCGATATCCTCTTGCGGCTGCGGCCAATGGATCTGGTACAGATCGATCACATCGAGCTTCAGCCGCCGCAGGCTGGCCTCGCATTCGCGTCGAACCGAATCGGCCTTGAGACTGCCGCTGATCTTTCCATCTTTATCCCAGACGCGTTCACATTTCGTGAACACGTACGGTTTGTTCGAACGGCCTTCAAGAGCGCGCGCCACAACTTCTTCGGAGTGGCCGAGGCCGTAGACGGCTGCCGTATCGATCCAATTGATGCCCGCGTTGAGGGCGGCGTGGATCGCTTCAATGGATTCGTTATCGTCCTGGGGCCCCCATGCGAAGGCCCATCCACCGCCGCCCATGGCCCATGCGCCGATGCCGATCGGTGTGATTTTAAGATCGCTATTACCTAGTTGTCGTGTGTTCATAGTTGGCGTTCGTAGTTGTTGGTTCGTGGTTCGTTGTTTCCAGGCTTCCGCCGTTTAGGACGGAGCGGCGGGCGGCTTCGATTACTTGTTCGTTGTAGCCGCTGTTGGCGGGCGTCGCTAAGATGCCTTCGGTGTCGATGTCGCGCAGGGTTCCCAGGCGGTCTGACGATGCTTCGACTCGCAGGCAGGCGCGCACTAGATGTTCGACGGACCGGTAGCCGTAGCCGACGGGCGTGAGTCCCTCGCCGCCCAGATCGACGTATTGGAAATAATCGGGGCTTGGTTCCGCGTAGGTTGTCGCGCCGCGTTCCATGTATACGTATTCCAGTCCGCGATACTGATCGGAGTGGCGCAACATCGCGCCTTTACCTTCGGCTGAGCAGTATAGCGCCAGACCTTGCGTGTTCGTTCCGGGGCCATCGTCCGGATAACCGAGAGAGTTCTGCACGTTGAGGCATGCGCCGTTGTTCCAGATCACGCGAGCGTCGGTCCACAGAAAGCCCTCGTTGCCGTTCGGAAACTTGTCTTTGATGCCGTAGACGCTGACTGCCGACGGCAGCAAGCCCGTGATGAAGTGGACGAGATCGACGTAATGACAGCCGATGTAAGTAAACGCGTCAGTGTTTTCGGTGGTGAACCAGTTCTGAAAATTCGAGTGCCGATAATTCCATTTCTCCATCAGAGACGCCGTCCCGAGGCGGAAGTCGCCGAACTGTCCGGCGCGGTACTTGCCTCGCGCCATCAGGCTGCGATCGTCGAAGCGTTTGTGATATTCGATGCCGACAAAGAGTCCGCGGCTGCGCGCTTCCTCTTCGATTGCCTTGCCGTGCTCGGTTGTGAGGACAAGCGGCTTTACGCAGATGACATGATGCCCGGCCTCGAGCGCATGCATGACGGCTTCGAAGTGAAGATGATCGGGGAGGGCGATCACCGCGATGTTGCGCGGCGGCATCTCCGCGAAGGCTTCCCGGTACGGTTTCAGAAAAGGCCGGAAATGTTTTCGCGAGTCCATCAGAGCATTTAGAGTTTCCTGATGGCGAGCGCACACCGTGATGCCGTTGACAAGCCCGAGCCGCTCGAGTTGGCAAAACGAAGGCAGAAGCTGATCGTGAACGATCATCCCGCCGCCCGCGATGGTCACTTGCATGGCATCAGACGGCTTGTGCGCGGCAGGGGCCGGTAGCCTGCGCGAAGGCCTCGTCGAGTACGGCGGCGCTTTCGCGAATCGCTTCTTCCGAAATCACAAGCGGCGGCGCGATTTTCACCGTGCCTCCACCGTAGCCGACCGGCGAGAATAGCAGAACGCCTTTCTCGTAGCAGAGCCGCACGATTTGCCAGGCGAGATCGCCGTCAGGTTTGTTCGTGCCGGGGCGCACACAACAGACACCCGCGACTAAGCCTTTACCAAATACCGCGCCAATTTGAGGATATTTGGATTCGAGTTCGCCGAGGCAGCGATGCAGCAAGGCGCCTGTGACGCGCGCCTTTTCGGGAAGCTTCTCATTCACGATGATGTCGATGGAGGCAAGCGCCGCGGCGCAGCACACGGGATTGCCCGTATGCGAGGACGTCATGGTTCCAGGCCCATGCAGGTCCATCACGTCGGGCCGGCCGGCGACCGCGGCCAGCGGCAGCGAACTGGAAATGCCTTTGCCGAAAGTCGCGATATCGGGCACGATGCCATAGTGCTCAAATCCGAACATGGTTCCGGTGCGGCCGAAGCCGGATTGCACTTCGTCGCATACAAGAAGGACCTTGTGGCCGCTGCACCATTGGCGCAAGGATCGCATGAACTCGACGGGAGCGAACGCGGCGCTGCCGCCCTGATACGTTTCGAGGATCACACCCGCGACCGTCTGCGATTCGACGCCTTGTTCCGATAGCCCGCGCATGAACGCTTCGAACGATGTATCGAGGTTGCGGAATCCGTCGGGGAAGGGCACCTGCACGAAGCCGCGGTCGAAATTGACGATCCATTCCTTGAGCGCTGGGATGCCGCCGGCCTGCTGAGCGCCGAGCGTGCGCCCATGGAAGGCATCGACAAACGAGACGATGACATGCTTGCCGCGTCCACCGGCTTTAACGCCGTGCGTGCGGCATAGCTTGATCGCGCACTCGATTGTTTCGGAGCCGGTGGTGAGCAGGAAGACTTTTTTCAATGGCGCGGGAAGAAGGTTGGAGAGGCGCTCGACCAGACGGCTGCGAATTTCACTCGGGAAGCAATAATTAGTCAACAGGTGCGAGGATGCCTGGCGGGTGATGGCGTCGACGATCTCCTGGCGCCCGTGCCCGGCGTTGGTAATCAGGACGCCGGAGGACCAATCGATCCAGCAGTTGCCGTGTGCGTCGAAGACCTGAAATCCTTCCGCCCGATCCCAGACCACTGGCGGTTGGCCTTGCATGGCGAGCGGTTCGTATTTGGCGAGCCGTTCGAGCGTGGGCAGCGATTCGGGGACGGGAAGATCGGTCACGATGCGGCGCAGCGCGGTCTCGACCCGGGGAACCGGCCGTGGCGTCAATCCGAACTCGCGGGCCATAGGATCTTATTTTCGCATTGCCGCGTATTGTCACGCGATTCCGAACGCGGGGAAGTATTTCGGCGGAAGTCTGATGGGCTTCATTTCGCGATCGAGAAAAATGTGCTTGGTCTCGCCGTGGCCGAGCGTGCGATCAAGAGCGGCATCGCGAATCTCGTATTTGAATTCGACCATGCGCCGGTTGGCCATGCCGATCGAAGTTATGACAGCGATCTCTTCGTCATAGCGGGCGGGGAAAACGTAGCGGCAATGGGCGTCGACGACGGCCAGCAGAATGCCATCGCCAGCCTCCATATCTTTATATCGAAAACCCATGGCGCGGCAGTATTCCGCTCGTCCAAGTTCCATCCAAATGAAGTAATTCGAGTAGTATACGACGCCCATCTGGTCGGTCTCGGAGTAGCGCACGCGAAAGCGTGTTTCGTGGGTGGCCATGGAAGTTCCATTGTGGCGTAGAAGCGTGTTTTCGGGCTAACCGCTTCGCCGAAGAGCCTGTCGAAAAAATCGCGGGTTATTTCCGCTCCCTGCCGGTCGTGTGAAATCTCGGCTTTCGTTACGCTCGCTAACGCGCGGTGCTCAGTAACACTCTGAAAAGGTTGGACAGAGTTGCGGAGCCGCGACGGTTACGGACCGCGAGGGCCGATTATTTCACGGACCTGCCCCGACTGCGGCTCGGTTACGGTCACGGCTGGGAATGAAGGGCTTGTGACTTTCGCGGGCTTCGAGTGAGAAGTCGTTGAAACCGGGGAGTTTTGAGACCAGTCTGATACTATGACAAGCGTGCGCGTCAAGGTGCTGTTTTTCGGCATGTTGAAAGACATTGTGGGCCGTTCGCAAGACATAGTTGAAGTTGCCGAGCGCGAGTTTTGCGACCGTTCGACTTCGCTGGCCGATGGCGACGAGATCGCGTTTCTGCCGCCGGTGAGCGGAGGGATGCCCGGTTATACGCATGAGATCGTGGACGAGCGCGGTTTTTTTGCGCTTACGCGCGATCCGATCGATGTCGGCGATGCAGCTCGCCGATTGTTGCGCGGCGAAGACGGGGCAGTGGTGAATTTCGAAGGCGTGGTGCGCAACAACACCAAAGGCCGCGCGACGCGTTTCCTCGATTATGAGTGCTATGAACCGATGGCGATCAAGGTCATGTCAGAGATCGGACGCGAGATCGCGGCCAGCCAGGCGATCGGAAGCATTGCGATGGTCCATCGGCTCGGACGCATGCAGATTGGCGAGACCAGCGTTGCCGTGATTGTCACCGCACCGCATCGCAGGCCGGCGTTTGAAGCCGCACTCGACGGGATCAATCGCTTGAAGCGGCTGGTTCCGATCTGGAAGAAAGAGTATTTCGCCGATGGCGAGGTGTGGGTCGAAGGGGAATGGGACGAGTCCGTCCTGAAGCGGTGAGATTCGCTCGTTGGATTATCATTATCTTCGCTGGGCTTCTTCTCCCCGACGCGGTTACTCAGGACACGGTAATCCGGGTCAACGTTCAACTGGTGCGGCTGCTGGTCACCGTGAAGACTGCCGCGGGGGACTTGGTGGGCACGCTGGGCAAGAGCAATTTTTCCATTTACGACAACGGGGCGAAGCAAGAGGTTGCCGTATTCGAACATCACACCGACCAGCCGCTTTCGATCGCGCTGCTATTCGACACCAGCGCATCGGTCGGGATTGCATTGAAGTACGAGTCGGAGTCGGCGATACGCTTTCTTCACGCCGTGTTGCGCGAAGGCAACCCCGATGACGAGGTCGCGTTTTATACGTTTAACTGGCAGGTGAGTCTGCAATCGGACTACACGCGCAGGGCAGAGCAACTGGAGCGCAAGCTGCACGGGATCCACGCGGAAGGCGGCACGTCGCTTTATGACGCGATCTATTTGGCTTCTCAAGAGATGCAAACCCGCGAAGGACGCCACGTCCTGATCATCGTGACGGACGGCGGCGACACCACCAGTTATAAGGATTTCCATCAGGCCCTGGAAGGCGCGCAACGGGCCGACGCGGTGATTTATCCGATCCTGGTGATGCCGATTACCAACGATGCCGGACGCAATATCGGCGGCGAGAACGCGCTTACGACGCTCTCCCGTGGAACGGGCGGGTTGGTGTTTAAGCCGGATCTCGGGGCCGCCCTCGATAATGCGTTCACCGACATTCTGTCCGCGCTTCGCACGCAGTACCTGCTCGGATATTATCCCAAGGACGTCCCGCTTACGAAAAACCGTTTTCACCAATTGCGCGTCACCGTGGACCGTCCAGCATTGCAGATAATCACGCGTACCGGTTACTATGGAGATTCTGAAAACACCTCCCACAAACGTTGACCCGGCGCCAAGTGACGCGTTCATGGCCACAAAAGGTTCTAAGAAAGCACCCGAACAGACCTTCGAAGAGGTGAAATACCTCCGCTATCTGATCGATAATGCCGTGCCCGTGTGCATCCGGCTCAGCGGCAACGAGGAGGTTTGCGGGACGATTGAATTCTTCGACGCGAACCTGATACGGCTGACTCGCAACGGCGAGCCGAACCTGTTCCTGTACAAACACGACATCAAGTATTTGTACGAAACTTCGGAATAGTGTCGTATCTCGAAACCAGCATTGATATCGCCCGGGAAGCTGGCGCTCGTCTGTTGGAGTATTTCGAGCGCCACGTTCGCTTTGAGCTCAAGGGCGAGTTCGATCTGGTTACGGAGGCGGACCGGGCTTCGGAAAAACTCATCTTGGAGCGGCTCAGGGCGCATTATCCCACGCATGCGGTTGTGGCGGAGGAGACGGGCGCGCATAGCGGGACGTCGGACTACTGCTGGTACGTCGACCCGCTGGACGGAACCACAAATTTCGCTCACGGCTTTCCGGTTTTCAACGTGACCCTGGCGCTGGAACGCGCAGGGGAATTGATCGCGGGCGTGATTTTCGATCCCACTCGCAACGAGCTTTTCACGGCCGAGAAGGGCGGAGGCGCGTTTCTGAATGGCGAGCGTATCCACGTATCGGGCTCGCGCCGCGTGCTCGATTCGTTAGTGGCCACGGGTTTCCCGAGCCGCAAGCGTCACGAGAACGTCAACGTGCATTTTTATTATCAGCTCGCGATGCTCTCGCACGGAGTGCGGCGGGCTGGAGCCGCGGCGCTGGATCTTGCGTATGTCGCGAGCGGCCGTCTGGAGGCGTTCTGGGAGTTTGGCCTGAATCCCTGGGACATGGCGGCAGGGATTCTTTTGATTAATGAAGCCGGTGGCGTCTGTTCAGATATGAAGGGCGGGCGGGTGGATTTGAGGGGGCCGCATCTGCTCACCGATAACGGTGCGATTCACGCGGAATTGCTGGAATTATTCGGCGAGATTTTTGACGGCCGTTACCGGTATGAGATGCCTCAGATCGTTGCTGGCCGATCGTAGCTGGTTCCTGACGGCCCGTTTCGTCCCTCTCAGAGTCGCCTCCATGGAATCCTTCGGAAACTTCTGCAGGAATCCTTTCAGCCAGAAAAGTCCGAAGGGCAGATCGCGCGACAGCGATACCGCTTCGAGTTGCGCATAAACGCCACCATCGGCCTGCTCGATTCGCCAATATGAATTGAGCGACCACAGAAAGCCGTCATCGTGTCCGACTGGCTGTTCCACCGTCATTGACCGGTCGGGGTTGTCGACTTCCGCGATGCGTGTCGACCTGGAATTCACGTACAGGTGCGAGGGATCGAGTTCGCCGAACGTCACGTGATAGTTGGCATTGAGAACTACGGTCAGGAACTGCCTCTTATATAGACGCAGGAAGATGTCGAACTCATTGCCGTTGTGGCTGAGTAGCTTCGAGTCGATCACTTCGGGCTTGTACAGGTTTTTGTACGCCGGATAGTTCTCGAGTACGGCACGGACTTGGTCCACCGTGGCATTGGGGATGAAAAGGATACCGACCCAATCTTGTACGAGGCCGCCGGGAACATCGATTTCCTTGCCATTGTCGAGAGTCTGTTGGGGCATCATCGTCACGTCGCCCTTGCGTAGTTTGGCTTTGTCGGCGGGGCTGAGACCGCTGTAGAGGAAATGCGGGCCGTTCAGCGAATGATCGAGGCGCGCTTCGGTGAGCTGGACGTAGCGGTCGAAGGCGCGCTTTGTTTCGGGAAGAAGATCGGCGGCGAATCCTAAAGGCAAGGCGAAAGAGGAAAGCATCAGGGCTGAAAACACCCTCATGACCGCAGGCTAACACGATGCGGGGGGTGGTCCGCAAAATCTCACGCGGCCATCTTTTCGGGCAATGAACAGGCCGATTGGAATACCGGCCAACTCAGAAAATCAGCTTTAAACCGAATTGGATCTGCCGGGATGTGGTTGCCGTAGTGGTTATCAGTCCGGCCGAGGGGCTTATAGCGCCGCTTGAAAAAACAGTTGCGTTCGGCGTCCCAAAGTTCGGGTGGTTCAGCACATTGAAAAACTCGGCGCGGAATTGGAGGTTGAGGCGCTCGGCGATGGCCGTGTCTTTGAATAATGAGGCGTCCACGCCGGCCAGGCCGGGGCCGCTATATACGCCGCGTCCCAGGTCTCCGTAAGTGCCCGCGGCGGGCTGAACAAAGGCATTTGGATTGAACCACTGATTCGGATTGCCTAGAACCACAGGGCCCGAGAACGCGGGATTGAGCGAAGGCCGGTCCGGATTTCTGGTGTCGCCGTCGCCGGATCGATTCGAGCCGATCTGAGGAGTGAAAGGAAACCCGCTCAGTAGCGTGACAATCGTGTTGAACTGCCAGCCGCTCACCAGCCGGTCCCCAAGTGTTCCGAAATTGTTGGCCCATCGGCGGCCTTTGCCGAAGGGCAATTCATAGGTTCCCGAAATGTTTACTTGATCGGGAATGTTGTAAGCCGACGGCCCCCAATCGCGGTGCAGGTTGTTGCGGTCGAGCACCATCTGCGCCTGGTTATTGGCCTGCGCGCCCGTGAGCCCGGAGTTCATGTCGAGATCCTTCGACCGCGTGTAGTTCGCGCGGAACTGCAGACCTTTTCTAAAACGGTGGATCACTTCCAGTTGAAGAGCGTTGTAACTGCTGTTGCCTTCTGTATACCAGAAGAAGCCCGCGCCAAGATTGGGATTGGGACGAGTGGCGCCCGGGCCGGGAATGTATTGCGCCCCCTGCGGCACGGTGTGGGGAATGCCGCTCAAACTCGCGGGAGTGGAGACGCCGCCCGCGGAACAGCCGCTTGGGTCTGAACAAATCTGCGCGGGAATGGTGTTCGGATCGATACTCAGCAGACCGTGGTATCCAAACGACCCGACATAGGCCACACGGAGCGACGTGTCGTGATTAAGCTGCTGCTCCACCGTGAAATTCCATCTCTGGACGGCCGGAGTCTTGGCGTTGGCCTGGACGCCCTGCGGAGCGAAAATGGCGCCCGCCGGAGGGGGGACGCCGGGAGTAATCGGAACGAGCGAAGGGAGCGATCCTGTTTTTGATAAGGAGCCGTTGTACGGCGGAATCGAGTTCAGCAGGAAACTCAAATCGTCGATCAGAGAATAGTAAGTGCCGTAGCCCGCGCGAATCGCGGTTTTCCCGTTTCCAAGTACATCCCATGCCAGGGCCACCCTGGGACCAAAGAGGTGTGTTGCGTTGTTCTGTGTGAAAACCGAACTGCCCACGCGGGGCGTGGTGATCAGGATACCGTTCGAATCCGTGAGATAGTTGGCGGCTCTTCCCGATTCTTCGTTCCATCCGGTGGTGAACTCGTAGCGCAGGCCGGCTTGAAAGGTGAGATGCGGCAATAATTTGATGGCGTCCTCAAAATACACCGCGCCGAAGAGACTTCTCCAGCCCAATTCATTCGCGTCGGGCACCGCTTGAAACGATGTCACGTTGCCTTGCAGAAATGTTGTCAAACTCGCGAAGCTGGCTTGGCCGAGTTGGCGGGAGGCGGAGTCCTCATTGTCCTGGAGCCGCTGGAACCACACGCCCGCAGCGATCTGGTGGCGGCCCTTGACGAGTTGCACACCATCCGTGTACGTGAATAGGTTGCGGCGGTTCCACACGTTGGCGGCGTTATTCGGGCCGGCTGAGGTGATGGTTCCGCCCGCTGTCGTGGTGACACCGCCGCCAACGACAATGCCCCCGGGGCCAAGTCCAGTTACGAAGTCAACCGCCGGCGGAAACGAAGCGAGCGGGAACGAATCGTAGTTGAAGGCCGCGCGAGAGAAACCCGCGCGAAACGTGTTGAGGATCGCTGGAGAGACGACGTGCGTTTCCTCAACGCTGGCCACTTGACTGCGCAGTGTCTCGTACGATCCAAATAACGGGTCGGCCTGGGGAAACAGGCCGTCCCCGTCGTCAATGGTGTACGCAGTTGAGAACGTATCGCGTTCGCTGAGGACATAGTCGGATCGCAAAGTGCCGAAATCCTCGCGTATCGTTTGTTTAGGATTGTTGTAAGACTTCGCCACCCCGGTGGGCAGTCCATTTACCATCAACTCGCCGCCGTTTGGCGTGGGCCAAAGCTGCATGTACTGCAGCATAGCGGGATTTAGTTTAGCAACGGGCGTATAGACGCCGGACGCATTGGGCAGCAAGCCTAGCCGTGCTTCAGTATCGGGAACCACGCTCACGCTGCTGAGTGCGAGCGACTGCCGGAAACCTTCATAGTTGCCAAACAGAAACCATTTGTCTTTCTTGATGGGTCCTCCCAGCGCGCCGCCAAACTGATTGCGGCGGAACGGCGGAACGGAAGCCAGGTCGAAGAAGTTTCGCGCGTCGAGATCGCTGTTGCGAAGAAACTCAAAGATTGAACCGTGCAACCGATCGGCGCCCGATTGAGTGACGACGCTGACCTGCGCACCGGCGCGTTTGCCATACTCGGCGCCGTAGGTATCGGTGAGAACATTGAACTCGCGAATGGCGTCGATGCCGAGCAGTTCGCCACTGACGCCGCCGGGGCTGACGGCAAGCTGGCTTGATCCGGTGTACTCGATCCCGTTCAACAGGATGAGATTCTCATAGGTGCGGCGGCCATCTACGGAGAAAGTGTTGCCATCGCTGGTGCTGGTTTGAGGGCTCTTCAGCGCGCTGTAGTTGACCGCGCCGGGGTTCAACGCGATGAGATTATCGAAGCTGCGGCCGTTGAGCGGCAGATCCTTAATCTGCCGCTCTCCAACCAACCCCGATACGGAGGAGGTGGTTGTGTTGACCAGCGGAGTTTCGTCGAGCAGAGTGACTTCCTGCGCCAACTCTCCCAACTCCAACCGGAAATTAACCACTGCGTTCTGGCCGACGACTAACTCGACCCCCGTCCTGATCGCGGTCTTGAAACCTGTTTTCTCGGCCTTCAATTTCTGCGGACCGAGAGGAAGTGAAACCACGGTGTAGTTGCCGTACTGGTCTGTGACGACCGTTCTCAACGCTCCCGTCTCCAGGCTCTTCACCGTGACTGTCGCGCCCGGCGCCACGGCGCCAGAAGCGTCTTCTACGGTTCCTGAGATCGCAGCTGTTACTTGAGCCCGCAGCGGCATGGCGCCGGCCCAGGCCGAAAGCACCGCAAGCAATATGCTCAGGAACTCACCCGCAATGCCAGAGAGGGCATCGCAGCAAAAGCGGCGTGATCCACTCATGAAGCTTTGTCTCGACAGGCCCCTCTCACAGTACGTTTCTGTTCCAGTTTACGTAATCCGTGGACTCGCGTGATGCCCGGCCGCTGCGGGTCTGCGACAGTTCTACGTAAGAGCGGTCCAGTGGGCCGCTGACATTCAATAAGAGTGTGAAACGGAAACCTCCGGTTCGGGGCGGCCGCCAGTCTTTCGCTATCGATGTCGCTGTCCTGGCCCGTCGCCAGCATCATAATTCTGTTCGAGTGAGCGCCTTTCTTAGAAGATCCCCAATCGCGGCGTCCTCTTCGAGATCGCCAAAGGATTTTACATGCATATTACAAATTCGCAAGATTCTCGACATCCACCTGGCCTTACAATTAAGTCGATTGCTTCCGTGGGCGGAGCGATGCGACCAGCATGATGGATGGAATACAGGCACGCACTCGATACTGGGACGATGCCGCCACGAAGTACGATCGAGATTTTACTGGCACCCTGATCGGCCAGACCCGCCGGCGTTCCGTTTGGCGCGATCTGGAGCGTGCCTTCCGCCACGGCCAGCGTGTTCTCGAGTTGAACTGCGGTACCGGCATAGATGCGATTCACCTCGCTGCCCGAGGAATAGAGGTTTTGGCCTGCGATATCTCTCCGCGCATGATCCAGATCGCGCGTCAAGGGGCCGCTGCGTCGAGCCTGCAGGAGCGGGTCGATTGGCGAGTTCTTCCGACGGAGGATCTCCAGTCGCTGCAGTCGCAGTCTCCCTTTGACGGCGCGTTCTCCAATTTTTCGGGCTTGAATTGTGTGGAGGACTTGCCAGCCGCCGCGCGAAACCTGGCCCGTCTGCTGAAGCCAGGCGCCCCGTTGTTGATATGCGTGATCGGCCATTTCGTCCCCTGGGAGATAGCTTGGTTTCTAGCTCACGGAAAACCGGTGAAAGCCTTCAGGCGAGTTCTGGACAACGGAGGGCTCTCCGATGCCGGCGATCTGAAAATTCAGCGGCCTTCGGTACGTAAAATGGCCCGCATCTTCGCGCCGGATTTCGAACTGCGAGGCTGGCGCGGAGTCGGCATCGCAGTGCCCCCTTCTTACATGGAGCGTTGGGCGCGCCGCTTTCCCGGGATTCTTAAGCTGCTGGCAGTGGTGGATGACCGGATCGATCGCTTGCCTCTGTTTCGAAACCTGGGCGATTGCATTCTCCTCGAGTTTTCACGCAGGGAAACAAACTCCTCTTCCTCCATGGCGCCGTAATGCTGAGCCTGGCGCGTAGGACCCTGAGGCGGCTTTTCCTGGGAGATGCCGGCCTGCCGCAGCAGTGCACCGTTGCGATGAGCGATCCCCAATCCGAGGTGGATGTATGGCTGCACGGACTGGACGGAGCCGTCGATGTGACGCACAACCACGTGATTGCTTGCGCTGCCCCATCCATAATCGCCGTGGGATTGGCTGGCACGTGGCAGCAGCGTCTCGAGCCCGGCGCTCTTGCAATACTTAAATTCCACGAACGAGGCGGACGCGGCGCCTTACTGGGACAGCTCCGACTTCAGAGCTCGGCTATGGTTCAAACGGGCGCTGGAGACGTTCATCTCTTTGAAGTCAGAAGTTCCGATAACTACTGTCAACCCTGGTTCCGGCTCTTGAGTTACTCTCTTTTTCAAGCTTGGGTTCGAGCTCGGAACCACCATAAGTCCGATGTTGAGATGACGGCTCGCGCGGCCAAGGCCATGACCGTATTATTCAGTTGTCCGCGGCCCGTCGTACTGGTTAGCGTCGCATTGGGTGACAGAGGGAACATCTTCCCTATGAACCTCATGGGCCCTCTCGGCAACGGCTATTTCGGTTTTGCTCTCAACAGCCAGAGGCGGGCGGCATCGTTAGTAGAGCGCGCGGGCCGCTTGGCACTCAGCAGCGTACCTTTCGACCAAGCCCTTGTAAGCCGCCAGCTGGGCAAGAATCACCGCCAGGAAGCGGTGAACTGGAACGAACTTCCGTTCCCCGTTATACCCTCTGCAGCACTTGGCATCCCCGTGCCCGCTTTCGCCTCGCGCGTTCGCGAAATGGA
>JBEKUT010000060.1:0-22338 GCA_049514735.1 Bryobacteraceae bacterium
GATTAAGGCCAATGGAAATCTCCGCAAACTTTGGGAGCTGCGGCTTTCCGAATTGGCGGGAGGCAAAATAACCGACGCTAAGGCGCATGTCGTTTCGATCAGTTTTTCACCAGACGGGCATCGCTTGGCAGCCGTTGTTTGGTCGAGGCTGCAGAGAAACAAGCTGACTCTAGTTATTTTGGACGTGAACAGCCCGCGCGTAAACTCGCAGATGCTGGAATACGAAGGACCCGGGGGGGAGACGATATCCTGGTCGCCAACTGGTAAGGAAGTTGCCGTCCCGGAGGTCTTTCAGGAGATTGGTCAGCCCCCTTGTATTTTGGAACACACCGTGCGAGCAGTGTTCTACGGGCCGGACCAAGTGGCTGACGGCCAACCTGGGTTCCCTCAGACGGATCTTCGATTCTATAATGTGCACTGCGCGCTCGTAGGGTTGTGGAAGATCGATGGGATGTGGCCACTTTCCGACGGATCAGCAGAGCGCCAGCTTCTTGCGCTGGCGAACAACGTGCCCAAGAAAACGCAGATTCTTGTAGTAGATCCAGTTCGAAAAAGGACTGTCAACCGCTGGCCGCTCAAGGATACGGCGTGGGCGTGGGCGCTATTCGCCGACACCGGCAAGGCCATATGCGCCCTTGACGGTACTGCGGCGCACGGCGTAGCGCACTGCTGGGATGTTGACAGCGGTCGTGAGATCGCGAGAACCCATTCAGGGAACCCCCAGGTGTCGTTCGCAGCCGCCCTTCGCGCTAAGAGGCTCGTGTTGTCTGACTATGGCTGGAAAATAGACTTCGAGGGGTGGCAGACAGAAGTTGGGGCCCTCCACCGGCGAGTCGTTTGGGACTTCGGGACCGGCAATGAAATAGCCTCTTGGAAACCAAGTTACCAGGACGACGTGGTACACCCAACGGTCAAGGAGCCGTACAGGGCTGCGATCTCCCCCGACGGAACGATGGTCGCAGAGGGAGGCGCTGGGGCGCTGAAGCTATCCAGGATCGAACCATAGGTGCAGATTGTGCCGCGTGTGACTTCTGCATACAAGTGAATACAAACGACGCTTGGCTTTAGTCAAGCCGGCTCGGTATCCATCAGCAACTGCCGTCGAGATATTGGTGTCTACAAGAACGCATCGAATGCGTCGGCGACAAGCGGCAGATTACTGGGATCGAAGATTTTCAACCATGGATCTAACCACCTCTTTGATGGCTCGGACGTTGACCTCGGCAGTCTACATGGCACTTTGCCAGTTCGCAACGATTCGCTCAACCGCTAAGGACCTCCACGTCAGTTTCATCGATCGTTGGACCCGCTCAAGCTTCCCAGCGTCTCTTCCGCGCCATCCGTATGGCAGGCGAGTACGTGGAGCAAAATTGCGATACACGCGGCAGATTCGCCTATCTGGTTGACACTGATTCCGGCCATGTCTCGCCTTCCTACAATATCGTCCGTCACGCGGGAGCAATCTACTCTTTGGCCATGCTCAACCGCGTTCACCCCGGCTCGAACGCCGTTAACGCCATGGTCCGGGCCGCAAATTTCATGCGCACAAATTATCTTGCGCCCGAAGAACGTTCCAATGCGCTGGCGATTTGGTCGCTTCCGGCGCCCGTGAGCATAAAAGCCGATCTCGGCGCGGCGGGGCTCGGGTTAGCCGCCTTTGCTGCCGTTGACCGCGCGCGTCCGAATACGGTTCCGCTCGATCAATTGCAGGCGTTAGGGCGGTTCGTTTTGTTTCTCCAAAAACCGGATGGGGGTTTTTACTCGAGATATCTGGCTGGCAAGGGACTGGATCGCGATTGGCAAAGCCTTTATTATCCGGGTGAGGCCACGCTCGGGCTGGTCAGTCTTTACGAGTTGGATAAATCGCGGGAGTGGCTCACCGCAGCGGGTAAGGCGCTTGCGCGTCTGGCTGAAGACCGCACCGGTCCTCAGGAGGTCCCGCCGGACCACTGGGCGCTTATCGCTATGGCGGAGTTTCTCCCCTACTACGATCAAAGCGCCTGTCCAGTTTCACGCCCAGTCCTCTTGCAGCACGCGGCCCGTATCTGCGATCGGTTTCTCCATGAGCAGATCACGGATGCGCCGAATGCCAGGCTAAACGGTGGTTTCGATCCTGGCGGAAGGACCACGCCCGCTGCGATTCGCTTGGAGGGGTTGCTAGCAGCTCTGGAATTCCTGCCAAAGAGCGATGGGGGTCTGCGGGCGCGGATCGAAATAGCAGTGCAACGTGGAGTCGGGTTTCTTAGGGATGCTCAGATCGCCTCCGGGCCGTTCGCTGGCGGGATGCCCGAAGCTGTGCTTGGGCCGGATTCTGGCGTCGTTGATAATGCACTCAATGCATCGAAGATACGCATCGACTATGTGCAGCACGCGCTAAGCGCCTGGCTCCGTTATGAAGAACTGTATCGAGGCCAGCGGACGCATCATGGCAGGTGATACGGATTCGTGAAACGGGGCGAATCCAACGTATCCGTGTGCCCCCCGTGATTTTCATGGATGAATGAGGCCCGACGCGCCGATCGGAATGCGCGGCTCGCCAATACCAACAGCGCTTACGACGACTCTTTCAAATGCTCCGGCAATACCGCATAACCCTCTGGCGGCGGATACAGCGCGTAAAGCAGATTCAAACGGCGCCGCAGATACCGGCTTGCCAGTTGCCGCGGCCCGGTCTCGACATCGATGTCGCAGCAAATCCCATGCAGATACAGCGTCAGCGTATCGATAAACGACGCGTGGGCATAATCGCGGAATAGCTTCGTTTCTCTCCGCACATTGCTCTGCCGCCGCAACAAGCCTTGCTTCTCGCGCCAACTCTCTTCGTCGACTTCACCATGCACCGTGGCGTTCAACTCCTCGCGCAAAAGAGAAGAAAAACTGGACTGCGCATCTTCCGCCCACCGCTCCGAAATCAACGACGCGATCATGCGATAAAAACGGTAGTGGTATTCCGCCACTTCCTGGTCCTTCAGGGCGAACAAGAGGATCGCTTCGTTTCCGATTTGCACCTGCGAGGCCCAGAATTGGCGATTATCCGGCGGCCGCTCCGTGCAAACGAATTCGCTCGCCGGAACGTTCTTGCTGCCGTCCACGCGCTCCAGGTACGGAACCAGCATGATGGAGATTTTGGGGAGCACGGAAGCGATGGCGGGAGGCAGCGCGGCGATCGGCTCTTCCAGATACTCTTTCAGATCTTCTTCGGTCAACGGAACCGAGGCGCAGAAATACGAAAAGGTGGTGCTGAGCGGTATCATGGCATTGCGGAACTGCTCCGCAAATTGCCCGACGCTCAGTTTGACATGGTCAGCTCGAGCGGACATCAAATTGTAATTCCATTCTATCACGCGATGGCGCTTTCTCCCGCACGGGTTACACTAAGTTGTAGTGCCGTCAAGAGTTTTGATTTCGGCTGGAGAGGCGTCGGGGGACCTTTATGCCTCCAAACTGGTGGAAGCGCTGCGGGTGAGGAACCCGGAAATCGAGTTTTTCGGCTGCGCCGGTCCGCGTATGCGAAGCGTGGGGGTTGAGGCGGTGGTCCGCTCGGAGAGCCTGGCCGTGGTCGGCTTAGTCGAAGTGCTGCATCACATTCCGCGGATCTACGGCGAATTCCGCAAACTCGTGCGCGCGGCCGAGCAGCGTCGTCCCGGCCTGGCGATACTCACCGATAGCCCGGATTTTCACTTCCGCGTGGCGAAAAAGCTCCATCGCATGGGCGTGCCGATCGTTTATCTTGTAGCGCCCCAGGTGTGGGCATGGCGTCGCGGGCGTCTGCCAACGATGCGCCGCATACTCGACCGCTTGTTGTGCATCTTTCCTTTTGAAGAACGGTTCTTTCGCGAGCACGGGATTCGGGCCACTTATATCGGCCATCCTTTGACGCGCCTCGTCCGGCCGTCGGCATCGCCGCTGGAATTGAGAACCCGCTTCGGCGTACCCGATCCCGCGTGGCATATTGCGATTTTGCCCGGCAGCAGATACGGTGAAATTGAGAGGCATCTGCCGATTCTGGTGGAAGCGGTCGAGATCATGAGGAAGAACGCAGGCCGCCCGATTCACGCCACGCTAGCCCTCCCCCAGGGAGTGGCCGCGAAATTTAGGGAACGGTTTTCGGGCTCATCCATCCAAGTACAAGAGGGAAATACCTGGGATGTACTGGCCTGTTCGGATTTGGCTCTGGCCGCCAGCGGCACAGTCACCATTGAAGCGTGTCTTCTGAACACGCCGATGGTCGCGTTCTACCGCGTGAACGGGCTAAGTTGGGTATTGGGGAAGCTTCTAGTCCGGGTTCCTTTTTATTCCATGGTCAATTTGGTCGCTGAACGGCAAGTCATACCTGAATTGATTCAGGCCGGCATGACCGCGCAACGGCTCGCGGCCGAGGCGTGTTCACTTCTTCGTAACGATGACGCGCGGCGGCGAATGCGGGAGGATCTGGCCGAAGTCGCGGCGAGGCTCTCCGGCCCCGACAATCCCATGGAGGCGGCGGCCTCCGTGGTTAACGAGTTTCTCGACAAGGAAATGGTTCATGTTTCGTAGGACGGCTCTCATTGCGTTCTTCTGCGGCGCGGTTTCTCTGCTGGCGGCCGAGGATCGAAATATTCGCACTCACATCGATGTCGATCACTACCTCATCGAAGCGGAGGTGAATCCGCGCACGCAGGCGCTCACGGCAAACGTACAGGTGCAGTTTGTTCCTTTAGAGGACAATCTGACCAGCGCGTCCTTCGAACTGAATAACGCTCTGAACGTATCGCGTGTAGTGGATGGGCGCGGCCGACAGGTGCCTGCCTCACGATCGACGCAGGATTTCATGGTGCGTCTGAACTTCCCCGAGCCGCTGCAGAAAGGGAAGCCCGCGACAGTCACTTTTAGTTATGACGGGCGCCTGACCGGCGCGGAAGATTCGCCCGTGTTTGGCATCAAGTTTGCGTCCATTCAAAACGATTACGCGTATCTGATGTATCCGGCGCGCTGGTTTCCGATAAACGATTACACGACGGACCGCTTTACCGCCGACCTGCGCATCACGGTGCCTTCCGGGTTCACTGTGGTCGCGAGCGGCGACGAGAAGATCGATCGCGCGGGCGACAAGACCACCTGCTCGTTTCATTACGCGAAGCCTTCATTTCCGGGTAGCATCGCGGTGGTGCAAGGGCAGCCGGTCAAAATCAATTCGGAAGGCATCACCAGCACCATGTACTTCCGGACGAAGGAAAACATGGCGCGCGAGTATGGCGATGAAGCCGGCAAGATCATGGGCTTCCTCACCAGCGTCTACGGGCTGGCGCCGCAGGCCAACCTGACGTTTGTCGAGACAGACAAGGGGACGCCCAACGGCTACTCGGCGCCCGGCATCATCTTTCTATCTCCGAACGGCATCGGCAACCAGGTCGGCATACGCCTGTTGACGAATCAGCTTTCGCGGCAGTGGTGGGGGACTCTGTTGTCGCCGGTGAATCGCAATCATATGTGGTTGCAGAATGGCAATGCACGCTATGCGGAGATGCTGTACCTGGAGCATCTCAACGGACCGAGCGCGATGGAGGCCGAAGTTCACGATACTTATGTCGAGGCGCTGACGGTAGACAATCCGCCGCTGATTCAATCTGCGCGGCTGGAAGATTATTCGCCGGAATACTGGGCTGAAACGGCCAGCAAAGGCGCGGCCGTGCTGAACATGCTGCGCAGTCTCATGACGGACAAGCCGTTCTTCCAACTCATGAAGACTTTCCCGGACCAGCATGCCTGGGGATCGGTATCGACGGCCGATTTCCGTAAAACCGCGGAACAGATCTCCGGCCAGAATCTCCAATATTTCTTCCTGCAATGGATTGAATCCACCGGCGCGCCGGAATTCAAGCTCGATTACACGGTCTTCCGGACGCAGAAGGGCTTCCGCGTGATGGGGAAGGTGACGCAGGATCTGGACACGTTCCACATGCCTGTGAATCTGAAAATCGAGACGGAAGGAAATCCCGAAGAAAAGCGTATCGATGTAGTGGGTACGTCGTCTGAGTTCAGCGTCGACACCTTCGGCAAACCGAAGTCGGTCTCCATCGATGCAATGGGCACGGTGTTGCGAGAGAGCCCGTCCATGCGGGTGGCTGTGGCCATTCGACGCGGGGAGCAATTTGCGGAAGTCGGCGAATATGGCGATGCGCTTAAGGAATATCAAAAGGCGCTCGACGTGAGTAAGCAGAGCTCGCTAGCGCATTATCGTGTTGGCGAACTGTTCTTCCTGCAGAACAACTATCAATCGGCGGCGAACGAGTTTCGCGAATGCATCAACGGCGATCTCGATCCGAAGTGGACCGAAGTCTGGGCGCATATCCATCTTGGTTGGATTTTCGACATCACCGGTCAGCGCGATCGCGCCGTGAATGAGTACAACCACGCCGTCCGCACGCGCGACGATACGCAAGGCGCGCAGGCAGAAGCTGCGAAATACTTAAAACAACCGTACGAGCGCAAGGCCAGCGGAGTATAGCCCAGTCTGGGTCTAGGACTGCTGATCCATTGTGTACCCGCGGGGACGAACCTATCTTTAGGTGGGGGCTGTCCAAGTGGATATTGCGATTCTCATTCCCGTGTTTCAGCCGGACCGGCGGCTGACTGGCCTGGTCTCGCAACTAGTTGAACTTGGGTTCGGGGCGATCATTATTGTCGACGACGGCAGCGGCCCGGCCTACCGTTCCATATTCAAGGAAGCAGCGGCGCATCCCTCCGTCCACCTCCTCCGCTATGAAGAAAACATGGGCAAAGGACGGGCTCTCAAAACCGGCCTGGCGTACTTTCTGGATCGCTTTCCAGGCTACCGCGGCGTGGTGACGGCGGATGGCGACGGGCAACACGGTCCCAGCGATATTCTCAGAGCAGCTCAGCAGATTCGAAGCGGTCAAGGCCTTCTTCTGGGGTCCCGAAAATTAGAAGGCCGCAGTCCGCTGCGCAGCCGCGTAGGCAACTTCGTGACTCGCTATGCTTTCGCGACGCTCACCGGACGCCGGCTGGCCGACACGCAATGCGGTCTCCGCGGCATTCCGGCGCGTTTGATTCCATCGCTGCTTTTGCTCGAGGGCGAGCGCTACGACTTCGAAATGAACGTTCTGGTGCAAGCGGCCAAATCCTGTGGAATTGTAGAATTTCCGATCGAAACAATTTATTTCGACGGCAATCATGGCTCGCATTTCCGGCCGGTCCAGGATTCTATGAAGATCTACAGCACGCTGTTGCGATGCGTAATTTCGCCGCCGATGGCGGCCAGTGTCGGACGAATCAGAATGTCGTGAAACGGTGTTTATTATTTCTGCTGCTCCTCGCCGCGTACTCGAATCACTTCGGGAACGGGTTCCACTTCGATGATTCCGACGCCGTAGAAAACAATCCAGCGATCCGGTCGCTAACCGGCATCCCGCGTTTTTTCACCGACGTCAGTACATTCAACGCCAATCCCTATGGCCGGTCCTATCGGCCGCTGGTCACGACCTCGCTCGCCATCGATTACGCCCTCGGCCATGGGCTCGATCCATTTTGGTTCCAGCTCTCGACTTTCTTCTGGTTCATCGTTCAGCTTGTCCTGATCTACGCGCTGTTTCTGCGCGTCACCGGCGACGAATGGATCGCGTGGTTTGCAACGGCCGTCTACGCGCTGCATCCGGCCTGTGCAGAAACTGTGAACTATATCGTCCAGCGCGGCGACCTGTATGCCGCGCTCGGCATCGTGGCGGGAGTTGCACTATACGCCGGGAAGCCTGAAGCGCGGCGCTATGGATTTTATCTGCTTCCAGCTTTGGCCGGCATGTTCGCCAAGCCGACCGCGCTGATTTTCGCGCCGATTCTACTGGCCTACATTCTGCTGATCGAACGGAAATCGTGGCTTGGCGCGATCCCGGCGTTCGTCTTATGCGGGGCGTTTTCGCTGCTCGAAAAAGCGATGACGCCGCCGAACTTCTTCCACACCACGCTCAAATCCTACGATTACATCATCACGCAGCCATACGTGACGCTGCGATATTTCCGTTCTTTCTTTTTCCCGTTGTACTTGAATGTCGATACCGATCTTCCGGCGTTTCATACCTTGAAAGACCCGCTCGCGATTCTCGGCTTTGTCTTCTGCGGACTGCTGATCGCGGCCGCTGTCTACACCGCTATCAAGCCAGAATGGCGCGCCGTCTCCTTCGGACTTTGGTGGTTCCTGCTCGCGCTGATTCCGACCGCTCTGTATCCGCTGAACGAAGTGGAGAACGATCACCGCATGTTTCTCCCGTTCATCGGCTTGAGCCTCGCGGCCGCATTTACAGCGAGCCGGTATTCACGAAGCTCCATCACCGCATTCGTACTTCTCGGCCTGTTTGCCTTTGGAACCTATCAGCGCAATGCGGTCTGGCAGACCGACGAGAGCCTCTGGCGCGACGACATCGAGAAGAGTCCCAACAATGCGCGGGGCCATTACAACCTCGGCGTGATTTTATCGAAGCAGACTGGCCGCGCTTCGGAAGCAGTCGCAGAGTTTCAAACGGCGCTTCGCATACGGCCGGATTACGCCGAGGCTCACACCGATCTGGGAGTTTTGCTGGAGGATTCTTTCGGGCGCATACCGGAAGCGGTGTCGGAATTAGAAGCGGCTGTGCGGATCGACCCGAAAAATCCAGTCATCCGGACCGATTTGGGAAACGCATTGCTGAAGCTGCCTGGCAGGGAACTCGATGCGATCCATGAATACGACACCGCGATACGGCTTCAACCCGAGTCGGAGGCAACGCATTTCAACCTGGCATTTGGATTATCGAAACTGCCGGACCGCCGCGCGGAAGCGGTCGAGCAATACGAAACGGCACTCCGCATCCAACCCGATTACGGCGCGGCCTTGCTCAATCTCGCGGCGTTGTTTTCGGATCTGCAACGCTGGCCGGAATCGGCGCGCGAATATGAGGCTGTGCTGCGCGTCAGACCTGACTTAGCGGCCGCGCATTACAACCTCGGCATCGCATTGTCGAAGCTGCCCGGCCGGCTGCCGGATGCAATCCAGCATTACCAGGAAGCGGTGCGGATCGATCCGAATTATACGGATGCGCACACCAATCTCGGCGTGGCCTTGACGCAGATTCCGGGGCGAATCGACGAAGCTGTTGCGGAGTTAAGAGTCGCGGCGCGTCTGTCGCCTGACTCGCCGAAAACACATTCGAACCTGGCAATCGTTTTGGCCCAGCGGCGCAACTAATCAGTTTCGCTTCCGGCGCAGGGAAGCAATAACCGCGGCACATCCGAGCAGTAGCATGTATCCGGTTCCTGGTTCGGGCACAGGACCGCCCAGCGGACCCGTTCCCTGTCCACTGGCTGGCACAATGACATGGCCTACGGTCTGGTCTGTGGTACCCGCGTCGAGCCCGGCATCGTTTGTGTCCTGACTCGTGAACCAACCTTCGTCGATCGTGTTGAGCGAAGAAACGATCTCGAATCCCGGGATCGGGACCATGTCTCCATCCGCATGGACGACTGCGCCGGTATAGAAGAAGGTTATGTTGGTCAAGGTTCCATCGTCGGGCGGAAGCAGCGTCGATGGCGTGAGGCCTACACTCTGCGTCGTGATTCCCCATCCGGCCGCTGAGGCGCTGGAGGACGTATATCCAGCAAAATCATAGATGGTGAAGAATGTTCCTGGCGGATCGCACGGGACAAGAGAACTCATAGACAGGCAGGTGACGCCGTTGGTAGCAGCGGGGTCGAGCCGTTCGTCTTGCTGGAGATCGGCAGTGTAATCGTAGCTGTAGCCGCCCGAGCCGTTTGCGGTTGGGCCTGACGTAAATATAGGAATAATTGAAGCTTTGGTTATCGGCGGCATCGCGATAACTATGGCTAACAAGATGGTGAGACGAACCATAGGCTAAGGCTTTAGTACCAGGGTGGTCACAGCATTCTCACATTAAGTTCCAGCCGTGTGTGCGCGGACACGATTTGTGTTGCAGTGAACACGAGCGAGGATCGCCGCGCCGCCGCAAGTCGCTTTGAAACAGCGAGATAACCGCCGGTGTCCGAAATGCTTTTCGGAATGGCATGAAACTCGGAAAGTTAGCGGCGATTCTGATGATCGGAGCGGCGGAGACCTTTGCGGAAACTCCCACCCATCAGATTTTAATAAGTATTCCGGACCGTAAGCTGGTTCTTTTAGAAGACGGCAAGGTCAAAAAGATTTATTCAATCGCCGTGGGCAAGGAATCGACTCCGAGCCCGACTGGATCCTTTCATATCGCCAGCCGCGTGAAGAATCCGACGTGGTATGGTCCGCATGTGGTGGTTCCTCCCGGCAAAAAGAATCCTCTGGGAACACGCTGGATGGGCCTCGGATTCAAGGGCTACGGCATTCATGGAACGAACGCGCCGAGCTCGATCGGCAAGGCGGCCTCGCATGGCTGTATTCGGATGCGGATACAAGATGTGGAAGAATTGTTTGGGATGGTTTCGGTCGGCGATGAAGTGGATTTGTTGGGAGAGCGTAACGAACAGATTGCGAAAGTGTTGCCTGATGTTCCAACGACGGCGGAGATGTCGGGAGGAGGGCAATGAATTCGTATAATGTGAGCAGTGTTGAGGTTGGTTGTATCGTTCATAGCCGCGATTTCTTTCGTGCCGGCGGCGAATGCCCAGGCATCTTCGGACGCCGTGAAGCAAATGGCGGAGCGAATCTTCGAAGTTTTTCCGGCGCGATCCACCGTCGCGTTGGCGATTGAGAATCGCTCCTCAATGCAAGGCAGGGAAGTGGATGAGATCCGGAGTTCGATTGAAGGGCTGCTGCGCGGGAGCGGAATTGAGCTTGGCGAATCCGAAACGAAATTGCGGATCACGATCAGCGAAGATCCGACGCGCTATCTCTTGATCGCACCAACTGGGCCTCAGGCGATTATCGTGGGCTGGAAAAAGGCGTCGGCCACTGCCGCGGAATATCGCATCGCGATCAAGCGCAGCCCGGTTGTTGAACAGCGCGATCCGATTCTGGATGTGAGATTGTCAGCCGATGGTCAAGACATGCAACTGCTGGAGACAGACAGAACGGTGGAGTATAAACGCGCCGAAGATCGCTGGCAATTTGTGCGTGCGACTCCGGCCGCTGTGCCGGTAATATCACGCGATCCGCGCGGAAGCTTTGCGGAGATCCCCTATCGCATGGTGCGCGGCCGGAATTATTTCGACACCGGTGAGTTCGGTATCTACACAATTGCCGACACGGGAACGGGCACGCTGTTCACGGGAGTGGACGGGCAAGCGCGCCTGCATATGAATACAGTCGAGCCGGTTCTCACCATCCGCAACTGGGGTAGCGACGTGGCGGCCATCGCCAGCAATTGCGGATCGAAGAAGCAGGTCCTGGTGACCGCTGCCACCGCGGCCGACGACGCGCCAGAACATGTCCAGGCATTCGAGTTTTCCGGAAGCGCGTATTCGCCGGTCACCGATCCGCTGCCGTTGCCCGGACCTGTGACGGCGCTGTGGCAGGCGGATGCAACCGACCAGGCGACGGTGGTGGTTCACAACCGGCAGACGGGAATGTATGAGGCGTCGCGCCTTTCTCTCTCTTGCGCTCAGTAGTCTAACCCAAGCCGCAACTCGCCCGCGTTACGGCGGTACGTTGCGCGTACAGCTCATCTCGATGTTCGCAACACCGGAAGCAATCCCCGGGGTAGCGGAGACTCTGGTACGTTACGACGAGCATGGTGAATATGTGCCGCTACTCGCGCGAGTATGGCAAGCGGACTCTGAAAAAAAGAGATGGCGTTTTATCGTTCGTTCGAAAATCGTTTCGACCGCGAGCATGGCGTTGACGCTCGGACCTGTCGTGAAGAATTGGTACGGTGAAGCGGCTGCCGTCACGTCGACACCGCAGACGATAGTGATTCAAAGCGACCGACCCATGCACGATATTTTAGACAGGTTGTCGCGGCCTGAGGCCGGAATACCGGGTACCGGACCGTTTCGCGTCGCGATGTTCGAGGCGGGACATCGAGCGGTGTTGGGCGCCAACGAAGATTATCCTGGCGGGCGGCCGTTCGTGGATACGGTGGAGTTCAGCGCAGCCGCCCAACGCGCCCTGCAATTGAATAGCGAAGATATTTGGGAACTGCCGGTCGGAATCAGCCGGCGCCTGATTCCCGATGGCATGCGCGTGTGGACGTCGCAGCCGCTCGATCTGATCGCGCTGCATCTCGACAATCCGGAGCCGGGTCTGCGCGATGCTTTGACGATGTCGATCGATCGGGCCGCGATCGTCAATGTTCTGACGCAGCGGCGCGGTGAGGTCGCGCAGGGATTGCTGCCGCAGTGGCTCACCGGATATGAGTTTCTATTTGGACCGGCCCTGGACCCGGCGCGCGCCAAAGAAGCTGCCGCGGGGCTGAAGAGCCGCACGATTTTCTTGAGTGTTCCGCCGTCCGATCCGCTCGCGCGTTTGATTGCGGATCGAGTGATGGTGAACGCGCGGGATGCCGGACTCACCATGCAGATCGCACCCGCGGGGACGAATGCTCCGGTGCAGATGCTGCATCTGCGGCTCGATTGCGCCGATGCCGCGCGCGCGTTGCGAGACATCTCGGGCAAAACGACGCTGGGAGATCTCAGCTTACCCGAAGCTTTGTATAAGGCCGAGCACGCGCTGCTCGACGAGGGCCGGCTCATTCCGCTGATCCACGTGCCGCAGGTTTTCGGGATCGGTCCGCGAGTGCGCAGCAGCACCGGCCTTCCAACTTGCGATTTGCTGAACGCGCTGCCGAATCTCTGGATCGGCCAATGAGCTTTCGAACGAAGATCATCCTGACGACAACGATCACGCTCATCGTGACCGTGTGGGCCGTCGCGTGGGCGGCATCGGCCGCGATTACGCGCACGTTCGAGGATCGCGATGCGCGCCGGACGGCGTCGTTGGTGGAGCAGGTGCGGCGCGAATTCGCCAGGCGCGGAGAAGAGATTGCGCGGCGCGTGGACGGGATCGCCAACTCGGAAGATCTGCAGCGCATAGCCGCGACGTTAAGCGATCCGGCCGGCGACACGGCCCAGTATGTCAACGATGCGTCCGGCATCGCGCACGAACAGGCGCTCGATTTTCTCGAGATCGTGGGACCGGACGGCAGCATCGTCAGCTCAGCGCAATGGCCGGCTCGATTCGGATATAAAGAGTCGTGGCTGTTGGATGGCGCCGATTGGAAATCGAAACCGGCGTTTCTCCAGAATGAGGAGCTGCCCGATGGGACGGCGCTGGCGCTCGAGATCGTTCGAACAATTCCACTTACGAATGGTTTTCTCTATGTAGTCGGCGGGCAGCGTGCCGATTCACCCGCATTTCTCAGTTCGCTTCCGCGTGGCGACGGCATGGAGGTCTGCCTGCGGCGGGACGATGCCGTAATTGGAAGATGCGCGGCTGAGCCTCAGATGAATTTCGCGGCAGTACCGTTGGAAGGACGCGTGGGAGGCAGCCGCGTGGCGGAATTGCTGGTTGGCGTTTCGCGCGCGGATCTGCTCTCGCTCAAAGCTTTTATTCGGAACACCGCCGTCGCTGCCGGATTCAGCGGAGTTTTATTGGGCGTCGCTCTGAGCTGGTGGGCTGCGGCGAGGGTGACCCGTCCACTGCGATCGCTTACGGCCAGCGTGCGTCAGGTGGCCGGCGGCGATTGGGATGTGCGTGCGCCGGTGGAATCGCGCGATGAAGTGGGTCAGCTCGCTGAAGACTTCAATACCATGACCCACCAGCTAGTGGAACAGAAGCATCGCATCATTCAGACCGAGCGGGTTGCGGCATGGCGCGAACTGGCGCGGCGCCTGGCGCACGAACTCAAGAATCCGCTGTTCCCTTTGCAGATCACGGTGGAGAATTTGCAGCGTGTACGGGAACGGTCGCCCGAAGAATTCGAAGAAGTATTTCGGGAGAGCACGGCCACGCTGCTTTCGGAGCTGGATAATCTGAAGGCGATCATCGGGAGATTCAGCGATTTTGCGAAAATGCCCGCGCCGCAATTGGAGACCGTGGACGTGAACGAAATCGCGCGCCACGTGCTGCGGTTGTTTGCGGCGCAATTCAATGCGCCGGGCAAACCAGCGATCGAATCGCGACTGGAACTAGCCGCCGATCTGCCGCGAGTGGACGCCGATCCGGAGCAGTTAGGCCGAGCTCTACGCAACTTGGTTCTGAACGCCATGGACGCGATGCCGAACGGCGGCGCGATCACGGTTCGTACGCGATCGGTTGGCGATTCCGTGGCCATCGAAGTGGCGGACTCGGGAGAAGGTCTTACGAAAGAAGAGTGCGAGCGCCTTTTCACGCCCTATTACACGACCAAACGGCACGGCACCGGACTCGGGCTCGCAATTGTGCAGTCGGTGGTGTCGGACCATCACGGGTCGATTTCGGTGGACAGCGAACCGGGTAAGGGTGCGAGTTTTAGAATCGAGCTACGGGCCAAGACATGAGCCGCTTACTTCTGGTGGATGACGATCCGAACACGCTGGCGTCGCTGGCGCGCGCCTTCCGGCTGGAGGGTCACGAAGCGACGGTGTGCGACAACGCCGAACGTGCGTTGGAACTGGCGAGGTCGCAGAAGTTCGACATGATTCTTTCGGATGTCGTGATGCCGGGAAAGAACGGCATTGAGTTGCTGGCGGATTTGAAGACGGCTGGCGTGGCGACGCCGGTGGTGATGATCTCCGGGCAGGCGAATGTCGAGATGGCGGTGAAAGCAACGCGGCTCGGTGCGGTCGATTTCTTGGAGAAGCCACTCTCGACCGACAAGCTGCTGCTCACGCTCGAAAATGTCGTCAAGGTTTCGCGCTTGGAGCAGGAGAATCGCGACCTGCGGCAGCGCGTCGGGAAGCACCAATTGGTATGGCGATCGAACGTGATGCACAGCGTGATGGCCAAGGTAGATCGCGTGGCGGCGAGCGAGACGCGCGTCTGCATTCTCGGCGAGACCGGAACCGGCAAAGAGTTGGTGGCGCGCACGGTTCACGATAAGAGCGCGCGGCGTACCTATCCGTTCGTGACGTTGAACTGCGCGGCGGTTCCGGCCGAGCTGATCGAATCGGAGTTGTTCGGACACGAAAAAGGATCGTTCACGGGCGCAGCCTCGCGGCATCTCGGCAAGTTTGAACAGGCGCATGGCGGCACGCTTTTTCTGGATGAAATCGGCGACATGCCGGTGTTGATGCAGGCGAAGCTGTTGCGCGTTTTGGAGAACGGCGAGGTGGAGCGGATCGGCGGCGACCGCGCGGTTCAGGTTGACGTTCGCGTGGTGGTGGCGACGCATCGCAATCTGGATGAGCTGGTAAAGGCCGGCGGATTCCGGCAGGATCTGTACCATCGCGTCTACGTGTTTCCGATCGTGCTGCCGCCGTTGCGGGAGCGGCGTGAAGACATTCCGATGCTGGTGGATCATTTCGCCGAATCGATCGCGCGGCAGAACGATTGGCCGAAGCGAACGATCACGCCGGATGCGTACGCTGTTCTGGGACATTATTCATGGCCGGGGAATGTGCGGGAATTGCGCAATGTGGTGGAGCGGTTGTTGCTGTTGGCCGACGATGCGGTGGATGCCGCGACCGTGCGGCTCGCGTTGCCGTCGGAGGTTGGAACGCCGGCCGGCGGCGCGGGTGGGAGTTTGTCGGAACGCGTGGATGCTTATGAGCGGGAAATGATCGTTGAGGAATTGAAGCGGCAGAACAACTCAATGACGGAGACGGCGCGGGCGCTGGGGCTGGAGCGGTCGCATCTTTATAAGAAGTGCCAGCAGTTGGGGATTAATCGAGGGGGGAGTGCACAGTGAAGGCGTACGGCGTACAGCGTGCTGCGTATTTTGCGGGTCACAAACCCAGTGCGGCACCCGCTATTATCGTTCTTCGGAATGCACCCGATCATCACTGTTGCGTCGGCTGATCTCCGTTAACAAAAACAATTTGGTTGTTTTGAAAAAGGAATTGCAATGAGGACATTGTTCTTGGCTTGGCAGGATCCACTAGGCAGGCGTTGGTTTCCCGTTGGAAGTCTTGAGTATTTCGACGGGCTCTATTCGTTCGTTTACACCAAGGGCGCCGAGCAGGCAAGGGTGGAGGCCGGGTTCCAAACTCTGCCGTCGTTTCCCGAGTTGCACACGGTTTACGTATCTGAGGAGTTGTTTCCGCTCTTTTCGAATCGCATGCTTCCGCGGAGCCGGCCGGAGTATCGCGAATATCTTCAATGGTTGGGTGTGACTGAGACTAACAACGATCCTATGGCCATTCTCGCCAGGAGTGGTGGCCGCCGCGTCACCGATAACCTGGAAGTTTTTGCTTGCCCGGAAAAGAACGAGCAAGGCGATTATGAGATCCACTTCCTGGTGCATGGCCTGAGCCATATGCCTGGCTCATCTGCCGACAGGGCGCTTCAACTGGAGCCTGGTGAGCCGTTGTTGGCATTGCGTGATTTTCAGAACCCGAAAGATCCGGATGCGATTGCGTTGCGGACGGCGGAGAGGTGTGAGCGCGACATGTACCTTATTGGATACTGTCCGCGATATTTGGGGGCGGATTTTCTGCAGTTGTTGAAATGCGATTGCTTGGCGAAGATTAGTGTTGAGCGGGTGAATCCTCCGCCCGCGCCAGTCCAGTTTCGTGTGGTTTGTAAGGCTGTAATCCGGTGGCCGGAGGGGTTTGTGCCGTTCAGTAGCGAGGAGTATGAGCCACTTGTGGCGGTCGGGGTGGTTACTCCTCAAGTCTCTCTGCCTTCCCGACACTATTAATCATCGGTGGTTTGTCTTCTTGACGGGCGAATGTCACGATTAAGCACTTGTGACTAAGTCAGCTGCAACAGAGGTTCGGCGGTTGATTGCCTAATGCCGGTAGACATCGTGGATGCGGACTAATCCCACGCAGCGCTGCTGCTCGTCTACCACTGGCAGGACTGAAATCTGGGAGGGGCGATTTTCCATTTGTTCTATCGCGGATTTTAGGGAGAACTCGGGGCGGATGCGGATGGGATTGCTGGTCATAACATCCGCTGCTTTGAGCGGGCGGATGTCGTCGTGGGCTTGCAGGGCGCGGCGGACATCGCCATCCGTTATCAGTCCGACGAGGGTGCGGTTTTCGTCTACGATGCAGGCGGCGCCCAGATTGTGGCGGGTCATTTCGATCACTACTTGACGCAGCGCATCTTCAGGTGCGGCCCAGGCGACTTCGTCTCCACTGTGCATCACGTCCTCAACTGTCAACTGAAGATTGCGGCCGAGTTGGCCCCCGGGATGGTTGCGGGCGAAGTCGGCGTCACTAAAGGAACGGGCTCGCATTAGGGCGATCGCCAGGGCGTCTCCGATTCCTAGCGCGACAGTCGTGCTGGCGGTCGGCGTTAGGTTCAGTGGATCGGCTTCACAGCTTACTCGGGCATCGAGCACTGCGTCGAGTTGAGCGGCTAGGGGCGATTGCAGGTTGCCTAAAATGCCGATCAGGAACGCGTCCAGTTTGCGGAAAATTGGAACCAGGTTCAACAGGTCCGAAGTCGAGCCGCTTTTCGACAGAATGATGACTACTTCTCCGGGCGAGCAGACTCCCAGGTCGCCGTGCGCGGCTTCGGCGGCGTGGAGGAAGACGCTGGGCGTTCCGGTGCTCGACAGCGTCGCCGCGAGTTTGCGTCCGATGTGACCGGACTTGCCGAGTCCAGTCACGATCACTTTTCCCGGACGGGACAGGATGGCTTCGACGGCGCTGACCAGGTTGTTATCGAGGCGCCCGGCTGCCGTGCGCAGCGCTTCGGCTTCGCACAAGAGAGCTTCGCGCGCGACGGTGACGATCACGATTGATCGGGCGGCTTGGCCGCCGTGTCACCGTTCAGAAAACGGTCGAACCAATAGAGCTGCCAATTCAGACTCTCGACCAGGTGCTTCGGTTCGCCGGTGCGCGTGAGATTGTGATTCTCGCGCGGGAAGATGACCAGCTCGGCGTTGACGCCATAATGCTTGAGGGCGCGGTACCATTGCTCACCCTGCTCGATGGGCACGCGATAATCGTTATCCGAATGCAGAACGAGCGTCGGCGTTTTGACGTCCTTCGCGTACCTCAACGGCGAGGCATTCCAATACTGATCGAAATCGTCGAAGAGGAAGCCTTTGAAATCGTCTTCATGGCCGTAGGCTCCGTCGCGGGCGCCATCGTCACTGATGAAGTTCGACACGCTGCGTAGCGTGACGGCGGCCTTGAAGCGAGTGGTATGGCCGACGATCCAGTTGGTCATGAAGCCGCCGTAGCTGCCGCCAGTGACGCCGAGACGATCCCGATCAATCCAGGGATTTTGTGTCAGGGCGGCGTCCACTCCGGCCATGATGTCCTGATAATCCATGCCGCCCCAATTGTTGACGATGCCGCGCTCGAACTTCTGGCCGTAGCCGGTGGAACCTCGGGGGTTGCAGAAGAACACCGCGTAGCCTTTCGCCGCGTAGACCTGGAACTCTTGATACCAATCGACGCCGTATTGTCCGGCGGGTCCGCCATGGACGCTGAGGATCATGGGATATTTCTTGCCGCGTTCCCATCCGATGGGCTTCACGAGGAAGCCGTCGATGGCCCAGCCGTCAGTGCTTTTGTAGGGCAGACGCTGGACAGAGGCGAGATCGAGTTCGGACCAGAGTTTCGCGTTGAGGTGCGTGAGCTGGCGTTCGCCTTTGCCATCGAGCGAGGCGGTGTAGAGATCGTCGAGGTGTTGGAAATCGTTTGCGAGGTAGGTCATCACGCCGGCTTTCGTGTTGTAATCGAAACCGCGGATGGCGCGCTCTCCTTGCGTGAGTGGGGCGACTTGATGCGTGGCGAGGTCGATGTGGAAGATCTGCGTGGTGCCGCGATAGCCGGTTTCGAAACGCAGTTCGTTGCGGCCGGGACCCCAGTGGAGATCGGACGGGATGAGGTCCAGATCTTCGGCCGCTAGGGTCGAGGCCGATCCTCCGGCGGCTGGTGCGAGGTAGAGCTTGGGAAACTGGCGACGGGCGGTTTGTCCGGCAAACGCGATTTGTTTGCCGTCGGGCGACCAGCGCGGCTGGGTGTCGTCGAAATCGTGATCGGAAATTTTGAGGAGCGCGCCGCCATCGGCCGGGATCACCCAGACGTCTTTATTTTGCGAGTTGTCGTATTCTTTGCCGGTGCGATCGGAGACGAAGGCGATGCGGGTGGAATCGGGGGACCATTGCGGGTCGCTGTCGTTCCAGTCGTCTCCGTAGGTGAGCTGTTTGTCGACGCCGGTGGTGGCATCGGCGATCCAGAGGTGGGTGCGCTTGTCGTCGAACCAGCCGGTGTCGTTGAATTTATACGAGATGTGGGTGTAGTGGCGGACGTCGCTTTTGGGGTCCTTGATACTATCGCTGGGTCCACTGCGGCTGACAAGGACGAAGCGTTTGCCGTCGGGGGACCATTGGAAGGCGGTGACGCCGTTCTTCAGATGGGTGAGGATTTGGGCTTCGCCGCCGTCGGTGCGTAGGATGCAGATCTGCGGATGGGGTGGTTCGGTTTCGTCCGGCTTGGCAGTGCGGCTAGATAAAAACGCGAGGCGCGATCCGTCGGGACTCCAGCGGGGCGAATTGGAATTGACGCCTTCGGTGGTAAGACGGCGGGGCGCCGATTGGCCGTCGATGGCGACCAGCCAGATCGAGGTGGCGCGGCGATTCTTCTTTTGATCGATGGTGGTGAGGACGTAGGCGGCCTGCTTGCCGTCCGGCGAGATGTGCGCGTCGCTGATATTTTCGAAGGCGAAGTAATCTTCGGGGGTCACGCCGCGCTTGGCGAAGGCGGGGGTGAGAAGCAGGATCGAGATGGCTAGTAGCGGCTTGGTCATTTCTTGGGCGCAGGCTCGGGTGTGACTGCGGTGCGGCGGTAGACGTTTTCAAAATCGGGTTTCGATCCTACGCTGACCGAGCTGGACGTGGAATTTCCTGGAACGTCGGAACTGCCGGCGGGGCGGGGGCCGACGGGTCCGGGAAGTTCGGTGGTGGTGCGGGATTCTTTGCTGACGCGCGAGTCTTTGTCGGGGCGGGCGTCAATGCGGTCGATGTCGTCGCGGTCGATGCCGACCTGTTCATTCTTGATGATTACGACCAGACCACTGTCAGTGAGTTCGTCGAATTTCGCTAAGACGGGCTGCTTGGCTCCGATTTTATAGATGCGGAGATCCTGGCCGGTTTTGAGGTCCTTCACTTTGGCCCAGGGGTCGGTGGCGGCGAAGGCCGTGAAGATTAGAAACAGGACGAGAATTGTTTTGTACATCGTGATCCTTGATACCATGCGAGTCTAGCAAAATGGGATTCGCTTTGTGGGTGGATCGGGATGTGGCGTGGGCGGAGGGGACGTACGAATATCGGGCGCTGGGCGCGGCGGTGATTTCCTGTACGGATCTATTCAGGTCGTCGGATTTTAAGCGGGAGCGGCGGGCGCCGGGTGAGGGTTCGTTTGTGGGATATTTTGCGTCCTTGGGTCAGGTGAATGAGTATTTGGGGAAGCGGCGGTGGGGGAAAGGTCGACAGAGGCGGGGGATTTGACGCGGGGTCAACTGCCGGAGGGATGGCAGGCCACACACCCCGATGGCCTGCTCCACTGCCCGCTCCCTTCCGGCCACGGCTCGGAAAAACGACGGAATCGTTAGTGACCGTGAATGCGGGCTTCCATCTCGTCGAGGACTTCATCGCCGAGGATCTTCTCGCCAACGAAGGCGGCGACCTCATTCGCGTAGGCCATCTTTCCAATTAATTTGACGGCGGTGAGGTGACCCATGCGGTATTCGCTGAGGGTGAGGCGGCGGCAGGCTCGCATGCGTATGGGACGCATCGTTAAGTTATCGCACGGCATAAGGATGTAAGTCTCATCCGGGCGGAGTTCGCTGCCGTCGTCCAGGGCGCTCACGAAAAGCTGAGCGGTGAGGCCCACCTGCAGAAAATTGACGCGGTGGCCGGCGGTCTCCGGAAACAGCGCCCAGAGCTCACGTTCAGTCTCGATATAATCGTCCCAATCGAACGTGGGCGGCAATAAGAAGGATGCGGATGGATCTATGAAAGCGTACTGCGACATAAAAGGATATCCTGTCTGGAGCAATTCGGAAGCCAGTATTTGATCGGCAACCGCGGCCACTTCGATTACGGTGACGGCCATTATATTTGAGGAGCAACCATGACGATGCACAATCGGCGATCTTTTCTCACGGCGGCTTTGGGCGCCGCGGCGCTCCACGGAACGAGCGCGGGACAAACTGCGGAGCGCGACTGGAGCGGTAAGAATCCGATTCGATATCCCGATCCCGACATTCTGGTTTTGGACAAAAAGTTCAACAAGTACCGGGTGACGAATACCCCGATCCAGAGGATCCATACCGGCATGTTGTGGGCCGAGGGACCGGCATGGGACGGCGTCGGACGGTACTTGGTGTGGAGCGATATTCCGAATAATGTGCAGATGCGCTGGCTCGAAGAGGATGGGCACGTCAGCGTCTTTCGCAATCCGAGCGGGTATAGCAACGGCAATACTTTCGACTTTGAGGGCCGGCAGATTTCCTGCGAGCACGTGAACCGGCGCGTGGTGCGGTATGAACAGAATGGGTTGGTTACGGTGCTGGCGGATAAATGGAATGGAAAGCCGTTCAATGCTCCGAACGATATCGTGGTGCATCCGGATGGCGGGATCTGGTTCAGCGATCCAGGATATGGCAGCTTAGTCGCGTATGAGGGAAAGAAGAACGATCTGGAATTGAAAGAAGCCGTTTACCGCATCGATGCGAAGACCGGCAAGCTGACCATGGTGTCGGACGATCTATACAAACCGAACGGAGTTTGTTTTTCGCCGGACTATAAGAAGTTATATATCTGCGATACGGGTGCGACGCATTATCCGGAGGCTCCGAAGATCATCCAGGTTTATGATGTCGTGGATGGCGTCAAGCTGGCGCATGGACGGCGATTCATTTCGTCGGAGATTGCCGGGAAGGGCGCGGGGTTGCCGGACGGGATTCGCGCGGATACGGATGGCAACATCTGGGCGGGCATCGGATGGGTGGGACCGGGATATGACGGCGTCCATATTTTCGATCCGGAGGGGATGCGGATCGGCATGATTCTGCTGCCGGAGATTTGCGCCAATGTCTGTTTTGGGGGGACCAAGCGGAATCGATTGTTCATGGCGGCGGGGCAATCGTTATACGCGGTGTATGTGGAGGCGCAGGGGGCGCATATCTGCTGAGGTACGGTGCGCCGCGAGACCCGCAGCCACAAGATCGCAGTCCACAACCCGATGGCCTGCGCTACCGGCATATTGATAATCGTTGACTTTTGCTTTCGTTCCGAGTAACATCGATCAAATCTTTTAGCACGG
>JBEKUT010000061.1:0-22253 GCA_049514735.1 Bryobacteraceae bacterium
GCGTCCGGGATGCAGAAACAGCCAGGAAAGCGCCCCCACCACGCGAGGTGTTCGGAAATCCGGTTCCACCTTCTTACGGCGGTCGAGAATACCGGTTAGCGTCTCCCGCGGTTTCTCGCGGAAATCGTCGAGCATCGCAGTCTGACGCACGCAGGAGATAGTGCAGAACGGCGCGCAACCCTTCGGCTGAGCAGCCTCACGCTTGATGTCTTCGACCGTGTGGTGAACGCGTCGTCGGGCTGCCGGATGCCCGCGTCGAGAACTGGAGTTGATAGTGACGCCGAACTCGGCGTGCTCGGCGAATAGGAACGATCTGCGCCAGAATCGGGTGCGACGCGGATTGCAAGGCGCGCGCGAACATCCGGACTTCCCGAACTTTGCGGCCTGCGTTCTTAAAAGCGCGCCGTACCCGGACAACCATGACCCTTATTTCCAGTTTACGCTTCGGCGATATAGAAGCTATACTTGCGTGCGGGCGCTTCATGAAGATCATGCGGAGCATCGCGGCTGTCACCGCCGGTTACCTTATTTTCGGTATCTCGGCCGGGTTGCTATTTCGACTCGCGCAGCGCGATCCGCACGCGCCAGCGCCGGTTACGTTTATGATCCTGTCCACCGTATACGGCCTGGTGTTCGCTTGCCTCGGCGGATATGTTGCGGCTCGAATCGCGCAACGCCTCGAACTATTACACGCAGTTGTTCTCGCGCTGCTGATGGCCACTTTCGCGTTGATTTCGCTATTTGCCGCAATCGATAAAGGGTCCGTATGGTCGCAAATCGCGGCGTTATTGTTCATGGCCCCGGCGGCGGCTGTCGGAGGTATGGTACGACTCAAGAGTAAGGAGTCGCCATGAAGTGGATTGGAGCCTTCGCATGGGTCGCGTATTCAGGTATGTTCCCCGCCTTGGGACAGGACTTCGACGCCGGTCTCCGTGCATATCAAAATCAGGATTACGCGGCGGCATTAAAGGAGTGGCGCCCGCTCGCCGAAAAAGGAAACACGCTGGCCGAGTTCAATGTCGGCCTGCTGTATTTGGATGGAAAGGCCGTTCCGCAGGATTTCGAACTGGCCGCGGAATGGTTCGAAAAGGCGGCAGATCGGGGTTATACGAAAGCGCAGGGCAACCTCGGCGAAATGTATGCCATCGGCCAAGGCGTGAAAAAGGACTTCATGCAATCGTATAAATGGTTGAGTCTGTGCGCGGCGGGCGGCAATCAAACGTGCGCCGACCATCGCGATTGGGTAGCGAAGAAGTTGAAAGGTTCGCAGCTAGCGGCCGCACAGCGCATGACGCGCGATTGGAAGCCAAAGCCGGGGTCGTAGTAAAAGGGCAGACGACAAAAAACGATCGTCCGCCCCACATAGCAGTTAGCCGAGCCACTCTTGGGCGAGAGCTTCCGCGCTTCCGTCCAGGTCGACTGGCGCGGTTCGGGATTCGGTTCCGTTCTCGATGAATACCGCTACGATGCCGCCGGGCGTGGGGCGCAGTTCCAGCCTTTTCTCGCGGGCCTCCAGACGCAGCGTGGGGCCGAGCCAGACGATATTGACCTTCATTCTTTTCGCGTACCCGAGCCGCGTCGCGTGGGTGAGCAGGTCCTTCGTGAACTGCGCGTCCTTTAGCTGCTCCGCATATGGCCCGATGGCCCGCGCGGTTGCGCTCTCTTCTTCGCGCCGCTCGTGATCCCGCTGCGATTCCTTCTCGTCACGCGACTCCAGGTTCTTCAAACTGCTTTCGAGATTGTCCAGAAAACCCATCTCTTCCAGTTTGAACCACTCGTGAAAAGAGTGCTACAAAAAGGACGCATGAAAATGTTCTTAGTTGGATTGTTGGTTGGATGTTTCGTCCTCTTTCCGCTTGGCGTGTTTCTGTTTGTGAAGCTCGGCTTCCTTTCGCTGGCGACAACCGCGAAGCCGCTGCCTGGAGAAGCTTTCCTCGCTCAGACAGCGCTGGCTGCCAGCATCGGTTCGGCGCAGGATCGTAGCGATCCACTTGCCGCCAGCGATGAAAATCTGCTCGCCGGCGCACGCGAATACCGCGAACACTGCGCGGTGTGTCACGGTCTGCCAGGGCAACCGAAAACACAAATCGCAGCCGGAATGTTCCCCAAGGCGCCGCAGCTTTTCGAAGGCCATGGAGTCACGGACGATTCCGAAGGCGAGACGTTCTGGAAGGTCTCCAACGGGATACGTCTTTCTGGGATGCCCGGTTTTCCGAACCTTCCGGAGCAGGAGCGCTGGCAGGTCACAACGATGTTAAAACACGCCGACAAGCTTCCTCCGCGGGTCGAAACGGAATTGAGGCAGCCCGCCGAGCCGTCGCGTTAACACGCTTGCCAATCGCTGGATGATCGCCCTGGCCGCCATGTTTCACCCGGCAAGCGCGGCACGGGGCGCGGGCATTGCGGCCGGTCTAGGTGTATCCTGCGAATGGGAGGAGTCCTTTATGGGCACGCTGCAGTCTTCCCTCGCGAAGTTGTTCGCGGGTGTTTTGTTGGCGCCGACTCTTTCGGCTTTTCTTTCGGCTCAACCCGGTAGTTTCTATGTGCTCGGCGCAGGACAAACACGTACCGAGTTACCCAAAGCTACAGCCACATTAAAGTACCACGGTAAGTTGTTTTATGTTGCGGGGTACAAGGTGTCGTTCGAGATTGCGGGCGAACGAGCTCCGCTCCGGCTGAACCCGACCGATGCACGGGCGTTTATCGAAGAAGTGCAGACTCCATGTCCGCTCAATTGCGGGTGCAGTCACAGGTACGCGCAATTGGTCAAGCTGCAAGTCAATCACGGCAAGCGCGAATGGGTGACATCGGATATCACGATGGTTCCCTTTTATGGTACCGGCCACAATAACTATGCGGCGCGCCAGTGAACATCGAGCGTTACGGTCCCGACGCGGTTGGGATCGAGCCGGCGGCTCCTTTAGCGCCCGGCGAATACGTGTTTCGTGGCGTTGGCGAGCCGCAGGGTGGGCGCGAGTTCACGTGGTTTGCGTTCGGAGTCGATGCGTCTCCGGGCGCGACAATCGCATCGGCGGCACAGGCGCTGGAATCAATCCTGGGGAGCAACGGTGGCGATGCGTTTTCACATTCTGCAGCAATCGCCGATGGCGGTTACTCATATCGCAACGCATTCATGGCGTCGACGCGGCTCGCGCGCAACGCCGGAATATAGCCTGCCGCGCAGGCCACCGCGGCGAGACCCAGAGTAGCTAACGCGAGAGTGTTCGGATCGTGCGCGGTCAGTCCATAAAGCTGGGTCTGCACAAAGCGCGTCAATACGAACGCTGCGCCGAGTCCCGCCACGATGCCAATGGCCACCAGAACCAACACTTCCCGCATCACCATCCAGATGACGTCTTTTTGGAAAGCGCCCAGAGCCATGCGAATCCCGATTTCGCGGGTGCGCCGGGCCACTGTGTACGCCATCACGCCGTAAAGCCCGATGGTGGCCAGCAGCGTCGCGAGCAGACCGAAAACCGTGGACAGGCTCGCGATCAAACGCTCGACGAGAAGCGAGTTCGAGACCTGTTCGTCGATGGTGCGCATGCCATACAACGGCAGGCTGGCATCGAGTTCACCGACCTTGCGGCGCACCGCTGCGAAGAACTGCTCGGCGTTCATGGAGGTGCGCACGTACACGGTCATCCCGCCGATGTGCTTGTCAGCCATATACGGTTCGCACATCTGAATGGGAATTTCGTCGCGCAGGCTTTCGTATTTGATGTCTTTATATACGCCGACGATTTCCATATCCATCTTGGTGGTTGGATCGACGCCGAAGCCAACATGACGGCCGATGGTATTCGCGGCGCTCCCGAAATACTTTTTCGCGAACTTCTCATTGACCAGCACTACCAGCGGAGCCGTGTCATCCGGCTTGTCACCGTGTTGCTGAGTCGCACTGTCTTTTATAGTGAAGTCGCGGCCGGCCAGAAATGGCACGCCGAGGGTCGCCAGATATCCGGGACCGATCGAGTTCATGAAAGGATCGGGATAATCCGACGGCTTCGTCGCGGTGTAACCTTCGATGGTGACCCAGTTGTCCCACTCGTCGCCTTCCAGTATTCGCATGGAGGCCAAGCCGACCGATGTGACTCCGGGAAGAGCGCCGATCTCATCCGTCAAACGGCGATAAAAGATTTTCGACCGGTCCGAAGTGTAGCCATTGAGCGATGGATCCAAATTGAACGCCACCAGGTTCTGAGTGGGGAATCCCGGCCCGAGTTCGCGCAGATTGCGGAGGCTGCGGATGAACAATCCCGCGCCTACTAATAAGAGTAACGAAAGAGTCACCTGCGCGGCGACCAGGACTTTGCGCAGTCGAACATGCGCTCCGCTGCCTCCTACGATGCCGCCCACGGAATCCTTGAGCGTCGGCGCGACATCGGTCTTAGTGCTTTGCAAGGCCGGCGCGAGGCCGAAAATTATTCCAGTGAGTACCGCTACGCCGATCGTAAAAAGAAGGATGCGGAGATCGGGCGTGGTGGAGATTTTAAGTGAGACCAACTCGGGCGGGAGCCAGGAGAGCAGTAAACGATCCGTCACCAATGCGAGCGCTAATCCACATGCGCCGCCGAGGGCCGATAGGACCAGGCTCTCGGCGAGCAGTTGTTTGACAATCCGCGCGCGGCCGGCGCCCATGGCGAGGCGGATCGCAATCTCTTTCTGTCTCGACGCGGCTTTCGCAACTAACAGGCTTGCGACGTTGGCGCAAGCAATCAGCAGCACGCCGCCTGTGATGGCCAGCAGCACCCACAAGGGCGTCGATAATTGGCGGCGAATATAGGAGCGTCCTTGCGATCCGGGGAGGGCCTGGATGACGTTCTTAAGGAAGCGCTCCCGCACTTGCGCGGTAGCGTTTCGAAATGCTTCCTGCTTTACCTCCATTTCCAGCATGCCGTGGAAGAATGGCTGGAGCGACACCTCGGCGCGCGCGGCCGTTATGCCGGGTTTCAACCGGCCGAAGGCGTTCACCCAACGCTGCCGCCGATTTTCGAGCGGCTTCCAGTCCGGGATGATTTGCGGCTGCATCATCAGAGGGACAAATACCTGTGTCGTATGTCCTAATTCGACGCCGTCAAATCCGCGCGGCGCAACGCCAATTACCGTGTACTTATGCGCGTTTACTTCGATATTCTTTCCGATTATGGAAGGGTCCGAAGCAAAACGTGTCTGCCAGTAGGCGTAACTCAGCACCGCGACGGGATGACCGCCGGGCACGCGATCGTCATCGGGAGTGAATGTTCGCCCCAAGGCCGCGCCGACGCCTAACTCGGGGAAATATGTTCCGGATACGAGTTCGCCCGCGACTCTCTCCGTGCGGCCGTCGAAGCTCAGGCTCACCCAAGTCGGAAAGCGGCAGAACATTCCGCTAAAGACGGAATTATGCGCGCTGAAATCGCGATACATGGGATAAGAGATGGCGTTGCCGCCCCAGTTACTCCCATAATGAAATCCACGCATGGTGAGCAACACGAGTTGCTGCGGTTCTTTCACCGGCAAGAGACGCAGAAGTATCTGGTCGAGCAAGGTGAAAATCGCGGTGTTGGCTCCGATGCCTAAAGCGAGCGAGGTTATGGCGACGGCGGTAAATACAGGTGTTTTTCGGAGGGTTCGGATGGCGAAGCGAAGGTCGTTCCACAGATGGGTCATCTCAAGCCTTTAGACTGCGTTTCTTAATTCGGGTTGGCTGTAAAGGCGCAGTCGATGTGTATTACTCCGGCTTGCGAGAAAGGTTACGTTTCGAGGAACACGCGCAAAACGGACCGCGACCCGCTCTGCCCAATCGCGAGTTCCCGATCGGTATGGCGCCGCGGTCCGCGCGGTCGAGGCCGGCGATGGTGCGGGCCACTTTTAAGATACGGTCGTGAGCGCGGGAGCTGAGGCCCATCTTGCGCACCGCCATTTCGGGCGTGCGCGACCACCTGGGGGAGGAGCGCTACACCTGAGCGCCGCCTGGCGCGACTTGGCGAACTTGCGCGACAATCCAAAGGTCGCCTGACGCTCGCACGACAACCGACACGCTGGTGACGGAGCGAGGCAGAGTCGAGCGCCGGCGACGACGTGATCATGAATATCGCTTGCCAGTTTCGCGAGCTATGCTCTCTCGCTACTCCCATTGTGCGCATGGAAGCGAAACGGCGCGCATCAGATGAAATCGCCGCACGCCACCGCACGGCCGACGCGAAGCGCCAGTCGGAGCGGATCGGCGGCAGAAGGCGGCAGTGGCTTCGCCAATAGCAGTGGTTCAGTAGCGTGGCCGCGCGGTCAAGATTGTTGTCAAAAAGTCCGCTCCATCCCCAAAGCAGGTACGCGACAGTCAGTCTGACCCAATCACAATAGGCAACAAATGGCTGGCCTTTGATCATGTCCCATCCGACTGGAATACCGCAGTCCTGTAGCCATTAGATCTTTTGGGCACACAACCGATACTTAATTTTATCCTCGCGCGAAGTTGCGCCAAGCACTACTCTTGGCCGCACGACGGCGCGAAATCGATGTAGTATGCTATCACGAATATATCGCGCGCGGGGTTGGGAATTCCGCTCTCGGTGCGGGCGCAAGCGGACCGCTATCTTGGGCGCTTTGGCGAGCCGTTTCGCCATTGGTTTGCGGGCCGCTAATATTGATTTGCCGGTCTCCGAACCGCTTCCCAGGCCTTGCGCGCTGGCAACGTTCCGGCGCCCCAGAGGGGCTTTGCGCACGGCGGAACATTTGGATAGTCTTTGGAGGAGTGTGAAAGGTTCGCCGCCGCCGCTGGGTTCTCAACTGCGCTGTGTCTACCGATGTTTGGTGTGAACGAGCAGCGCTGGAGGGAGCAGGCAAAGGCAGCAGGGGCAATGAGGCACACACAAATCCAACAAGGAGACTTTCCAATGAAACACAACACCATGTTAACCATCGCGTCTCTGCTCTCGATCCTCTTGCTGACGCTTCACATTACGGACGACATCGTCCGTGGGATATCGAAGGCCGAGAGCTCAAACATTGCGCTGCTCGTCCTCGTGGTCTTCCTGTACGGGACGCTCGTGCTCCCCGAACGGCGATGGGGGCACGTCATCATGCTGGTCGTCGGATTGTTCGCGGCGGCCATGCCCGTCATGCACATGAGGGGGGCACATTACGGCGAGATCGCCAAATCCCCCGGCGGCTTTTTCTTCGTCTGGACACTCTGGGCGCTCGGCGGTCTCGGGGGCTTTACCTTCATCCTCTCGGTGCGTGGATTGTGGAGCCTGCGGCGAGGCGTCCAACAACCCGAACTTGGAAAGGCCCGTCCTACGGCGTAGCGATCGGTGCTCCTGCTGCGAGATCCTCTATTGCCTGCCGATCACGGAAATACGCGACAGCGGAAATGCAGGGATGATTCGCGGCTGCATCATCAGAGGGACAAATACCTGTGTCGTATGTCCTAACTCGACGCGTCAAATCGCAGCGGTGCAACGCCCATTACCGTGTACTTATGCGCATTCACTTCGATATTCTTGCCGATCGTGGAAGGGTCGGAAGCAAAACGGGTCTGCCAGCACGCGTAACTCAGCATCGCGGCGGGATGGCCGCCGGGAACGCGATCGTCATCGGGAGTGAATGTGCGTCCCAAGGCAGCACCGACGCCTAACTCGGGGAAATAGGTTCCGGATACGAGTTCTCCTGCAACTCTGTCTGCGGCCGTCGAAGGTTATACTTACCCAGGCCGGAAAGCGGCAGAACATTCCGCTAAAGACGGAATTATGCGCGCTAAGATCGCGATATATGGGATAAGAGATGGCATTGCCGCCGTGAAGATAGCGGTGTTCGCGCGGATAGACTGCGCCGCGAAGTTCGGGTTGGCAAGTGTATTACTTCGGCTTGCGAGAGAGGTTAACTAAAAAAGAGGAAACGTGGCACTAAAGTAGAGCAGGTGGCGGGCTCGGCGCCGGCGAGGCTGGCGATGGCCCTGCGCTCTCAAAATGCGACACTGAGCACGGGCCGCTGAGGCTTATCTTGCGGCCATCTGGAGCGTTTTCTCTTCAACCCGCCGTGGTTCCGCGTGCTCCTCCGAAAACGAATGCGTTTCTTGCCAGTCGCATGCGCCCAACGTGCGCGACTGAAACACCTCCTTGGCCACATGCAGGCCGAGCCGGTGATAGCTTTCGAATTGCGATTCTTCGAAAAACTGATTGGCCGTCGATTGATGTGGAAATTCACGATGCTTCGCCAAATAAGCCTGCAGATCCGCCGGCTCGTCCCCGGCGAGCGATGCTTTTATATAGATCAGCTTTCCGGTGCGGCCTTCCGGGTACCGAATCAATCCTGCCGCCCAATGCTGCGAGGAGATTGCCTCACCGTCCTTCGGACGGATGTCTTTCACGTCGATGTCGATGCGAACTCCAAAATCGACGAAGCATTTTCTAATCACGCCGCCCAACCCATCGAACGAGAACTTGTGATCTTCTTCGGCGTCGCAGGCGATAATCACGCTGCAGCGCCGCCGCACTAATTCATATATGCCAAGGTTCTCGAAGTGACCGCCATCGGATAGATAGACGTGCCGCTGGCGGTCGTCGGCCCTGCCGAAGAGCTCCCGGATTAAATACATGAGTCCATGGCGCGGCCCCGATCGCCTCCAACTTACGTCATGCCTCGGATTGCCTATCCACCAGCCGAGTCTCACATTCAATACGGTTAGCAAAAAAGCCATCGCACTGGAGGTGCGAAAACCTGCGTTGGGGCTGGCGGCCGCACCGGATATCGCCATCGCGGTGCCGAGATGAACCCCGCCGTCCGGATATGCGTAGGCGCTGGTCGGCCGGTAGCCTGCGCGCCGCAGGGGCAGCGCGGAAAGAGTTCCCGCTTTCGGCTGATAATCGTATCCGCAGAATCTCGGCGAGAAAATGAACGACGTCGCTTTGCGTTCCTGCCAAGACAGACGCTCGCCGTGGACCAGATTGAGGGCGGTATTGAAGATCGGATACGGTCCGATGTACGGCTCTTGAAAATCGCGCAGACCCGGCTCGCGGTCCGGCCGCAAGCTTGCCAACAGAACATCGTCGGCCATGTCGAAACCAGTCAACCGATTGGGTTTGCGCCGTGAGCAATGGGATGCTCCAAGATAGGTGCGAATCAACCTGTTGCGATAGAAATGATGCATCGAGAACTCATTGATATTCACCGCACGCGACATCCAGTAAGTCACCAGGGCGAGGATCGCAAAGAACGCGATTTCGATTAAGAAGCCGGTAGACTCGACCCTAAAGTACCCGTGGACATTCGCTATCGAAGATGAAAAGTTCAAAACGCCGTCCGGCAAGGAGCCACACAGGGCCCACAGGCTTGGAGGGCCACACACCGCCTTGGTCAAAGCGAGCTGAGAGTTCAGCATTAGCTTATAGAGCAGGCTTGAAACGCACAGAAACAAACCAATCATGAAGACATAAGGCGCGCCTACGGCAATTGCTCTGACGGTCAAACCCAGCTTGACGTTCTCAACATCTTTTTTCTTCGATTCGTTGGACTTTGCCGCAATCACTCCGGCGCATGTCGTCACGGCCCAGCCCACAATGGCTCCCCACTTAAGCGATTGGCGCGGCCACGCCAGCAACGGTCCATAGAAGGCTATGCTGCACAACGCGAGTATTCCGACAGCGTAGATTCCCAGATAGGACGCCACGGCGCTCCACCATTCCCGGCGGTCGTCCGGCAAGTTGCGCCCCATGAGTCCAATGTGGATTCCAATGCAGATCGCAAAATCTGCGAGCACCAGCGGCGTCCCCCACACGGCTACATTCGTATTAAAGTTAGTGAGGCCGGCGGCCGCCCAATGCTTAAATAGCGCATAAATCCCATAAAGTATACTTGCCTTCACCCCGGCAACGAGGAGGGGCAGAAAGAAGCAGAGGAACCTCGCCACGCGCCTGTTCCGCAGCGTATTTCTAGTCTCCCTCAGATAGCACTGTACATAGCCGGCCCGAACTTGTAAATACAGAACGAGAATGAAGCAGACCAAGACCATCGCGCCAATGCCCGTAGCGTGCGTCCAGAAAGAGGCGATGTCACCCGTCGTCCCGGATTGTTCCCAAGCAAATTGGCGCAGCCGGTTCGCGCAGAGCCAGGCTGACAGGAACGCGGGGAAAATGATGAAGCGCTGAATCTCCGGCGCGGTATCGCCAAATCCCGGCACGCGATTGGCTCGGGGGTCGCTTCGCGATCCACTCGTTTCGAAAAGCTTCAGGTTCCGGAGGACCCTAACGATTATCAGAAACTGACAAATCACCGCAATTAAAGTAACGATTTCCTCTTGCGCATGGCCAAAAGCTTCCAACCAGGCCGTGAATCCTCTGATGGCGTCGTCCAATAATCGCGGCGTCAGTAAGAGCGCCGCCAATCCCGGAAGCAGCACAATCAAATTGAGCACGGTGTTCCGCAACCAGGTCATTCCGGCGGTCCAAGTGTCCGCGCTAAATATTCCGTTTTGAGGCGTGAGATAGCTGCTGTAATCGCGCAAGAAAGAGATCGCCTGCAAGTCGTCGCAACGGGGATCGTTGTTCTCATCGGTGAGGCGCTTTTCAACCTCCCCAAAACCTTGCCTTTTGATCCACGCCGTGAGCCATCCACCGATGTAGCCGCCACCCGACACCGTTGAAAGGTAGTCTACGCGGCGCAAGACGAGGTGTTTGGCCATCCCCTGCAGAAGGCCCAAGTTGAAAGTCGCGCTGCGGACGCCACCGCCTGATAGCGACAGGCCGAGCAGACGAGCATCCAGCGCACGATCCTTGACCTCCGCCGCGTCAGAGAGCGGTTCCGTAAAGCCGCGTTTTAACCGCGATTTCGCGATATCGTCAAGTTCTTCGGACCAGACCTGTTCGAAGCACACCGGTCTGAATAAACAGCGCTCAAGGGCTTCGATCAATTGCGGATGCGTTTCTTCAGCCCGCGCCAGTTCGCCGCGAAGCCTGGCCTCGAGGTTGTCCAGTTCGGACTGCGGTGCATCCTGAATTGCGCGATAAATTTTGTCGCACTCAGGTCCGGCGTCGGACAAGAGTTCTTTAAGTTTCCGAAGCTCCGCGGCGGGAAAAGGAAACTCGGCGAAACGAAGCTTCTCGTTCTCGGAACGCCGCTCAAAACGGAGTAAGGTGACGATTCGCGCTGCCATGCTCTCCGCTTGATAGAATTCACCACCGGGAGCGTTCGGAACTGTACTGCTCATAACAACCTCAAATTACTATGAGGTATTGTGCGCGATTGACCGAACTCGTTTCACGAATAGCGATAATATTATTAACTGCGGCTAGTGCTGGAGATTTAATTCTTCAGGTCCAGTAGTTCCGGTCGAGACTGCGGTATTGCACCGCTTCGGCGAGGTGCTTGGCGGCGACGCGCTCCGCGCGGTCGAGGTCGGCGATGGTGCGGGCCACTTTCAAAATACGGTCGTGAGCGCGCGCGCTGAGGCCCATTTTGCGCACCGCCATTTCGAGCGTGCGCTCTCCGGCATCGTCGAGCGCGCATAAATTGCGAAGCACTCGCGACGGAATGTAGGCATTGTAGAAGCCGCGGGCTTGCTGGATGGATCGCGCATTATCGACACGCGCCCGCATGTCGGACGAAGAGACGCCCTGGTCTTTGCCGCGCAGTTCTTTATAGGGCACGGCCGGGACTTCGATATGTAGATCGATACGGTCGAGCAGCGGACCGCTCACCTTGCTCAAATACCGTTGGATGATGGCGCCGGTGCAACGGCATTCGCGCGTGGGATCGGAATAGAATCCGCACGGACAGGGATTCATAGCCGCTACGAGAATGAACTCGGATGGAAAGCAAAGCGTCATGTTGCTGCGCGCGATGGTGACGGAATGCTCTTCGAGAGGCTGGCGGAGAAGTTCCAGAACGTTGCGCGCGAACTCCGGCAATTCATCAAGAAAGAGGACTCCATGATGGGCCAGGCTGACCTCGCCAGGACGCGGCGTTCCGGTTCCACCGCCGATGAGACCCGCGTCCGAAATCGTATGATGGGGCGCGCGAAAGGGGCGCTGGCAAAGGAGACCGGCGCCTCGCTGGAGCAGTCCCGCGACACTGTGGATCTGCGTGGTCTGGAGCGCTTCCTGGAAGGTGAGGAGCGGCAGGATGCCGGCGAATCGCTTAGCCAGCATCGTCTTGCCGGAACCTGGCGGACCGATCATCAGAACGTTATGCGAGCCCGCGGCGGCGACTTCGAGGGCTCGTTTCGCGGTGGTCTGTCCACGCACTTCGCGGAAGTCGGGGTAGGAGGCGTCGAGCGGCGTGTTCACGAAGACGGGCATCGGCGCGGGTTGAAAACGATCCGGCTGATTCAGGTAGGCGACCACTTCGGCGAGGTGCCGCATCCCGAACACGTTGACGCCTTCAGTCACGGCCGCTTCGGCGGCGTTGTCCGCGGGGACGAGCAGATTGGCGATGCCTTGTTTGCGGGCGCAAACGGCCATGGAGAGCGCGCCGCGAATCGGCCGCAGCGTTCCATCGAGCGACAGTTCGCCCGCGAGCATGTGCTGATCCGTGCCCGCAACATTTCCCATGGCGCCCAGGATGCCCATCGCCATGGGGAGATCGAATCCGGCGCCCTCCTTGCGCACGTTGGCGGGCGCGAGATTGATAGTGACGGACTTGTTGGGATAACCGAAACCGGAGTTCATGAGCGCGGACTTGATGCGTTCGCGGCTTTCGCGCACGGCAGTATCGGGCATGCCGACGGTGATGAAGTCACGCTGGTTGCCGCCCGAGTACATGTCCACTTCGACGTCGATGAGGGTGGCCTCAATGCCGAAGACGGCGGCGCTGCGGGTGCGGTATAGGGCCATTAAGAGTGCTAGTGGGGTGGGGGCGGAATCGTCTCCGGCGAAGTTCAGACATTGGGGAGATCTGAGTGAATTGAATTACACTCGAGCATTTATGCAGCTATGCTACTATTTAGTGGGCTGTCAGTTCTCGGTTGAAGTTTGTCCTTTAAATCCGGGGGGTTGTGTGTTAGAGTTACGGTGGAGTGAACTCCAATGACTGACAAACCTTAAGCTAGAAGGCGCGGAGCGATAAGGGCCTTGAAAGCATCAAGTTCCCTTAGTCCCTCCAGATCATTGTCTTGCAGCGCGCCCTGGGCGTTGCTGGGGTAAATTTCAATCGATATTTTCAGAGCTGCCAAGGCCCTTTCCTCCCAACCCTTCCGTTCTTCCGCCTTGTCTCCCTGAAGAGGACGCGCGTGCTAGCAGGCGATGTTGAACCACGCGTCCGCCACGTCTCTATCGTTCAGCCCCGCTTTGGCTTTGCTCTCAATGAAACTTTTCAGTACTGAGATCGCCTTGGGGCGGTCGTGGATCTTTTTCATGTAAAGACGTGCCAGCTCAAAATGCAATCCCCGGTCCAAGGGAAAGCCCTCCCTAAAGCTTTCCAATGTTTCTTTGGTAGCTTCAGTGAATGTCGGGGACTCCGACGCGCTAGCGACGTACTGCCTGGCGGCGCCCACCTCTCTACCCATGTCGATTTGGGTGTGCAGAGCGTCGGCTTTTCTTTCGGCATTTTCCGCCCTATTCTGGGCTTGTTCCGCTTTCTGCCGGATGTCTCCGATTTGTTTTTCTACCTGGGCAGCCACCACCGGAAGCAAGCGGTGCCCTATAGAACCAGCGACAAAAGAGAGGGCAGCGAGGGAGAGCAAATCAACGTCCGAGGCTCCATTGAACTTGTTGACGCTCAAGGCCGCGAATAGGACTGCGCTGGCTCCGCCAAAGCCGACCAAACATCGCGCAGTAAGGAAAAGCAAGACGGGCACGCCTTTAGCAGCAGAATACTTTCCGTCCTTGGTTCTGCCGCCATCCGCAAGGGCATATACGGCGGCCACCATACCGCCCATTGCTCCGGAAGTTCCCACAATCTCAAGCCCGGTTGAAAATTCAAGCGACGAGTTTTGAGATGCCAGCAACATCGTCAGCCACCTCCTTGCTATTGCGTTTAAGCAAAGGATCAACGGACGAAGTAATCATATCGGTAAAGCTCATAAATAAAGTCGTGGCATTGTTCCCATTACTGTTTTTTGATGCCGATTGCACGTTGGCGGTCCGGCTCCCGGCGAGAGGATCCGCGGAATCGCTGTACGGTATTGCACGGCCCTTCGCGATCGCTCCGCCAGCGCCGTTCAGCAGGCTATGATCTGGGAATGCGCTTGCCGTCATCGGGTCGACGTGTGTGTTTTCTTGTGCCGCTTATGCTGCTGGCTTCGGCGGCGTTGCGGGCGCAGGCGATTCCAACTCCGGAATCGGTACCGGGCCACAAACTGGGAGACGATTTTTATCTCGCCAATTACTACGCCCCGCGCGACTATTTCCGGAAGCTGGCCGCAAGTTCCGACCGGATAAAATTAATCTCCGTCGGCAAGACCACGCGGCGGCTGGATTGAGAGATCGCGATTCGTCTCTTCGCCGAAAAACCTGGCACAGCTCGATAAATATAAGGCCATCTCGAGGCGGTTGGCAGCCGGCCGCCGGCTCAACGACGGCTCGGCGCACGGGCTGGCTCGCGAGGGCAAGGCGATTCGTGCACATTGATGGCGGTCTGCATTCCACCGAAGTGGCCGGCAATTAGCAATCGATATCTCTTGCTTACAAACTTGTCTCGACGCAGAGCGACCCTGAAATCGACACCATTCTGGACAACTTGACTCTCATGTTATGGCCTACGCTGAATCCCGATGTACAGAACGAAGTGGCTGCCTTGTATCGGAAGAACCTCGGGACTTCATACGAGGTGAGCCCGTTGCCCGATCTCTATCAGGAATACGTGGGACACGACAACAACCGCGATGGCTACGTGCAGAACATGCTCGAATCGCAGGAGATCACGCGAACGGAACTCGAATGGGATCCGGCGATATTCAACTGTCACCATCAGACGGCGCCGTTTCCGACGCGCCTCTTCATCCCGCCCTTTACGGAGCCTATTTCGTCGAACATCGACCCGACCATTGCGCGGTACCAACAACCGCTTCCTTATGATCGCGGCTAGGTCAAACACCCGAGAAGATATTGTTCGTCACCTCACTATTATGGGAGGAGCTGCCAATCTATGTGGAACAAACGCAACGAGGGGGACTCGCGCCAGGCCGCGACCGCGCCCCTGCCCTCCAGTCCGGCCGCTACGGCGGCCGCACCCGCGCGGGCGCCGGACCCGCCGAGGAGCATCGCGATTCTCGGGCCCAGCGTCGTCGTCAAGGGGGATATTCATAGCGAAGAGGATCTGACCATTGAAGGCGAAGTCACGGGACTCGTAGAAGCCATCGGCTACAGGCTGACCATCGGGCCGAAGGGCAACCTTCAAACCGGCGGCGTGAAAGCGCGCGAAATCGTCGTGATGGGGAAGATGAAAGGAAGCGTAGAAGCAACCGAGAAAGTTTATATCCGCAAGGATGCCCAACTTGTCGGGGATGTGCAGACGGCTGGAATCGTCATCGAAGATGGCGCTTACTTCAAAGGCGGCATCGATATTCGAAAGGGACCGCCGATAAAGGAAGTCTGATAGGTAGGTACGCTTATGCTGTCGTGGATTGCAAGCGCGGTATTGTTGGTGGTTTTTGTGTTATTGCTGGGGCTCTTGCATTCACGGCGGCAGCGGCGGAAATCGTCGGCCGAGATGCGCGATTACATGCGACGCAACTTCAGAATCGGCGAAAAGCCCTGGCAGTGACCTTATAGCCCGGGGATCGCAATTCCGAGATCGTTGAGATCCTCCGGAATCGCTTTCGCCGCGGTGATAAAGGCGTAATAGCGCACGTTCAGCGGCGTCCCAGCGGGCGCCCAACGATAAGCCGGCACGCCAAATAGATTATTTCGATCGATCATTTTCCTGCGGCTCTCGGGAATCGGCGATGCGCCGAATTCGAGGCCGCGCGTTAGCGTTTCCCCATTCCAGGGCGGCTGCTTGCGGCTGCGATTTTCCTCCCAGATCCCCAGCCAGGGGAAGTCGGCCCTATTCCAGACATATCCAAAGAGCACGCCCGATCGCGGCGAGAAGGCGAAGAAGAACGCGCGATCCTGAGTTTGATCCATCAGGTGCGTCGTGAATCCGCCGGACTCCGCGGCGTCCGTGAAGACGCGCAGGTCCTGCTGCGAGCCTCCCGGCAGAGGTGCTACGGGCCACGAAAATTCCGACCCCGTATCGAGCGAATACGACCTGGTTCCCGGCGCGCGCAGTTGCGTGGAACCGCGTTCAAGAAAAGGCGGGCCGAGCGTAACGTGCTCTGTCCATGCGATAGGCCGGTCGAGAGACGAAGTGTTCACTACGGTCTCGTCGAACTGGATCACGTTTCCGCTGAGGGCGATCTTGCGGGTGAAGTGCAGGCGCGCCTGTTCCAGATCGCAGCTTTGCGTCATCCTGGCGCCGTCCGCGCTTATTTTATGCGCCGCGATAGACGCTTCGCCATGAACGGTCATGCCAGCGGCCGCTTCTTCCGGTGACGGCGATCCGAAAAGATCCAGGCACAGGTTGTGACCCATGATCCCCGCCAGCAGTTTGCTCTCGGCGTCGTCGCCATACTCGGGATTTCGTTCGCGATTGTACTGCGACGGCTCGATGGAGGGCCACGGCGGCGTCCATAAAGGATTGACGGCGGTTTTCTTGTGAAGAATGCTGGCGACGTGCCCTCCTTCGCGGAGGACAGTGACGCGTACCGCATCGTTTTCTATCCAGTACGCCTGCCGGTTCTGGTATGTAGTTTCGGCCATGCCGCCCATCATGATAAAACAGTCCATGCTCCCCCGCCTGGAACGTTACTTCGAATTTCGCGAACTGCAGACGAACTGGCGGACGGAGATCCTGGCTGGATTCACGACATTCATCACGATGGCGTATATCATCTTCGTGAACCCCTCGATCCTGCACGAAACGGGTATGCCGCTCTCGGCCGTCGTGGCCGCGACGTGTTTGTGCTCGGCGTTTGGAAGCCTGCTGATGGGCGTGTACGCGCGCTATCCCATCGCGCTCGCGCCCGGCATGGGACTCAACGCTTATTTCACATACACGGTGGTGAAGGGCATGGGCATCCCCTGGCAGGCCGCGCTGGGAGCCGTGTTTTTTTCAGGCGTGGCCTTCCTCATCCTGACGCTGGTCGGCGTGCGTCAGATGATTGTCCACGCCATACCGGTCGAGCTATATTCCGCTGTCGCGGTCGGCATCGGATTATTCATCGCGTTCCTCGGCCTGCGCAATGCCGGGATCATCGTGGCGAATCCGGCCACGCTGGTGACCATGGGCAACTTGCGGGCTCCGGCCACCATGCTCGCGATGTTCGGCCTGCTTCTGATTGCCGCGCTGCTGGCCTGGCACGTTAAGGCGGCGATCCTGATCGGAATCCTGACGACTACCGCGATTGGCGTAGTCTGCGGTCTGACGCCATGGAATCCGCAGCCGCATTCGTTGGCGGATATCACGGCGACGGCCTTCCAACTCGATATTCGCTCCACGATGCGCCTGGGATTTGTCGAGATTGTTTTCGTCTTTCTGTTTGTCGATCTGTTCGACAACATCGGGACGCTGGTCGCGGTTGGAAAGAAAGCGCGTCTGTTCAACGAAGCGCACGAGATTCCGCGCATGAACCGCATCTTGGTGAGCGACTCCATCGCGACGATCGTAGGCTCCTTGGCCGGCACCTCGACGGTGACCAGTTATATCGAAAGCGCGGCGGGCGTGGTGGCCGGCGGGCGGTCCGGCGTGACCGCGATCGTTGTGGGCTTGCTGTTCGCCCTCTCTATTTTCATAGCTCCGGTGGTGGGCGCGATTCCCGCTGCCGCTACCGCGCCGGCGTTGATCATCGTCGGATCGCTGATGATCGGACACGTAACCGAGATTCCCTGGTCGAACACCGTGATCGCGGTTCCCGCGTTTCTGACAATTCTCGCGATTCCGCTCACGTTCAGCATCGCAAATGGGCTCGCGTTCGGATTCACCGCCTACACGCTTTTAAAGATCGCGCGGGGGGAAGGACGCACCGTGAACTGGCTTGTTTACGTGCTCACCGCCCTGTTTATCGCGCGCTTTATCTACCTCGGCAGCGGCGCTTAACGAAACGTTCGATTCTTATAATTGGACGCATCGGATATCATTCCGCCAAGATTTAATAAAAACTCCCGCAGCCCGGTACTATCGGCGTAACGACACGCCGGTGTCAGCTTCCAACGACCTTTCGAGGGCGCATCGAACATGGCCGGTAATGTCTCTAGACAAATCGGCATTACTTAAGGTGGACTTTGATGTTGGGAGACAGCGCCGGTGCTCGGACAAAATGGAGAAAACGAACAATGCTCCCGAGGCTTTGTACTCCGCGGTGTTATCCGGATTGGATCTCCTGCCGATCGCGTTCGTCGTGCTCGATCAACGCGGAAAAATTCTGATTGCCAATCGGGCGGCTAAAAAAGCAATGGGGCGGGGGCATACGATTGCGATCACGCACGACGTGCTTTCGGTAGAATCGAGCCAGCAGAACAAGAATCTGAGAGAGTTAATCGTAAGCGTGGGCCAAGCCGAGGAACGGGCATTCAGCGCTATTACCGTGTCGAGGGGCGCGGAAAAGCCGATTCCGATGCTGGTGATTCCAGTCAAGAACAGCCGCAGGCCGGGTCAACCAGCTTCGCTGGTATTCTTTAACGATCCGGAAGTGGCATGCGTGCCCGACGCCGCATTATTGGCGCGCTTGTTCGGCTTCACGCGTGCGGAAGCGAGGGTTGCTTCGCTGGTGATGCAGGGGAAAATAGTGGGAGATATCGCCGCGGCTTTGCAGATCACCGAACACACCACGCGCAATCATCTGAAGAGGCTGTTTGCGAAAACAAATACGAGGAAACAGGGCGAGCTGGTCTACGCGCTATTGTCGAGTCCGGCGTTCCTTTCTTTTACGCCGCAGGATCGATGAGTGAATGGGGGGGGCCATCGCCTGGCGTGGCCGGCGCTACTGGATTCCCTGGGCCACCGCGGCGGCGATCTTGCGGCTTAGGCTGCGCATGTGCTCCCGCACCTCGGCCGCATCCAGCGTCTTGATTTGGCGGTCCTCCATGATCACGCGGCCTTGCACGATGGTGGTGCGAACGTCATGCGGGCTGGCGGCATAGACAAGCGTCGAGTGGACGTCGTAAAACGGCGTCCATGCCGTGGCATTGCGATCGAGAACGATGAGGTCCGCCAGCTTGCCGGTTTCGAGCGAACCGATCCGATCTTCCATATGCAAAGCCCGGGCGCCCCCGATGGTGGCCATTTCCACCACGTCGGCCGCCGGCATGATGTTGCGGTCATGATTCGAGAGTTTCTGCACCTTTGCGACATAACCAAGTTGCCCGATGATATCGAGCGTATTCCCACTCATGGGGCCGTCCGTTCCGAGGCCGACGCGGACGCCTTGTTGGAACATCGCCCATGCGGGCGCCACGCCTTTCGCGGACTTGATGTTCGACACCATGTTGTGAGCCACGCCAACGCCACGCGCTTTGAGCAGCGCGATATCGGAGGCTGAGGTGAAGATGCAGTGGGCAGCCAGGAGGCGCTTGGTGAGCAGTCCGATGGAATCGAGATACTCAATCGGCGTCTTATCAAAGTCCTTCTTGATTTGCGTCACCTCGTACGGCATCTCGGCAACATGCATCAGGATGGGCACGTCCAGGGCGTCGGCTTGTTTTTGGATCATGCGTAGATGCTCCGCGTCCACGGTATAGGGCGCGTGGGGCGCGAAGGCCGGCGTCACCAGCGGGTCGCCACCAAATTCTTTAATGAACTTCAAGGCATAATCGAAGCCACCGTAAGGCTTTTTTGCGTCGGGCGCGGGCGCATTGAGAATGGTCTCTCCGAGAATGCCTCGCATGCCGATTTTCTTCGCGGCGCGGGCCACCTCGTCTTCGAAATAGTACATGTCGGCCATCGTAGTTACGCCGCCCTCGATCATTTCGACCATTCCGTGCAGAGCGCCCCAGTAGACGATTTCGCGGTCCACCAACTTATGTTCGAGTGGAAAGATGAAACGCTGCAGCCGGTCGGGCACATCGTCACCGAGGCCGCGGAAGACCGTCATGGAAGCGTGTGTATGCGTATCGATCATGCCGGGCATGACAATATCGCCGGCCGCGTCGATGGTCTTTGCCGAAACATAACCATTCGCGATCGTACTTGGACCGGCGGCGGCAATGTGCCCGTCTTTGATCACAACCGCACCGTCCGGGAAAATCTCCTTTGACGCGTTCATGGTCACCAGATAGGCATGGGTGACGATGAGATCGGCGGGTTGTGCCGTGGCTGCGTGAAGGGCGTTACCGGCGGTGGCGAAGAAAATCGCGGAGGCGAACAACATCGAGAAATCTATTTGCATTGCTATAACAAATAGCAAGAAGCGGCGGCCGCAAGAACAGCCACGCGCTATTATGGTCTGAATTTCGAAGGCTTCTTCTCCGAGAGGTTCCAGTTATGACAGGGTTCAAGTTATGACAATGGACCGGCGCTCTCTCATAGCAGCCGCCGCGGCGGCCGCGCTTGCTCCAAGCGGCCAGATGGCTGCGCAATCGAAGCCGGACTTGCGGGACGATCCACTGGGGGTTCGCAACGACTTTCCGATTGTTTCAGACATCGTCTATCTGAACTCCGCTTACATCGCGCCGGTGTCGAGAGCCGTAGTGGAGGCAAGCCACGCGTACATCGAAGGGAAAAGCGCCCGTCCGATGCAGGTTCGCGCTTTGATGGCAGTGAACGACGCGGTTCGGACGCAGTTCGCACGCTTGATAAACGCTACGCCGGATGAGATCGGTCTTCTCAATTCGACGGGAGAAGGTGAGAACGTCATCGCGAACGGCATCGGGTTGCGGGCCGGCGACAACGTGGTGGTCGACGATCTGCATTACTCCACCGAGTTTGTTCTCTATCGCGCTCTGGAGGCGTCTCGCGGCATCGAGTTACGAATCGTGAAAAACCGGGATGGAGCGGTGAGCGCCTCCGATTTTGAAAAACACATCGACAAACGCACCCGCATCGTATCCGTCGCCTGGGTGTCGCACGTGAACGGATTCCGGCACGATATGCGGCCCATCGCGGACCTGGCGCACGCGCACGGGGCGTTATTTTATGCCGATGCGGTGCAGGCCGCGGGGACGATCGAGCTGGATGTCCGCGCCGCCGGCGTGGATGCCATGTGCTGTGGTTCGTATAAATGGTTGATGGCGGAATTTGGAGTGGCGCCGTTTTACATCGGCCGCGACGTTATCGACCGCGTTCAATCCGATCGCATCGGAGAGTTTTCGGTGGAGCGCGCCGATCCGGATTATCGTTATGAACTGCTGCGAGGCGCGCAGAAGTTCGAAGGTACCAGCCGGGCGTTTGGCGCCGTTGCGCAGTTGCAGGCAAGCCTTTCCTATCTTGAAAAAGTCGGCATCGCGCGTATCGAGGAACACGCCGTGGGTCTGGCGGACCAACTTTATAAGGGCCTGGTGGAACAGGGGCATCGACTAGCGACTCCGCCGGGAAATCGATCGCCTATTGTCACGTTTCAGTGCGGTAGGCCTGTCGAAAGCGCCCGCAAACTGTTCCAGGCTGCGAGGATCGAAGTGACGTTGCGGGGAGGACAGATCCGCATCGCGCCGGCACTGTTCAATAACGCGGGTGAGATTGAGAAATGTCTCGCTGTTACGAGACAGCTCGTTTAAAGTCGATACGCCACGTACTGCGTACAGCGTTGCTGGTTGGTGGTTCGAAACGTTCTACGTGCGACGTTCCATGTTTTACCCTTTGACCTCCGCCGCTTCAGATCCGCGGCACCTCGGATATATTCTGAAGGGATGCCGGACGGAGTGTGCCACCGCCTTCCGGCGCGCCGTGGATCGCGATCGAGATGGACCCACTTCCGGAAGCGCCTGCCGATTCTTTCGAATCTGCAAGCCCGGAACGCCCGGCACTAAGTGCGGGGAGACGCAACCCGATTTGCCGTAGAGCTGCGCCGCGCAAGGTCTTCTTGGCTCTCCCGCCGGCAGCTATGATCAAGGCTGGTTGCGCTTCGGTCTCTCGTTCAACTTCCTTGCCGCATCTTCGAGGGACTGCATCTGCCCGCGCCCTCCCTCCGCTTCCAGGAGTGCACGGCGACGGGCGGCAAACTCTTCGTACTCGGCCTCGGCGCGGGCGTCTGCCGTCGTTTTGCTCACACTCCCTTTGTCAACCAGGACCGCCCGCTCATTGAACCGAAGGAACTCGTTGAGCTTGGTCTCCCAGTCTTTCAAGAACACCTGCTTGCGGCGTCTCGCCTG
>JBEKUT010000062.1:0-21870 GCA_049514735.1 Bryobacteraceae bacterium
TGGCAGTGGCAATCCGCGTCAATTGACGTTTGGCCATTCGGTGGATGGCGCTCCCATCTGGTCGCGCGACGGGCGCTCTATTTATTTCGTCTCGGACCGCAGCGGCGGCGGATACCAGGTCTGGAAGATCGGCGGCGATGGCGGCAACGCGCGCCAAGTCACGAAGAATGGCGGCTATCTGGCGGTCGAATCGCCCGATAGACACTGGATTTACTACACCAAGCGAACGGGAGCCAGCCCGCTGTATCGCATGCCTGTCGATGGAGGAGAGGAGACGCAAGTATTGCCCGAGGTGTACGCTTTCGGTTTCTGCCTGACGGATCATGGGGTGCTATTCGAATCGAAACGGTCGCTGCAGTTCCTGGATCTTGAAACCGGCAAGACGCGGCAGTTTATAGCGTTGGAGCACCATGCCACCGTAGGACTTTCAATCTCTCCCGACCGCCGGCACGTTATCTTCGGCGGATTCGAGGACGAGGAGCGCGCGGGAGAAAGCGACTTGATGCTGGTGGAAGATTTCAAGTTGCCGCGTTAACCAAGTTCCAGAACCTCTCGAAGCGCCTGCTCTACGGCTTCGAGGTGCTCGACGGAAAGCGTCGCCATGCGGCGGTCCAACCGCTCTTTGGAAACGCCACGAATTTGGTCGACGACTGCAACCGCATTGCGGCCGCCGCACTGAACGGGCACGAGAAGCGGCGGACTCGAGTGGGGTGAACTGGACAGCGGCACGACAACTACGGTTTTTCGCCGCTCATTGACTATATTGCTTGAAAGCACCAGACAGGGCCTTGTCTTTGCGATTTCCGATCCAATTGTCGGATCGAGCCGGACCCACCAAACCTCACCGCGGAGAGCCACTGTTCCACGGCTCATCTATGCGATCGTCGGCCTGGTCGCTCATCGCATCCCATTCTCGTTCGATAGCGAGAACATCGGCAGAACTGTTTGCTATTTCGCACGCGCGAATCATGCGCTCTTCGCGGTCACCGAGTTTGGCTGTGATTGCCTCCGCTACGTAACGGGAGCGTTCCCGAGCCGGAACTCGACGCAGAAACTTGGCTGCCAGATCTCCTGGGATGGTGAAGGTCATTTTTCGGCTCGCCATATTGCCATACTACCATACTCGCGACGCAGTGACCGTCGGCCGGGCAGAAAACAGACGACGAAAACCGATCGTCCGTCCCACCTAGAAGAACGAGAAGCGCTTGGCGCTCTCTTTGATCCCTAACAGCCTGGCCCCAAACTCCACGTACGATCTGCCAATATCGGTGCTATCGCTGACCGGTTCACCGGACGCAAAGGCGCGGCTGATGGTCCGGAAATCGTTCTTGATCGCCACGGTAACCTGGCAACCCAGGAGCTTGGCGATTTCCTCCGGTCTCATGTCGCTGCGATGCCAACGATTGACGATCACTCTTAGCCGGTCCAGAGGAGCGTTATGAGCCCGGAGTTCCTGCAGGCGCTGCTCGGCAAGCGTGAGCGAAGCAAGTTCCGGCGTGCAGACCACGAACGTCCACTGAGCGGACTGGACTATCTCTTCGGTCGCTTCGTTGACCACCTCCGGCAAGTCCACGAAAATGGCATCGTATCGCGAGGAGGCGAAGCGTAGAAGCTGATGGTAGTGCATCCAGGAAGGCAGCGGCGTTTTCTTAATGCGGTCCGCAAGTAGAAAATCGGTGGAGTGGGCCGTGACGACGTATTTGAGCCACGTCGAGTAATCGAGTTGCCCGGCATTCTGTAAGGCGTCTATCAGCGGAAGGCGCGGTTTCTGATCGAGAAGCGTAGAGATGACCCCCGAGTGCAGATCGGCTTCCAAGAGAAACACTTTCTTCTCAAGCGAGATCGCCATGGAGGTAGCCATGTTGTAGGCAACGGTGGTAGCGCCGCTCCCGGCCTTCCCGGGAAGAAATGCAAAGACGGGACCCAAGGAGTTTTGGCGCGACCTGTGAATCGCGCTCTTCAGCGCCGCCAGAAACTGGCGCTGCGAAAAAGCCCCGTTAAGGCAAGCCACGCCAATCTCATCGAACTTCTGTTCGACGTTCGGGGCAACGCGTCCCCCCAGAACGACCACGGCAACATTAGGCGCGTAGTTCCTCAATTTTTCGGCGACATTGAGAGCGGTGTCCGGCTGCGTGTTCTCGAGAAGGATGACTTCGGGATCGAAGCCCGCTATGACCCGGCCCACATCGTAGCCGCTTTCCGGAAAGGTCGCGATCGTTTTGTTAACTATCAGATGCCCGGACTCAAGGGCAAGACGCTCTACAGCCAGAGCGAATTCCGCATCGGGCGCCAACACCACTGCGCGAAACATACACTCTGTTATCGGACGATCTAAGGTTTTTCCTTAATAGCGGCCCGGAGGGCGGCCGTCTCAGCGTCCCGTCCACCTGCTAAATTGGAATGCAGACATGCAACAGACCGATAACGTGCAAGACCTTCAAGCGATTGCCAAAGAGGTGCGCCGCGACATCATTGAGATGATCACGGCGGCGAAGTCCGGCCACCCCGGCGGCTCGCTATCCGCGGTCGAGATCCTGGTCACGCTTTTCTTCGATGTCTTGCGTCACGATCCGAAGAACCCCAAGTGGCCGCAGCGCGACCGCTTTATACTTTCGAAAGGGCATGCCTGCCCGGTGCTATACGCGGTGATGGCCGAGTGCGGTTATACGCCCAAATCCGAATTGGGGACGCTCCGCAAAATGGGTTCGATTTATCAGGGCCATCCCGACGTCCGCTTCATCCCCGCGTTGGAGGCCTCCACCGGATCGCTGGGCGAAGGACTATCATTGGCTCTGGGCATGGGACTCGCGGCGAAACTCGACAACAGCCCATCGCGCACCTATGTCGTTTTGGGCGACGGCGAGATACAGGAAGGGCAGATCTGGGAGGCGGCCATGTTCGGAGGCAACAAGAAAGTGGACAATGTCGTGGCCATCTTGGACAACAACCTCATTCAGCTCGACGGCTTCGTCAAAGACATCATGCCGCTCGACCCGCTTCCGGAAAAGTGGCGCAGCTTCAACTGGCACACCATCGAAGTGGACGGCCACAGCATCCCGGCTCTGCAAAAGGCTTTCGCCGAAGCCGCCAACACAAAAGAAAAACCCACTGCTATAATTGCTCACACGATAAAAGGGAAAGGCGTCTCATTCATGGAAAACAATCCGAAATTCCACGGTACTGCGCCGACCCAGCATGAGATGGAACTCGCACTCCAGGAGCTTGCCTGATATGTCAGCCCAAACAACCTCTTCGCTAAACGCAAAATTCGATTTGAAGCCGGGAATGGCCACCCGGGAGGCCTTCGGCAAAACCTTGGCCGCGCTGGGGCGCGAGAACAAAGACGTGGTGGTGTGCGATGCCGACCTCGCGAAGTCGACCATTACCAACTTGTTCCAGAGCGAATTTCCGGACCGTTTCTTCGAATGCGGCATTGCGGAGTCGAATATGGTCGCCATCGGAGCGGGCCTCGCCTCTTCTGGAAAGATCCCGTTTGTATCCAGCTTTTCCGTTTTTCTATTGAATAAAGGATTCGAACAGCTTCGCGTCACGGCAGCCTTCCCCAACGTAAATCTCAAAGCAGTCGGCACGCACAGCGGGATTTCCATCGGAGAGGATGGACCGTCGCAGATGAGCATTGAGGATCTCAGTCTGGCATGCTCGCTTCCCGGCTTTGTGGTGCTGTCGCCCGCCGATGAAGTAGCGATGGCCGCGCTCGTACGGCAAGCGGCCAGCCATTTTGGCCCCGTCTTCATCCGCGCGGGACGCGCCAAGGCGCCAATTATTTACCAGTCTGGCCAGAGCTTTGAGATCGGCAAGGCGATCGAGTTGACACAGGGGACCGACGTCGCAATTATCGCGACGGGTCTGCTGGTTGGTGAAGGCTTGAGAGCCCAGATGGCGCTCGAAAGTGAGGGCATTTCAGCTCGCGTGATCGATATTCACACCATCAAACCGCTCGACCGCGACACCATCGCGCGCGCCGCGGCTGAGACCGGCGCCATTGTTGTCGCCGAGGAGCACCTCGTCGATTGCGGCCTGGGCGTTCGCGTGGCGCAAGTGGTCGCCGAGACCCACCCCTGCATCATGGAATTTGTCGGCATCCAAAATACCTATGCCGAGTCGGGGACGCCGGAAGGCCTGCTGGACAAGTACGGATTGATCGCGCGCGATGTCATCGCCGCGGCCAAACGCGCCCTGGCGCGCAAGCAATAGAATCTTGAGATACATGAATCGCCGCCGCCCGTTACAGCACGCGGAAGCGCTCCCGAACGCCCCCGATATGGAGTTAGTGGCCGGGTTGATCACGGAGCGCGAATCGGAATACGCCCGCATCTCGCATTTTTTGCACGACGAGGTCGGACAGGTTCTGAGCGCCGTGGGGCTTCAACTGGACGCTTTGCGGCACGACTTTGGCTCTACCGCGCCCGAACTGGACGAACGCACCCACGAAATCCAGCAGATGCTCGAAACCATCATCGGCCGGATTCGCGACCTGAGCTATGAGTTAAACCCCTCGGTGGTGCAGCGCACGGGTCTCCAATTCGCTCTCGAACGGCTTACCAGCCGCTTCCGGGAAATGTTCAGGGGAGGCATCCGCCTGCAGCTCGACCCGTCCGTCAGAGTTCCGGCGGCTCGCGCCGAAGCGATGTACCGCGGCGCGGAAGCGGTGATTGAACTGGCCCATGAAAACCCCGAATGCACTCATCTCGATATGAACTTGAAGCGTAGCCGCAACGAGTTCGTTTTGGAGATCCGCGCGGACGCAATTATCGATTTCGAGGAAGAAAGGCGCTTGCCTGTTCTCCTCATGAGTTATTACACCAGCCGGAACGATATCGCCCTCGCCGTGAATCGCTCCGGCGAAAAGGATACAATTGTCAACTTCAGTTGTACGGCGAATCAGTGAAATGGCCACCAACGTCCTACTGGTCGACGACCACAAGATTATGCGCGACGGCATCAAGGCCATTCTGCGTCACAGCGACGAGTTCCACGTCATGGCGGAGGCCGAGAGTGGATCGGAAGCGGTGCAGATCTGCAAGAAGCAGAAACCCGATATCGTGCTGATGGACATCGGACTGCCGGGCTTGAACGGGATCGAGACGACGACGGAGTTGTTGCGCCTGCACCCCGGCATCAAAATCATCATTCTTTCGATGTACGACGACGAGCACTCCGTGGTTGGCGCCATCCGCTCCGGAGCGCGCGCCTTCGTTTTGAAGAAAGCCTCCGACGGCGATCTCGTGGACGCGCTCCGCACTGTTGCCAAAGGCGGATCGTACTTGAGCCCGCAGGTCTCGGATCGCTTGCTGCACCGCATCCAGCGCGGCGACCTTGATCCGGCGAAGCCTTTGCCCTCGGCGCTCGATGTGCTCTCGCCACGTGAGTTGCAAGTGTTGCGCCTGGTGGCCGAAGGAAAGACCAGCAAAGAAATCGCCGTATTGTTGGATCTCGGTCTGCAGACAGTTCGCAGCTACCGCAAGACCATGATGAAGAAGCTAGGGGTCAATAACGTAGCGGGACTGACTCAATTAGCGCTCGCATCTGGCATCACGCATTTCCCCATGCCGGAGACGAACGGCGCCGCGTCCTGATTTTCGCGCGCCATTTAACATTTTCGCCATCTAACAATGACCCCTTGAATTAAATCGGGACGGCGGCGGATATCGCCTCGCCACTCACGGAACAAAAGCTGAGAAAAAGAGAACGCTTGACACACATGTGTGGCAGTTACGGCGTTTATGAAGATTTCTCTGGTGGCTGGCGTGACGTGGTTCGCACTGCAGAGCGCGATGGCGCAGGTTTCGCCTTCCGATACCCAAGCCCAATTGCAAAAAGCGCTCCAGCAGATTGAGCGGCTGGCTAGCAAGGTGGAGGCGCAGGAAGCCCGCATTCGCGAGTTGGAGGCGGCGCGTGGAGCTCCAGCGCCGGCGGCGCCCGTAACTGCGGCGGTGCAGGCGGCGCCGCCCGAAACTCAGGCGGTCGTTAAGACGGAACCAGCACCAGCTGTGCCGGATGTCGCGCAAACGCAGGAAATAGCCCAACCGCAGGATACCGGAATGGGCCACAACATGGAGATTCCCGGCGGAGGCCCCGTCTTCAATATCAGAGGATTCTTCGACTTCAACTTCGGCGTGGGATCCATCGCAAATCCCCTGGTCTTTCCGATCGTAAACGACGGATGCGGAACGTGCGGGAACCCACCCACGCCGCCCCATACCGCCTTTTCGGCCGGCGAGTTCGACCTGTTCATTACCTCCAAGCTTTCCGACCATCTGAGCTTTCTATCGGAGGTTGTACTCGGTCCGAATGCGACCAACCTGTTCGGAGTTGACATTGAACGGTATGTACTCACCTACCGCGTGAACCGCTATTTTTCAGCGAACGCCGGCCGCTTCCACACTTCCATCGGATATTACAATACGGCGTTTCATCACGGGACCTGGTTTTCAACGGCCGAAGGGCGGCCCATCATGTACCTCTTCGAGGACAGCGGGGGGATTTTGCCGGTACACATGGTCGGCGTCAACCTCGATGGAGAAGTTCCGAAGACCGAAAAGTTGGGGCTGCATTGGGTCTTCGAGATCGGTAACGGTCTCAGTTCCTTCCCCAACGTGGCGGAATCGGTGCAGAATTTTTACTCCGACCGCAACTACAAGGCTACCAATCTCGCCGTTTTTATTCGGCCGCAGGCCGTCTCCGGGCTGCAAATTGGAGGGTCCTGGTATCACGACGGTTTAAATCCCGCCGGACTACCGGAGATCAAGCAGAACATCGAGAGTGCATACGTCGTGTATTTGACACCCAATTGGGAGTTCTTCACCGAAGCGGTGCTTCTGAGCAATCACTTCACGGGGACGTCCCAGTCGTTCCGAAGCCCTATGGCCTACACGCAACTCGCCCGGGCGTTCGGAATCTACAAGCCCTACTTCCGCTATCAGTACGTCAGGGACAACGTGAACGACCCCGTGAATCTTTTGAAGGGAACTTACTACGGTCCATCGATCGGGATGCGGATCGATTTTGCAACATACGCCGCGTTTAAACTGCAGTTTAACCATCTTTTTCAGAGCAGCCAGTTGGCGGGAAATGGTTTGGATGCACAAATTGCTTTTACTTTCTGATCGGCACGCTTTCAGAGTGAGATTCTCGATCCCGATCCTCGCGTTTGCCTTGCTGAACGGACTTTCGCTAGGCGGCGCTGAACTGGCCGTCGTCGTGAATAAGGCGAACACGCTCGAAACGATCAGTTCCGCCGATCTCCGGCTGATGATCCTCGGAGAAAAGACGAAATGGCCGGACGGCAAGAAGGTGTCGCCGGTTCAAACTCCGCCGGAGTCACCCGAAGGAGCGATGTTGTTGAAAGTTGTCTTCAAAATGTCCGATGCGGTTCTGAAACGGTACTACATGCAGGCGGCATTCACGGGAAAGGACATCGTACCGCCCGCGGACGTCCGCTCCGCGGCCGCGTTGAAACAATTCGTGGCGCGTACGCCCGGGGCGATCGGCTGCATCCTGGCCTCCGACGTGGACGCGACGGTAACGGTGCTCAAAGTGGATGGAGCGGCGCCGGGCGAGGCCGGTTACAAGTTGCACTAAAGGATTAGGTTTCGTGCATGCCCACCACGGCTACCAGATCTTCCAGGTACTTGCGGGTCGTTTCCACTTGTGAGGTCATGGCGGAAGTGCCCTCGGCCGTTCGCTCCGCATTGGCGACGTTGCGATCGGTCAGCGAGCCGATGCGTGTCATAGCCTGACCGATCGCGGTGATCCCGAGGGCCTGCTCCGCGCTGCTCGAGGCAATCTGGCTAACGATCTCGGTTCCGCTCGCGATCTTGGCGGAAACGTCCTGAAAAGCCAGGTGAGCATGATCGACCAACTCCACTCCCTGCGAGACGTCGCGCACGGTTTGTTCCAGGATGGCCCCGCTATTTCGCGCCGCCTCCGCGGTACGCTGCGCGAGCGAGCGCACTTCATCGGCTACGATGCTGAACCCCGCGCCCGCTTCCCCTGCACGCGCCGCCTCCACTGCGGCATTGAGGGCCAGAATGTTCGTGTGGAATGCGATCTGGTCGATGTCTTTCAACACGCTGGCGACCTGGTTGCTCGATTTGGAAATAGCGCGCATGGACGCCGCGAGATCCTCCATTGCCTGGGCGGCCAAGTCCCCCGTGTTGCGTGCCTGTTGCATCAAGCCGTCGGCCGCTCTGGCCCGGTCCGCATTTTGGTGAGTTGTGGTGGAAATCTCTTCGAGCGACGCGGAAGTCTCCTCAACGCAGGCCGCTTGCTCTCGCGCGCTATCGGAAACCTCGGTCCCGGATTGAGCCAGTTGCGTTGCCGCGCGGGCAGCTTCGTTGGCCGCGGCCCGCACCCCGCCAATCACCCGCACAATCGGCCCCGTAATGGCCCGGCGGATGGTCACGTTGACTATCGCGCCCGCCACAATCAACGTAATGAAAAATACCGCGAGAGCCAGCCAGCTCTGGCGCGCCGAGCTCTCTTCCAGAGCGCCGAGGCGCTGACGCAGGTCCGCGGCCAACTGCTCCTTCGTCTTATTGAGGGCCGCGCTGACCTGTTCGTTGCGTATGGCGAGCGCGCGCATCTGGTCCCGCGTAGTGGCTGAAACATCGCCGCCCAAAACCGCTCCATACGTGGTCCGTGCGTCGGCCAGCAACCGCTCCAAGTCGTTGGCCAGTTTTCCGGCTCCCTTGCTCCGCTCGCCCTCCAGACCCTGAATTGCCGCTACGCTACGCAGGGCGGCCGCTGCCTGTTTCCCGCTCTCGACGGCCCGGTCCAATCCGGATAGGTCCTGCATGATGACCGCATCGGCAAATCCTTTCACCATGCGCTGGAACGCCGATTCCGCCTCCTGGCTGCGTTGCGCGGCCGGGAAAAGCGCTTCGGAAGTGACTCGCAGCGATTTGCGGGCCGCACGGTCTCTGATCTGCCCCAATGCCGTGGAGAGCACGTTTCCGAGGATGAAGATTCCGACGCTGAGCCAGATCTTGGTTGTGATGTTGGAACGATGCATTCGTAGTTCAAGTGTGAGGAGGCGTTTCGTCAATCCTGCTAACAGTCTTTTCGGCCAAACCGAGAAAAATATGCGCGGAAGGAGCCGCGAACTGAGATAGCATAACAGCCATCGTGACAATCACTCAGGCACAGCGGGATGTACGAACTGTTTTTCTAGGTGGATTCGCGGGTCAGCTCGTTTCAAGCGGCGTGTGGTTTCTCTCCGCGGCCGCGGCCACGTGGCGCTCGCCCAAGACCGCAATGGAAGTGCTGGTTTTCGTCGGCATCTTTATTTTCCCGATGACCCAGTTGCTCTTACGCTTGATGGGGCGTCCGGCCTCCCTCCCCAAAGGGCACCCCATGAATGGTCTGGGCATTCAAGTGGCGTTCGTTCTACCGCTTACTTTGCCGCTTGTATTCGCGTCAACCGCTTATCGCCAGAATTGGTTTTATCCGGCGTTCATGATTGCCCTCGGCGCGCACTACCTGCCGTTTATCTTCATGTACGGAATGTGGCAATTCGGTATTCTTGCCGCGTTCTTAATCGGTTCCGGACTGGCGATCGGCTTGTACGTACCGTCGGTCTTTAGCCTGGGAGGTTGGTTAACGGCTCTGGCGTTGTTGGTCTTCGCATTCGTTGGCCGCGGCGTGGCGCTTGCCAGCCAGAAAAATGTTAGTTCGATCCCTTGACATATTCCCATATGGGAATATACTGTAGTCGATGCCCCGCGCCGCTACCACCACCGACGTTTTCAATGCCATTGCCGAGCCGCGCCGCCGCGACATCATCGACCTGCTTGTCGATGGCAAGGACCACGCCGTCGGCGACATGGTGGAGGCGCTTCGCGTACCGCAACCAGCGGTTTCGAAACACCTCGGCGTGCTTCGCAAAGTCGGTATTGTATCGGTGACCAAAAAGGGGCAGCTTCGTCTCTACCGGCTGGAGCCACAACAGCTCAAACCGGTACACGATTGGGTCAAGACGTTTGAGCGCTTCTGGACCCACCATCTGGACCGCATCAAGGAGCGGGCCGAAAACAAGATGAATACGAAAGATAAGGGGAAATAATTATGTCGACAACTCTTTCCGAACAAATTGTTCAAACGTTAGAAGTGGTAAAGGACGAGAAGATCGCGGCGCCCATCGATGTTGTCTTCGAGACGATCCTGGAGCAGATGGGGCCTTATAACGAAACCTCCGACGGGACGCCAATGCCGATGAAGATCGAGCCCTGGCCCGGCGGCCGTTGGTTCCGCGACCTCGGCAACAACACGGGCCATCTGTGGGGGCACGTGCAATCCATCAAACCGCCGGCGCTGCTCGAGATTCAAGGGCCGCTGTTCATGTCGTCTCCGGCGATCTCACACGTCATATACCGTTTGACGGAGGAAGGCGCCGCAACACGGGTGAGGTTTTCGCACCGCGCCATCGGGCAGATCCCACCCGAGCATCTGGACGGGGCGAAGGTCAACACGGGATGGACCAGCATCATTTCGAGGATTCGCAGAATTGCAGAGAACAGAATGAAGGAGACCAAGTCATGACAGCAACCGATGTAAGTCACGAAGTAGTTTCTCAGGAACAATGGACGGAGGCGCGCAAAGTGCTTCTGGCGAAAGAGAAAGCGTTCACGCGGCAGCGCGATGAGCTGAGCCGGCAGCGGCGCGAGCTGCCTTGGACGAAAGTGGAGAAGAACTATGTCTTCGACGGGCCCCATGGCAAAGAGACCCTCTCCGATCTCTTCGCCGGCCGCGGCCAATTGATGATTTATCATTTCATGCTCGGCCCCGGATGGACGGAAGGTTGCAAAAGCTGTTCATTCCTGGCCGATCATATCGACGCAGCCCTGGTACATCTGCGGCATCGCGACGTCACGCTGCTGCTGGTCTCACGGGCGCCTTTGGAGGAAATCGAAGCGTTCAAGAAGCGCATGGGCTGGAATTTCAAATGGGTCTCGTCATACGGCAACGATTTCAATTTCGATTTCAATGTTTCGTTCACGAAGGAGGAGATGGCGCAAGGCGAAGCGTATTACAACTACGGCGTGAGCCGCATTCCGGTGGACGAACTGCCTGGCCTCAGCGTGTTCTACAACAACGGCGGCGATCTCTATCACACCTATTCCACCTATAGCCGCGGCTTGGACATGCTGGTGGGCGCATATAACTACCTCGATATGGCGCCAAAAGGCCGCGGCGAAGAAGGATTGGCGTTCAGCATGGCCTGGGTTCGGCACCATGACCGATATGACGAGTCGGAGGTTATCGATCCGAAGCAGCTATACGTTCCGCCGGCCGTTTCGGCGTCATGCTGTAAGTCGGAGGAGCAACACGCGTGAGCGCGGGCTGCCACGGATTGCCGACGGTTTCGCGGCGCTGGCGGGAGCGGACGGGATGGCTGTTTCCTGCGGCCATCCTGGCGGCCCTGCCGAAGTGTCCCGCGTGCCTGGCGGCGTACTTCGTCCTCGCGACGGGTTGCGGGATTTCAGTAACCGCGGCGGCCCGCCTGCGGATGTTGCTCATTACCTCGTGCGTAGCGTGTATCGTTTATCTGGCGGTCAAGCTCGTGCGCGGTTATTCGATAACGAGATCGAGACCCGCAGCGTCCACGAACGCTGTAGGTTGACAGAATTAGTGAAATAATTTCTTGACAGATTCTTGAAAACACGTGCCACAGTTAGTGAAATAATCCCACATGACGCAGTAGCGGCTGGAGTGCAAATGTCCGGGTCGTCTACCGTGTCTTCTTTCGCTGCCGTGCCCTTCTAAACTGAGCATATAGCGTGACTTCTTCGAGGTTTTCGTCGTCCAGCTCTGCTGTAGCACTAAGAAGGGCGTTCGTTCGGGCCTTGGGTGCCGGCTGGGGAAAGAACACAGTGATCGGCACGCCAAAAAACCTAGCCAGCCTCTCCAAGTCCGAGATCGAGGGCTTGTAGGTGGCAGTCTCCCAGCGGGAGACCGTGTTGGCGGTAGTGCTCACCGCCTCTGCCAACTCCTCTTGGCCGATGCCCTGACCCTTGAGCGTGGTTCTCAGTTCCCGAATCTGCTTTCCAATCTGTTCGTAGATCTCTGGCATGTGCGTGCGCTGTATCCTGCTACAGGATATCACTATCCTTTTGGTGTTGACACCAGCCAGGAATCTGCGGTAAGCGTCCTCATAAGGGATTATTAGATCCTGTATAAGGATTACCCAAGAACGGGAGAAACGCAAGAGTTTTGTACGCGCCTGGAGGGTTGATGAACGAACTGATCGAAGGGGCACGCCGTAGCAAGCTGACTTTTGTCACTTCATGCGACTTCACGGATCGTATTGAGGTTGATCGGCTACGGCGAGTGCGCAAACCGGTGAGCCGATGGATGTTCAATGTTTCGCGGAAGACTACGTGGCGACATCAGTCCTCGCCAAGCGATTCCATCTCGACAGTGGTTCTCTTGCGCGCTACCTGAAAGAGTCGGGCACACCGGTGCTTGCGATCCCATTGCCTGACGCTGGAAAGTATTACGCATTTTTCCTCCGGAAAGATGTTGCCGCTCAGATACAGATCCCAAGCCGCAAGATGCTGAGGGAAACAGCCCTACGCCGCATTGTTGCCACCCGGAAGAAAAAGTGGGCAGAGTACAGGCAAGCCAGGGAAATCGCCTTGGGTAAACCCATGCGGCGAGTCCGTGCGAATTGTCGGCACTCGGGAAATGGCTAGAAGTGACGTCTGGGGAACAGGTTTTGGCCTCGTCCCGATATGGCGGGGTAGTCCAGACGCGCAGTGTCCCCGCGGAACCGTGAGCAGCATCGCCAAACACTACCGCCGGATCTATCAGAGGCGGACGCACCACGCCTGACGCGCACGCAAAGCGGGTGGGAGCCAATCCTGAACGTATATACGTTGCGATACAATATTGGGCGGTGGCCAGCGGGATCGAATTCGATTGGGATGACGAGAACAAGAAGCACTTCGACGCCCACAAAGTAGCGCCCGCCGAGTTCGAACAGTTGCTGAACAACGATCCTGTAGATCTGAATTTCGAACGGATCGATAACGAAGAACGGTACCGCTCTGTCGGCCTTACAAATGGAGGCCGTTTGTTGTCAGTGGTGTGGACGATTCGCAACGGCAAGGTGCGTGCCATTACCGCCTTTCCGGCTAGCGTTTCCGACAGAAAGGCATTTCTGGAGAAACCCAAATGAAGAAGCAGTTGGAGAAACAACCCAAGCGCGTCATACCGGCTTTCGCCACCGAGGCGGAAGAGGCGGAGTGGTGGTATAAGAATCGCAACCTGCATGGCAAAAAGCTACTTGCCGCCGTTAAAAACGGCGAAGCTCAAGTGTTGACGAAGGAGAAACTGCGGGAGCGGATAGCTGCGTCCAAGAAGATGCCAGCGCCTACGGTGGCGCTACGGATTCCCGCAGCAGATTTGGCTCTGGCCCGGAAGCAGGCTGAACACAAGGGTCTGCCTTACCAGACCTACATCAAATCGCTTTTGCACGAAACACTCACCGAGCGAGAGAAGCGAAAGGTGGGGTGGTAGGCCGGGCAGTTCGAACGATGCCACCCCGCTTGAAGTCGCCTTGCGTCTACCGGCGTGTCCCACTCCACGTTGTTGACTAACGGCGTGTCCGTAAGCCCCACCAGAATGACGCGCGGCTGACCAGGCCCGCATAGGATATTTCCAACAACCCTGGCAAACGTGTAGGATAGTTTCAATAACTCTGGCGAAACTTTTCACGAACTGTGACATTGACCAGCGGTTCCGCCTTTAAAATCGACACCGGCATTTTCATCTACTCCGACAACCTACAAAACGCGCGGAAATCCCGGTCCCGCGTGATGAGCGGAACGCCGCGATCCATACAGCATTGAGCGATCAGCGCATCGCGCCCGCGCATTGCAATAGCCTTCCTCCTCAGTCTCCAATTACAGGTGTCTCTGAGAGGGACAGGGCACATAAGCACCTGCCCGTGTGCCAACGCCTGATCCAGCAATACGGCGTCCTCGCCTGCGCCGCCTGTAGGAAAGCGATCGCAGTGTTGTATCGGCGCTATCGTCGATCCGTTCTCAGATCGGCCGCCGTGCGCGAGAAACGAACCTTCCCCCGCAACCGCCGAAGCTGAGCGAAAGTCTGCGACGCGGCAATTAATTGCAGTCCGGCACGAACGGTTTCTGTGACGCCTGTACCACTGGCCCGCTGCGCTTTTTCGAGAAGGTCGAGTGGCGCTTCGACAGTGATCTTACGTGCTTCTGCCATCGCTACCAGTCTTCGCTAGTGCGCGTCCGTGCCGGTCTTAACTTCGCGCTTGATCTCCGCGACACCCTTCTTCACCTCGTGCGCCGCCTTCTGGGCGTCCTTATGCAACTCATGGCCGGCCACCTGTGCGTCTTTATGCAGCTCACGGCCCGCCGCGTGCGCGTCCCTTTGCAATTCGAGCTTCGTCTGCTCCAGTTCGCGTTTCGCGCGGTCCTTGTCCCGCCGGTCGCAGCCGCCGAGAAGGCCCGCAACCACAATCGGAAATGTAAAGATATAAACTCTCATTGCACCCTCTCTCTTCCGACCTCGTATCCTAAAACTGGATGGACGCGGATCTCGCTATAGATACGAGCAGCCTGACCAAAGTGTTCCGCACTCGTTGGAAGCGGCGGGAGGTCCGGGCTGTCGACGGAATTTCGCTGCAGGTCCACCGTGGCGCGACTTACGGCTTCCTGGGGCCGAACGGCGCCGGTAAAACCACGTTCGTGAAGATGCTGCTCTCGGCGGCGCATCCCACTTCCGGCTCGGCGCGGATTTTTGGAAAGCCGGCAGGAGAACCGGAAGCGCGCCGGCCGATCGGCTACCTGCCTGAGAATCATCGCTTCCCGACGTACTTCACGGGAACGGGCATGCTCGATTTCTATGCGGCTCTGTCGGGCGTGAGCGCCGCGAATCGCAAGCGCCTGATGCCCGATTTGCTCACGCGCGTAGGATTGGATCAATGGGGCGACGTGCGGATCGGAAAATATTCGAAAGGCATGCTACAGCGTCTCGGCTTGGCGCAGGCGCTGATTCATTCGCCCAGGTTGCTGATTCTCGATGAACCATCCGACGGCGTCGATCCGGTAGGCCGAAGGCACATCCGCGAAATCCTAGGCGCGCTGGAAGAACAGGGCGTCACGATCTTCATTAACTCGCACCTGCTGGTCGAGGTGGAGCTGTTCTGCAAAGAGGTCGCGATCCTGCATAAAGGCAAGGTCGCGCTGAGCGGACGCGTCCGCGATTTGACCGCCGGTAAGGGCTATCGCCTCACAGCCATCCAGGTGCCCGAACAACTTCACAAAGTTCTGGACGAACGCGCCGCGTCGTCGGCCATCCGCGACGGCCTGGTCGACTTCCAATTCTCCACGCGCGAGCAAGTCAACGAAGCGGTGGACCTTCTGCGCGCCGAAAAGTGCGAGATCGAAGCCGTGATTCCGACCACCAGCACGCTCGAAGAGGTCTTCGTCAAGACGGTGGACAAATGACGGCAACAATCGCATTGATCCGCGACACGTTTCGCGAGGCGTTCGCGCGGAAAATCTTCTGGGGATTGTTCGGACTCTCCACCGTGATGATTCTGTTCTTCCTCTTTCTTCTGAAGATCGACATCGTGGAAGGCGCCATGGCGACCGTTTCGGTCTTCGGCCGCTCCATGAATCGCGCCAACGATCTGGAGAAGATGGTCCGCGGCGTCTATGGTGCGATTGCCACATATCTTTATGTGTGGGGTACGGTGATTGCGGTTTTCGCGTCTTCCGGCTTGATTCCGAGCGTTCTGGAGCCCGGCCGTATCGAGCTGTTGCTGTCCAAGCCGATTTCGCGGACGCACATTCTGATCGGACGCTACATCGGCAAGGTCCTGGTGATCTCTTGCAACGTGATTTACCTGGTGCTTGGAGTTTGGCTTATTTTCGGGATCAAAACGGGGATCTGGGAAGGCCGCTTTCTGATCTCGATTGCAACTTCGATATTCGTGTTTTCCGTCCTGTTGAGCGTGGTGGTTCTCGTAGGCGTGTTATTTGAAAGCGAGGCGCTCGCGACCATGATCGCGGTGGCCTTGATGATCATGAGCGCGATTTTGGCGCAGACCAGCATCATGCTGAAGCTGTTGTCGTCGGAATGGTCGCGCAACATCTGGCGTCTGCTCTACTATACGTTTCCGAAAATTTACGATATGGGGACCATGACGATGGATGCAATTTCGGACCGCACGTTCAGCGGCTACATGCCCATCTGGAGCTCGGCGGTTTTTGGCGCGGTGGTCTTGGCGGTCGCGCTGGCGATTTTTTCGAGGAGAGATTTTTAGTGCGTTTCCTCATTGCCGCGGCGCTCCTGGCCGCACTCGCCGGATGCCGGCAGTACCAGCCCAACACGGGTTCGATAAAGATCGATCCTGAATTGGAAGCGCTGGTTCCCGCCGACACCATGTTCATCATGGGCGCGAACGTCGACGCCATACGGAACACGCCCGTTTACCAGAAACACATCGGTATCGTCGAACTGCCGCGGCTCAATGAATTCACGAAGGAAAGCGGCGTGGACCCGCGCAAGGACCTCTGGCAGGTGCTTTCGGTATCGAACGGTAAGACCGGCATCCTGATGGCGCGGGGCAAGTTCAATGAAGGCGACCTGGAACCTCGTCTGAAGAAAACGGGCGCAGTGCGATTCGGATACAAAGGACTTAATTTCTGGGGTGACGAGCAGCGCAATGCCTTGGTGTTTATCGATTCGACCACTGCGTTGACGGGTTCGACAGCGGCCTTGAAGTCGATTGTAGATGGGCGGAATGGCGGTCATCATGGTTTGCCTGCGGCGCTCGCCGCTCGCATGCGCGCTGTCCCCTCGGAGAGCCAGATTTGGGCCGCCTTCACCGGCGGCGTGCAGGGGCTCAACATCACGGTTCCGGAAGACAGCAATTTAGGAAATCTGCTGCGGGTGTTTAAAGGCCTGGACAGTGCGGTGCTCGGGATCGACCTGCGCAACGGTTTCGATTTGTACGCCGATGCGCTCTGCAAAACCGGCAACGACGCCAAGCAGGTGCGCGCGGCATTGAAGGGGATCATCGGACTCGGCCGTTTGAGCACGCCCGACAACAAACCCGATCTGCTGAAACTCTACGACGCAATCGACGTCGAACAAACGCAGAACAAAGTGACGGCCACGGCGCATATACCGCCGGACCTGGCGGATCGTTTTGTCGATATGTGGGTCAAAAAGCAGTAGCCGGGCGCAGGGCTGGTATCAGCGGCGCGTGGTGATACATTGGATATACGGACTCCGCGTGCTCAAGAAGCTGACGAAACATGGAAACAGTCTCGCCCCGATCATCGACCGGCCAATTCTCGACCTTCTGAAGATCGATCCGGAAACGCCGCTCGACGTAAGCACCGACGGCCAGCGTCTTATCGTCGCCCCACTGAGGGATTCGGCGCGGCGCAAGAAGTTTGACGCGGCACAGGATTGGGCACACAGGCGCTACGGAAAGGCGTTTAAGAAACTCGCCGAGTAGCGGTTGGCAGCAACTGTTCTGCGTGAAGCGGCAGCGACGCGTAAGCCCGTCCCTCGTCATCGCTGAACTCGACTTCGTAAACGCCCGGCGCCAACCGTTCTACAATTGTGCCGGCCTGGCCCCGCCGAAGCCCCCGGGCGGGAACGTCTTCGAGCAACGCAACCACGGATAATAATTCGAGTTCGCTCCCCATGCGCACCTTCGACGATAGCATCCGCGCCGCCCGATGGAATCGATCCGGAGAGTACTTATCTCGATAAACAACACGGCGCCATAAGCTGTACTAGGTACTCACATCCCCTTAGTACCGTTGCCTATCCCTGCCTATTAGTAGAACACTGATCCTTACATCAGCCATGGAGCGCGCAGAGTTAGAACAATGGAAAGGCCGTGAAGTCGCCCGGCTACTGGCATTAGTGGAGAACGAACGCCGCTATTACCAGGATATCGTGGCCACAATACCGGTCGGCCTGTTGGTCCTTTCCCGCGATTTATCGATCGTTTCCTCCAATCGCGCCATACGCCGGATTTTTAATTTGCGCAGTGGCGAGCCGGTCCGCGGCCGCTTGGACGTCATGCTGCCCGACTGGGTGCTGGAAAAAATTCAAGTTGTATTCGAGTCCGGCGGGTCCGTCCAGAATCTGATCGTCGATTACGTTGGTAAACATCTGCGGGTTTCGGCGCTGCCGATCCGCAACGGCGATGAAGAGAACCAGTACGAAGCGCTGATCTCGATAGAGAACCTTACGGGCGAGAATGTGTTGCCTTCCGCACCGGCCGCGCCCACCGCCGTAGCGGCTCCCGAACCATCAGAGCCTGAAGCGCCGGCCCCGGTTGAAGCGCCGGTTCAAGTGGAGGCGCCAGTTGAGGTTGAAGCGCCCGCCCTCGTAGAAGAGCCGGCCGTAGTGGAAGAGCCGGCCGTAGTGGAAGAGCCCGCTCCCGAAGCCGAGCCTGTCGAGATCGTCGAGCCCAAGCCGGAGCCTCCGGCGGCCGAAGCCGTCGAATTGCTCCAAAGCCTCGACGCGATTATCTGGGCCGTCGATATCCCGTCGATGCAATTTCTGTTCGTGACGAACACGGCCGAGGAAGTCCTCGGCTATCATCCCGATTACTGGCTCAACACTTCGGATTTCTGGTCGGAGCGCATTGATGCGGACGATCGCACTGCGATTCTCGATTCTTATCACAAGGCGATTGAGGAAGGCCGCCGGCATAGCTGCGAATTCCGTTCCAAGGCTGCCGACGGACGTATTCTGTGGTTGCGGGAGACTGCGCGGATCTTGACCGGACCCGAAGGTCAGCCCAAACACCTGATTGGCCTCACCATCGATATCACGGAGCGGAGGCGGCTCGAGGATGAGCATGTCCGCGCGGAGCGCATGGAAGCGGTTGCGAAGCTATCCAGCCGTCTCTCGCATGACCTCAACAACATGCTCATGATCATCAACGGCTATGGCGAGGAGCTGTTGGACCACGTCGCGAAAACCGATCCGGTACGCGCCGACATTCAGGAAATCCTGACCGCCACCGAACGCATCACGGCGCTCTCGAATCACCTGCTGGCGTTCACGCGGCGATTGGCCGGCCCCGCGGCTACCGTTGACCTCAGCGAGATGCTGGGAGCTGCCGCAAAAAAACTCAAGCAGAGCGCGGGTTCGAAGGTCGCCATCGAAATTGAGCCCGACCCCGGTTTGCAAGGGATGGCAAATCGCGAACAGCTCGACGAGTTTTTGACCGCTCTTGCAGTCCGCGCGGGCGCAACCATGGATCAAGGCGGCAAGCTTGCCATCCGCGTTGGTGAATCCGAGATCAAAGAGGACCTGAGACGCGAAGAACTGGTAATTACTCCCGGGATCTACGCCGTGGTCTCTGTTGAAGACAGCGGTGGTTTGGTAGATCGAAGCGAGCAGATGAGCCTGTTCGAATCGTTCCTTCCAGTGTATGAGTTGCCTGGAGAAACCGGCGCCATAATATCGCGCAGCTACACGTTCGTAAGGCAATGGGGTGGCGATATCTTCGTTGAGCCCGCCGGAGCGGGAACCAGGATCTCGATCTTTCTTCCACATGCCGGCCGGATAGAAGCGCCCCCGGCCGTTGCGCTGGCGCCCGAGCCAGAGGAGCTACCGGCGCCGGTCGAGGAGGCTGTTGCCCCGGTCCCCGAGGAAAAACCGAAGATGGAAACCATTCTCGTCGTGGAGGACGAGGCCGGGATCCGCGCGCTGGTCCGCAAGATTCTGCGGCGTCAGGGCTATTCGGTTCTGGAGGCCGCCAGCGGCGAAGAGGCCATCAAAACGTGCGAACAACGCCACGATAAAATCGATCTGCTGATTACCGACATCATGATGCCGAAGATGGACGGCCGCGAGTTGGCCGAAAAGATCAAAGCGACATGCGGCGACATGAGGGTGCTGTACGTCTCCGGATATACCGACGACCCCGGCATTTACGCGGGAGACTTCCCGTCCGGCACAGCGTTCCTGCAGAAGCCCTTTACTCTTGGCTCACTGCTCGAGAAAGTAAAAGAAGTTCTCGCTCAGGACGCTCAGTGATGCGGACGCGGCGCATACATCGCGCTGTATCCTAACTGCTGTTTCACGTAATCGCGTGGATAGGATATCTTAACGGCCGTTACATCCGCGTGCGGGCCGAAGCTCGCGGTGAGATCCGCGTTGATGCCCGTCCAATAGGTCGGCAGGTCGAGTTTCTTATATCGCTCTACCACCCGATCCCGCAGCGCGGGATCAAAGTGCACGCCATACTTATCGATGAGAGCTTTGATCGCGTTGTAATCGCCTTCCGCCTTGATGCGCATCAGTTCGCCGAGAAGCATTCCCACGCCCTGCTTCATTTTGTCGAAATCGCGGATCGCGAGATATGTCTTACCAGCGCGGTTCTCTTCGACGATCGCGCCGGTTTTGTCTCTAATAAAATTCACAATGAGCTGCCGGTCGCGCTGGTGGTCCTCTTCAATGGTGTCGCCGGTGGGATTGCGGCGGAGCTGCGTGAGGGCGACGCGTACAGCGTTGTAGTACATTGCCCTGGCGACTTCCCGCTGGTTGCTCACCAGGCCCAATTCGTTGAGCTTCGGATCCCAAACGTTCCACAACGCCATCAGGTCCGCGCGCCCTTCCTCGAGTGTGGAAAAATACTCCTTTAAGTAAAATGACGCTTCGTGCGTGAGCTTGGGATTGAGTTTGCCGGAACCGTGCCCGATGATTTCGTGCAGCGTGGTCATGAGACTTTCGGCTTCTTCTCCGTATTTCTTGACCGTGGCAATTTCATCCTGCGAGGCGGCAAATTCTTCGAGCGTCGAAAAGCCAGTGGCGCGGTCGAGGGCGCGGGAGCTGCCGGAAAACAGGAAGCTCTTGCTTCCGTATTTCTCATGGATTTCGTTTTCGTTGGGGAGATTGTCGCCAACCGTGGTGACGTGGAAATCGCCGGTCTCGATCACTGTCTCCACTGACTTCGCCAGGGGCGGCTTGACGCCCTGCTTGCGATATTGCGGGGCCCATGGCGCCTTGTCTTCGAAGTACTGCGCATTCGAAGCGAGCTTCACCATCATGGAATTGAGGCGTTCATCGGTGATGCTGACAAAACTCTGCGCGGTGCCCTTTGCGCCGCGAACGTCGCGGTAGACCTCGATGAAGCCGTTCGCAAAATCGACTGGCTCGTTGTTCTGGACCCAATCGATATCGAATGCGATCCAGTCTTTTGGATCGCCCGTCTGGTAATAGCGAATCAGGTCGCGGATTACCTTGGCTTGCGCGGGGCTGGCGGCTGCGGCCGCTCTTTCAAGGAAGCTATTTGCCTTCGATAAATATTCGGCGTAGAGGCCGGGTTGAACGCGGCCGTCCGGAGTTCCGGCGCGATAGACCTGCTCCACAAGCTCGCCGTTGATTTTCGCGAGCCGTGAATTGAGCGGATACAGCTCTTTGAAGTTCAGAAGGTCGGCGGCGGTGACATCGAGATAGAAGTTGTTGGAGCTGGCCTGTATGATGTCCTGGCCTTTCTTGGGACTCTTCGCCGTCATCATGGGTTGGAAATCGACCCCGAACAACGAAGGCCTCAGCTCGTCGATTTCTTCGCCGAGCGATGCCGCCGTCCAATGTGATCCCGCACCGTTTTTCAGCGCGATGAGTGCCGCCTGCTTCAGTTCCTCGAAAGTGAAATCCGGGAGAAACTTCCGCGCGGTCATTTCATTGTGATTGCCCTTGTTGGCCCAGAAGAGCTTGGTGAAATCGCGAATCTTCTTGTACGAATCGGCCGGGATTCCCTCGGGATGCGCCACCACGAGTTCAAGCACGGCCTTCTGCCGCAGCCCGAAGCTCGAGAGTTGATCGTAG
>JBEKUT010000063.1:0-21863 GCA_049514735.1 Bryobacteraceae bacterium
CCTTCCTGGTCCTTTCCCGATGTCTTGGCGTTGAACGATTTGCAGAACTCCATAATGTTCACGCCCTGGGGACCGAGTGCCGTACCGACGGGAGGCGCCGGGGTGGCCTTGCCGGCCGGGATTTGCAGCTTTACTTGCGCGGTAATTTTCTTCGCCATGGGAACCTTTATATCTTCTCTACTTGCAGGAAATCTAATTCGACCGGAGTCGCGCGTCCGAAAATGGTTACGAGCACCCGCAGCGTGTTGCGCTCCGAGTTGACCTCGTCCACTTTGCCGGAGAAATTCGCGAACGGACCGTCGTTGATGCGAACCGTTTCGTTCTTCTCGAACGTGAGCTTGGGGCGCGGACGCTCAGCTGCCGTCGCCTGCCGGTACAGAATCTGGTTGACCTCGTCGGCGCTCAGCGGCACCGGATTGTTGCCGCCTCCAACGAAACCAGTCACGCGAGGCGTATTCTTCACCTCGTGCCAGAGCTGGTCGTTCATTTCCATCTGAACCAGAACATAGCCCGGATACAGAAGCCGTTTGCTGGTGACCTTCTTGCCGTTGCGCAACTCCACCACTTCTTCGGTGGGGATCAGGATCTGCCCAATCTGCTCCGCGAAACCAAAGGCCTGCGAACGGCTGCGTAGCGAGTCAGCCACCTTCTGCTCGAAACCGGAATAAGTGTGAATGATGTACCAGTGCTTGCTGGGATCTTCCGGCGGAACAGGCGCTTCGGCGAGGGGCTCCGAAACGGCTTCTTCGGCGGGCTCCTCAGAGGCTGCGGGAGTGTGCTGTTCGACGTCGCCGTCTTCGGTGTAAATCTCTTCGTCTTCCATTTTTCCTATCGCGTCAGCGCGGTGAACAGCTTGGTGATCACGCTGTTCACGGCCCAGTCCACCACCATGAAGTAAGCCGCGAACGCGAAAACCGCCACCAGCACCACCGAAGTTGTAGCGCGGACCTGCTTCCAGTTGGGCCATGTCACGCGGCGCATCTCCATCTGAAGCTCGGAGACGTAATCCCTCACATTCGCCGGCCAACTCGTTATCTGTTCCACCAGACTTTGTGGTTTCTCGTCGTCTGCCATTTGTGCTCGCGCTATTGCCATGCTTCTCGTCCTTGAAATACTGGCAGGGGCAGAGGGATTCGAACCCCCAAAGGCGGTTTTGGAGACCGCTGGTTTACCGTTAGCCTATGCCCCTCGAAGCAGGTTGCAGGCAGCAGGAGCTTTCCTGCAACCTACATCCTACACCTTTACTTGATCTCCTTGTGCGGCTTGTGCTGCCGGCAAGACGGGCAGAACTTACTCAACTCCAGACGTTCCGTCTTGGTCTTCTTGTTCTTCGTCTTGCTGTAATTCTTCCGTTTGCACTCGGTGCACTGGAATGTAATGATCTCGCGCATTCTATTTTCCTTATACGAGAACTTCCGTCACGGTACCCGCGCCGACGGTGCGTCCGCCTTCGCGGATCGCAAACCGCAGGCCTTTGTCCATGGCTACCGGCGTGATCAGCTCCACTTCCAGACTCACGTTGTCGCCCGGCATCACCATTTCCATGCCTTCGGGCAACTGCGCGACTCCCGTCACGTCCGTCGTGCGGAAGTAGAACTGCGGCCGATACCCCTTGAAGAACGGCGTATGACGTCCGCCCTCATCCTTGCTCAATACGTAAACTTCACCCTTGAACTTCTTGTGCGGCTTGATGGAGCCCGGCTTCGCGATCACCTGTCCGCGCTCCACTTCGTCTTTTTCAACGCCGCGCAGCAGCAATCCGACGTTGTCGCCGGCGCGGCCTTCGTCAAGCAGCTTCTTAAACATTTCGACGCCGGTCACAACGGTCTTGCGCGTGTCGCGGAATCCGACGATTTCCATTTCCTCGCCGACCTTGCAAATCCCGCTCTCGATACGGCCCGTCACAACTGTGCCGCGGCCCTGGATCGAGAAAATGTCTTCAATCGGCATCAGAAACGGCTTGTCGATGGCGCGCGCCGGCATCGGGATGTACTTGTCGACTTCATCCATCAACTGGTCGACGCTCTTTTCCCACTTGTCTTCGCCGTTCAGTGCACCGAGCGCGCTCACTCGAACTACGGGAAGATCGTCGCCCGGAAATTGATACTTGCTAAGCAGCTCGCGAACTTCAAGCTCGACCAGTTCGAGCAGCTCCGGATCGTCCACCATATCGACCTTGTTCAGGGCGACGACAATCGACGGCACGCCCACCTGGCGGGCCAGCAGCACGTGCTCCCGCGTCTGCGGCATGGGACCGTCGGTGGCCGCGACAACGAGAATCGCGCCGTCCATCTGCGCCGCGCCCGTGATCATGTTCTTGATGTAATCGGCGTGGCCGGGGCAATCGACGTGTGCATAGTGCCGGTTGGCGGTCTCGTACTCGATGTGGGCTACCGCGATCGTGATACCACGCGCCTTTTCTTCCGGCGCGTTGTCGATAGAATCGAACGAACGGAATTTCACTTTCGGATTGTGCTTCGCGAGCACTCTGGTGATCGCCGCGGTCAGAGTCGTCTTGCCGTGGTCGATGTGCCCGATCGTGCCGATGTTCACGTGGGGCTTGCTGCGATCAAATTTTTCTTTCGCCATTGGGGACCTGGAAAATTCTGGAGCCGTTGACCAGGATTGAACTGGTGACCTCGTCCTTACCAAGGACGCGCTCTACCAACTGAGCTACAACGGCCTTCTAAACTCAAACTTTACTGGTGGACAGGGAAGGATTCGAACCTTCGTAACTCGCAAGGAGTGACAGATTTACAGTCTGTTGGCTTTAACCACTCACCCACCTGTCCAAACGCATAAACCTTCTGCAAGAACTGTTGGCTGGAGATCGTGAAATAGAGAACCTCGCGTGCGGAGGCAAACTTCCAGTAATCAGCCTGATCGATACTATTGTAGGGCATTGGGCACTCCCGCGCAACGAGTACCGTGGTACCCCGGAAATGGTGTATCTGCCCTATCCAGCATAGCAGGAGCGCGGCGCGTGATCCCGGCTGCTTGGATTCGGCCCGTATCGGGCACCGATGCCCACCAAAGCGGTGCGGCAAGATTTCTAATGCAGATTGGTACGATGGGGCATGCAGTTCTTGAGATCGTATCTTTTCCAGTTCTTTCTTATGGCTGGGGGTTCGGTCGTGAGCGGCATAGTTCTGATTTGGAGCTTGTTGCCGGGCCACTTCCCTTCGAGAGGGTGGCTGTTCTTCATTTTTGTGCATCAACCGGCAATCGCTGGCGAAGGCCCCAGTAATCGCGAACGCCCTTCCACCATAACAGATGCACGGTTCTCTCAGTCACTCGCCAGACCATATTGATGTTCTATATACTATGTCTATATGAAGCAACTCCTGATTCAGTTGGACGAGCCGACGCTGGCTGCCTTAAACCGCGTGGCTTCTCCCGGAAAACGTCAGAGGTCGGAGTTTGTTCGACAAGCGATTCGCAAGGCAATCCGGCAGGCGGAGTACCGCGCCATGCGTGAAGCATACCGCAAGCAGCCCGACTCCGCCCTCGACGCAGACGACTGGACCACGGCTGAGAATTACACGTCGTGAAACAGTTCGAGATATGGTGGGCCAACCTGCCGCTCCCCGCAGGTCGCCGGCCGGTATTGCTCTTGAGCCGCAACGACGCCTATCAGTACCTGGCGAAGTTTATCGTCGCGGAAATAACGACTACGATCCGGGCCATTCCTGTTGAGGTCAGAATGAGTCGCCGAGAGGGTCTGCCGGAGCCGTGCGTCGCGAACCTGGACAATGTCCGAACCGTAGCTCGGGCGTGGCTCGACATGCGGACCGGCGCATTGGCAACGTCGCGGCACTGGGAAGTGAAGCGCGCGCTCGGGTATGCGTTGGGATGGGACGAACTGATCGGTTGAGGGCAGCCGGGGAAAGCAGTTCTGTGAGTGGGCCGAGGCAACCAATTTCACGAGTGGGTGATGGTTGTATGGACTGGAGTCTCTGCGCCTCCAAGTTGCCGCCCTTTTCGACCACCTCGATCAAGGATCGACTGTAGACGAGTTCTTGGAATGGTTTCCCTCGGCCGGCCGGAATCACGTGCACCAAGCCCTTGCTTTCGCCAAGAGTTCCCTGGAGCAGCCCACGCCAGTATCGTGACGATGTTGCGTGAAGATTCTTTTGACGCTAACACTCCTGCTCCAATTGCCCGGTTCTTGCAAGGTCACGACGTCGTGCGGGCGGATGAACTTGGATGGCAGGGACTTGAGAACGGAACATTGGTTGATGCCACGGAACAATCCGAGCTCGATCTCCTTCTTAGCTGTGATCGGAACATACAATATCAACAGAATCTCGCCGGCCGTAAACTGACTCTTGTGATCCTATCCTCAAATCACTGGCCGACTCTTCGGCGATTTGCGGCACGAATCGCCGCGGCAGTTGATTTTTGTGCAAACAGGACAACTTGTTAAAATAAGACATCGCGAAGTTGTAGTCCATTCTTGTTCGAGGACCACGAAACCCGGAAGGCGTCGGGCGAAGCTGCTACCGCCGAACAGTTCGGGACTGTGAAGCAGCCATGCCCAAGCGCCTTTCCGATGACCAATCGGCTGCCTTAACTAGCAGATTATTCAACAGCGATTCCTTAGCCCCAAACTATATCGCGAGGGAATGTCCGCCGAAAGCATGGTAGAAAGCTTACATGCTGCGTCCGCACATCCTTCTGCCGCCGAATTCCGGGATTATCTCAAGACGTTTCCGAGGCAGGGGATCGTCCCGGCTTCCGCACAACACCGCCCGCGGAATCTTTGAACAATTCACTCCTTGTTGGGGATTAGCTATACTTTCGATTCTCTAATACGGCACTGATGTCGTTCCAAACCAGCCAGTGCCGGTTCATCCTCTGCGCGCCATGCCGCATGTAGAAACGCGTGGCCGTAATATTCTCCGGCGCGACATTCACGCAAACCTTCAACGCTTTCCGTTCTACAAACCACGCCGCCAACAAACGAACCAGCTTTGAAGCTACGCTTTTCCCCCGATATTCCGAAGTAACATTGATCCACTCCAATTCCCCATCGCATCCAAGGCGCTGTGTGAGATGCCCGGCGGCAAAGCCCACCACGGAATCTCCATCCAACGCGACGTAACCGACACGAGGCAGCAGCGACTTTTGCGGATGGAGTTCGCCATTCAGGTATGCCGCGATGCGCGCTTCCCAATAATCCTGTGTTCCCCATTCATCGGCTCGAAGACGCGCCATACCGACGATGTCCCGCCCCTCTGCTTGTCTGCAAATCACAGAATCAGACCGTATCGCCGTTGCCGAATTTCTGCCGCTCCTTCGTTGAGTATACTTAGTTATCTTTCCGGAACAGCCGGGAAACGCGCATGCCGCAGCGCTTCAACTTATGCACGGATTAAAATCCCTCTATTTTGCGCCTCCCCAACTGGACATCGCGCTCTTGATCCTGCGCGTTATGGCTGGATTCAGCCTGTTCTTGAAACATGGCATGGAGAAACTGACGGGCTTCTCTCAAATGGCGGCGCATTTCCCAGACCCGCTGCATATCGGTCCCGTTCCCAGCCTGGCATTCGCATTGCTATCGGACGCCGTCTGCTCTTTACTTATCATTCTAGGTCTGGGCACTCGGATCGCAGCATTGGTGGTCGCAATCAATCTGATTGTCGCTTTCACCTTAGTGCACAGACTTAATTTTTCCGGGCCGCACCCTGGTGAGCTTGCCTGGCTCTATCTAGCCATTGCCGTGTTGCTCGTTCTTACCGGAGCGGGAAAGTTCAGCGTCGACCATGGTGTATCACGTCGCACGGGCTTTCTTCGATAACATCTGTTTCAAACGCAACTTCACAATTCTCTCGATCAGCGCGTAGGGCATCGGCTGGTCGAGCGGAAATCGCAGACTGCCCTTTTCTCCTAAATACGGCGCCAGTTCCTTCTCCAGCTTTGCATCCGCCTTCACTGGCGGAAAGAGCCCGATGTGCTTCTTAAATGCCGCGAAGTAGAGTAACACGCCGCCCATGGTGAACGCTGGCATGTTGTAGCTGATCGTCTCCTGTGCGCCGGGAGCGGCGTCCTTGACCGTCATCCGTATCGTTTCGAGGATCGCCTGAATCTTAGGCGGAAACGATGCAATGTATTCATCGATGCTCGCGGGCTTCGCTTGCGCGTTTGCCATCATGCCTCCTGTCGGGACTCCAAACTTTCGCTTGACAATAACCAGATCGTTATATAACATCTCAATCATATAGTATCTGCGTACAAATGACAACCCTCGACGCTGCCTTCTCCGCCCTGTCCGATCCTACACGCCGGGCGATCCTTGCCCGCCTCGCGTCAGGCGAAGCCACGGTGATGGATTTGGCGGAACCGTTCGCAATGACGCAGCCAGCGATTTCGCGGCACCTCAAGGTGCTCGAAAGAGCGGGACTGATCATGCGTCGCGTCGAGGGTACGAAGCGCCCATGCCGGCTGGCAACGGCCGGTATTGAACCAATCGATAAATGGCTTGCCATGCTGCGGGACGCTTTGGCGAAAAACTACGACCGGCTAGAGCAGGTTCTGGCTGACATGAAACCGGCAGATCAACCAAAGAAAAGGCCAAGAAAAAGAAAGGATACGCGATGAGCAAAATGACGCTTACGACGGAAGGCGATCGATACATTGTGGCGACCCGGCGCTTCGCCGCGCCACCCGAGGCGGTGTACCGCGCACACACGGAACCGCAGTTGATCCAGAAATGGCTGCTCGGCCCCGACGGGTGGACCATGCCCGTGTGCATCAGCGAGGCGCGGCCCAACGGGAAGATACGATACGAGTGGACCAACGGCAATGGCGGCGGATTCCATTTGACCGGTGAATATCTGGAACTGCAGCCCTTCAGCAGAATCGTTCATGTGGAGCGAATGCACTTGCCGGGACCGACGCCGGACAACCACGTCGAAACCACGTTCGAGCCTGATGGAGACGGGACGCTGATGACCATACGCATGACGCTGCCCGATGCCGAAACGCGGAAGGGCATGCTTGCATCCGGCATGGAGCGCGGTATGGAGGCGAGCTACGTCCGCCTGGAAACCACGATCTAAGAACGCCGACTGGGCGCTGCGCCGCGCGTAACGGTATTACAATGCGCGGGTGTCCATCTCACGCCGCAGCTTGCTCGCTTCCGCCGCCGCTCTTTCTTACGCGGCGGAATCCCCGCCGCGTAAAGCAAGAGTAGTTGTTGCCGGAGGACATCCGGGCGACCCGGAATGCGGCTGCGCTGGAACCATCGCACGCTATACCGAACTGGGGCATGACGTGGTCCTGCTTTACCTCAACCGCGGCGAGGGATTCTGCGGCGGAGCGGCTCTCAACCGTTGCGCCGCTATCCGAACCGCAGAAGCCCAAAAAGCTTGTCAAATTCTCAATGCCAGGGCAGCCTTCGCAGATCAGTATGACGGCGCCGCCGTCATCGATAACGCGCACTACGATACTTTCCACCGCATCATCGCCGCGGAAAATCCCGACGTGGTCTTCACCCAATGGCCCATCGACCATCATCGCGACCATCGCGCCGTGTCGCTGCTCACCCTCGACGCCTGGTTGAAATCCGGCAAGAGTTTCGCATTGTATTATTACGAGGTCGCCGAGGACACCATGATGTTCTCGCCCGCCGACTTCGTCGATATCTCAGCAGTTGAATCGCGCCGGCATGGCGCCTGCTACGCGCACGCTTCGCAGCAGCCCGGGCAGTGGTACCCGAAACAAGTGGAAATCACGAGGTTTCGTGGTTTAGCAAGCGGCTTCTCACAGGCGGAAGGATTCTTACGGCATTGGGAAAGTAAACGCGCGTTCCTGCCGTAATCGCAGTTTTCAGTCGCGCCAGTTGCGCTTCCAATCGCGCCACCACTCGGCGCTGTCGAGCCCGAGCGCGTTCCAGCAGAGATCCAAAGCCTCCCGATCCCGCGCCAAAACCCGCGTGCGATCGACCTTCGCAAGAGGAACGAGCTCAGAAAATCGGTCGAATACCATGGCACGCTCGTCATCGGGAACGCGCGTCAACAGATGCCACAGCGTCAGACCATCCCGAGGGCGCGCCCGCACCAATATAGTCTCCAGCGCCGCATGGCTACCCGCAACATCGTACTCGCGCACGGCCTCCCGAAACGCCGGGCTGGCGTCTTCGAAAAACGGAAGCCCCGGCCCTTGCCGCCGAGCCGTATGGCAAGCCGCGCCAGCCGGTATGAAGGACTCGCGTTGTTTAAACTGAAACGCGACCCAGCCGGTTTCCACCGAGAGATAACCGTCGCCTTTTTCGTCCACCGACAGATCGTACTGGCAGCCCAGATCGATGGCGCGCGCGGAACCCGTCTCGACAGCAAACCGGCTCGGAGGCGCCCAGATCAACGCGTGAATCCGTCCGCGGTTCAGCTCGAACCGTTGTCGCGCGTCTCGCGATTCAATCATCCGCAATTCCGAGCCGGATTGCAGTTCCACGCGCCCGAAATCGTCGGCTTCTAGAATGGCGTGCGAGGAAGCACCGGTGCGTATTTCCTGACCCGTTTTCAAAACAGCCGATGTTCTTGCCGTCGCGCGTCCGATCTGAACCGTCCCGTCCACATCGGCGATTTTCCAAGGCGTGGCCTGCCCCGTTGTTCCTGGCCAGACCCACCAAGCAGCCACTGCGAGAGCGATAGAAGCTGCGATCGCCGCGTACGTTCGAAGCCCTGGCCGAAAACTTCGGCGCATCGCCGGCGGATTTCCTGGCTTGAATCTCAGCGGCGCGAGTGTCTCTTCCAGGTCCCGGATTTCAGGATCGACCGGCTCCGACCGGTCCCAAAGGTAGTCCGTCATGATTTCTTATTTCCTTCGATTTGCTCACGCAGCATTTTCATGCCGCGGAACAGATTGACGCGCACTGAATCCGGAGTCAGACCGGTGCGCTCGGCAATCTCCGGCCCCGTCATACCTTCTACAAGCCGCAGAACCAACGTTTCGCGATATGCTTCCGGCAGCTTTCGAATGATCTCCAGCACGTGAATCGCGTTGTTCTCCGGTTCCGACGTAGGGCGCTTGGCCGCCTCGATATGCGCTTCCGAACGATGGCGCTCCGTCCGATGAAACTCGACGGCAGAGTTGCGCGCAATCGCCGCCAGCCAACATGGGAAGGCCTCCGGCGTCCGGAGTTTCCCAATCTGTCGAAAGGCCGCTACGAACACTTCATGCACTAAATCTTCGGCCTCCGAATACGGCACCCGAGCCAGCAGGACGCCGTGCACCATTGGCGCGTAACGGCTGTAAAGTTGGCCGAAAGCGGCCCGGTTCCCGCGGCAAGCTTCGCGCACCACATTCGGACCATCGCAGGATTCCTTGACGGCCGTGGTCGGAGCCGCGAAGCGTGGCTGTAGAAACCGGGCGCTCATCGAGATCATTTCTTGACGATTTCAGTCGCGGACGTGCCGGCCAGCAACGCCGCGAGATCCTCTTCACTAGGCGCTCGCATGGCCATCTTCGCTCCGTATCGGTCCACGCTCTTGGGTCCGGCGGCTACCAGTGTACTCGTGATCCGCGAGCCGTCTTTGGCGACGAACTGCAAAACCCAACGGCCTTTGTCGGGCCACTGCTGCGTGACGGCGTAGTTGCCCGGCTCAGACAGAGCGATCAGCCGAAGCGGAATTGTCTGGCGATGGCCATCAACTATACCTACAGCAATCCCATCGACGGCTGCTTTTGCAGGTTCGCCGCAGCCCGTGAGTTTGAGCGTGAGAACAGCGTGCTGCGAAGCCGCCTCGGCGCTCGCTTCCGGGTTCCCGAGCGTGATGAACAACCCTCCGGCATGTAGCTGGACAGCGGCGGTCAAAAGGATGGCAGCCGCGAGTAGAGAACGAATCGATTGGTTCATGAAATTGTCTCCTTCGATAGTGAGTCGGGCGGCAGGGGCCAACTGTTAACAGCAGTAGTGCAGACGATCGCCTTGCGTCGTCTGCGTTCCGTCATATGGCGCGGCTAGAAACCACGTATAATGGCTAAAACACGCAGTCACAGTATTATGCGTAAATCCGATCTGGCCGGGCTGCTCGCGATTGCTACATCGCTGGCCCTCTCAGGCGCCTCGTTCGAGGCCGATTCCAAACGCGGCGCTTCGCTATTCCGGGAGCAGATGTGCACCAACTGCCACTCGATAGCCGGCGAAGGCGCACGCTCGGCGCCCGATCTGAGCAAGCGCATTGATCGCAACTATACACCGGCCGGCATCGCGAGCCTGATGTGGAATCACGCGCCCATGATGTGGTCGAACCTTCGCAGCCAGGGCCTGACGCAGCCGCAATTAAGCGAATCGCAGGCCGCGGATTTGTTCGCCTACTTCTACTCAACACATTATTTCGAGCGGCCCGGCGAGGCGGAGCGCGGTAAGGCCCTGTTCGCATCGAAGAGTTGCGCGAGCTGCCACGCACTGAAGGCCGGCCAGCCGACGGTGGGACCACCAGTTTCCGAATGGAGCGCGTTGACCGATCCAACGGTCCTGATCCAACGCATGTGGGAACACGCGCCACAGATGAACAAGGCGATGGAAGCGCGCCACGTGCAGTGGCCGCAGTTAACCTCGCAAGATATGGCCGATTTGCTGGTGTATCTGCAAAACCTGCCTGAAACGCGCGACGCCAAAATGGCATTCGAGGTTCCGTCTCCCGAAGGAGGCGAAGCGCTGTTCCATTCCAAGGGTTGCGCGAATTGCCACGTCAATCAGAAGGCTTTCGAGAATCTGATTGGCGACAGCACACTCACCGATGTCGCGGCCGAAATGTGGAACCATGCCCCGCTGATGACGAAAAAACCGGAGTCCGCTCCGGAACAGGTCAGCGCACCGGAGATGCGGCAGATTTTGAGCTATGTGTGGGCGCGGCAGTTCTTTTCCACCAAGGGCGACGCCGCGCACGGCAAGAAGGTCTTCGAATCGCAAAAATGCGCGACCTGTCATAGCGCAAAAGAAGGCGGCGCGCCGGAACTCGATCGCAGCACGGGACCCTATTCGGCCGTGCGCATGGTCGCGATTATTTGGAAGCACGGTCCGGCGATGGTGCAGCGCATGCAGGAGAAGAAGATCTCGTGGCCGCAATTATCTCCTAACGACATGGCGAACGTGATCGCGTATCTGAATTCCAGGTAGTATTGGCGGACCTGGTCCCATTCCGCTGGCCCGCAAGCTGGCACGATCCGGCTCAGCTCGATGCCATTCGAGACACACCGTTCAATTGCGCCGTGGGCGACGATATCGCGCCGGCCGTCGCCGCTGAGATGAGCAAGTGCGGCGTGACCGTGACGTCGTTTAAGAATGCACCCGCACTTCTGCTGGAAGACGCACGCTGGCCGCAGGTGCGGATGGGCGCGAACGGCGACGCGGATGCGGGACCCACCGGAGAACCGTGGATCGACTCGAACGGATTCGCGATCCAGGCCGCTCGTGGAGTTTCTCCGGGCAAACCGGTCTGGGTCCCTTCCCAGCCGCCCGCAAAACGCGTTTTGAATCCGAACGATTTTCTATTGGCTGTCTGCGACGCTGCGGCGTATGGCGCGAAATGGCTTCCGTCACCCGACGTTGCCGCGTGGCCTCAAATCGTCGCGGCACAGCGGCTGTTTTCCGAACACTCCGCTTGGCGGGAATATCGAACCGTGGCGCGCCTCGCGGTGGTGTCGGATTTCGCGAAAGCGCATCGCGACCTGGCGGTTGAGACGCTCAATCTTCTAACTCGGCTGTATGTGCCGTTCGAAGTGCTTCCGAAAGGCCGGGCATCGGCTTTGACCCGCTTCGCGATGGTCTTGAACATCGACGATCAGCCCGCGTCGACAGATCCCTGGGAACTCGCGACGCGCATCCACGCCAAGCTCGGACGCAAGAACGATGTTGTGCGGTTGTGGAACGGAGGATCGCTCAACCTCATTTATACCGTGGCTAACGATGGCCAGTCCGGTTTATTGCAAGCCGTGAATTACGCCGCGCACGAGCCGGGCGAGGCTGTCTCGGTATGGGTCCTCTCGCAGTACCGGTCCGCTCGAATTTACACGCTGGATCGTCCTCAGGCGACGCCGATCGATTTGCATCCCGCGAGCGGCGGGGTCGAGATTTATCTACCGCCGTTTCCCGTTTACGCCGCGATTGAGTTGATAAAGTAGTTCATGGCCTGTCAATATTCGCGTCGCGAGATAATGCGTCGCTCGTTGTCAATTGGTTCGGTGGCGGCCGCGTTGGCGCCTCGATTCCTTTCCGCAATTCCTGCCCCTGCCGGCCGCGTGGCCATCGCGAAATGTAAATCCTACGGTGCGGACGTTCTGCCCACCATGGCGCGGATGTTCGATCAACTGGGCGGCATCGGCGCGTTGGTGCGCGGGAAAACCGTCGCGGTGAAATTGAACCTGACAGGCTCGCCGACATACCGGCTCGGATATTTGCCCGCGGAGCGTGCGCACTGGACACATCCGGACGTAATTGGCGCGGCCGTCCATTTATTCGGGCAGGCTGGAGCGAAGCGGATCAGGCTGTTGGAGAGCCCCTGGAACACGACAGAGCCGGTTGAAGAATACATGCGGCGCGCGAATTGGGAACCGCAGCATCTGCTCGGCGCGGCGCAGAACGTGGAGTTTGAGAATACGAATTACCTCGGGAATGGAAAGACGTACTCGCGACTGTGGGTCCCCAAAGGCGGCCACATGTTCCGCGCTTACGATCTCAACCACTCCTATGAAGACTGCGACGTGTTCGTCTCCATTGCGAAATTGAAAGAACACGCGACCGCGGGCATCACCCTTTCCATGAAGAATTGTTTCGGGATCACGCCGTGCACTATTTACGGCGACGGATCGCCCGTGGATGAGCCGAGTCTCGCGCCGAAGGGCGGCCGAGGCCCGATCCACGCTGGAAATCGCCAGCCTTCAAAAAGCGCCTTGCCGGAGAACGATCCGCAATCCCCTCGTGACGGAGGCTATCGCGTGCCGCGCGTCGTGGCGGATCTAGTGGCGGCGCGGCCGGTCCACATTGCGATTATCGACGGGATCGAGAGCATGGCGGGCGGCGAAGGTCCATGGGTGCAGGGGACGCGGCATGTCGCTCCGGGCGTGCTGATTGCCGGAACCAATCCAGTGAGTACGGATGCGGTTGGGATGGCCGTGATGGGTTTCGATTCCATGGCGGATCGCGGCGCGGCTCCGTTTGAGACGTCGGACAATACGCTGCGGCTCGCGGAAGAACTTGGCGTTGGGACGCGCGATTTGAAGCGCATCGAGATCGCCGGGGCGTCCATTCGCGAGATGCTTTTCGATTTTCGCAAAAGCGCTTGACGCCGGCGTTGCTTAAGTGGAAGGCGTGAACCATTTTGAAAGACTGCGCGTTAAAGGGTTCCGCCGCTTGGCGGATGTAGAGTTCGACCTCCGCCCCTTAACGGTCTTAATAGGCGCGAACAGTGTGGGAAAAACATCGCTGCTCGATGTTCTTACGTTGTTGGCCAGATCGGCGCAGGGCGCACTGAGCGCCACCATCGCTGAGTACTCGGGACTCGGCGCGATTCTCACGTATGGGCGGGCAGAGGAACTGACGGTTGGTCTAACCACGAGCGTACGCGAGCAAAAGCCATTAGATTATGTCCTTCGCATTCGACCGAAGGGGAACGCGTACGTCGTAGAAGACGAGTTACTCAGTCAGTTGCGGCAACCACTTCCGCCTCTTAAGCTCATCGACTCACACGGCATTGATGTGCGTTATTTCGAGGTGGACGAGTACAGCTTGGTCAGGCCGACTTGGGAACATAATCCTCTAGAAACCTCCCTCTCGCAAGTTCCCAAAATGTTTCGCGAGCCCGAAGAATTCCGGCGGAAACTGGCTTCTTCAACCTACTATCCGACCGGCTGATTCGATTTCTAAAGCCATCGGAAGTCGCGGTAATGGATGCCGAGGAAGATGGCAGCACGTCGCTCAAGTGGGCCGATACGCTCGACTTGGCTGAGTGGATGAACGACTACACCTTGGATGAACTCTGGAGCAACGGACGGCTCGGAGCGAGATCTTGAAGATCACGATCCTCGTAGAAGGAAGAACGGAAATCATGGCATTCAAGTCGCACTTGACCGCGTTCTTGAAAACGCGGCTGGAGGGCTCCATGCCAAGGCTCGATCCGTTTCCTTACGACGGCAGAATTCCGAAGAAGGACGACCTTCGGCGCAAAGTCGAAGCGTTATTGCGGCATGGCTCACACGCCGCGATTGCGCTTTCCGACGTGTACACCGGCACTCCGGATTTCACGGACGCGAATGACGCAAAGCAGAAGATGAGCCAGTGGGTGGGACCAAATCCACAGTTTTACCCTCACGCCGCGCAGTATGAATTTGAAGCTTGGCTGTTGCCCTTCTGGAGCGAAACCCAGAAGCTTGCCGGCCATAATCGCAACGCACCCTCCGGCCCACCGGAACAAGTGAACCATAACCGCCCGCCGTCCGTCCACATCCGCGAGATCTTTCGGATCGGCACTTGCCGCGCCGACTATTCCAAGCCACGCGACGCAAAACGCATACTCCAGGGCAAAGACCTTTCCGTCGCCGCCAACTCTTGTCCTGAATTGAAGTCTTTTCTGAACACGATCCTGAATTTGTGCGGCGGGCCCATCCTATATGCGATGGATGGCCACCTCTTACATTGGCGGCAGCGTGACAACGGTGCCCCAAAATTCGTAGCAGCTCCGGATGAACCGGATAAACTGATTCAAGCTCGCCGGCTTGTAAATGAAGCAGCTCGCATGCAGCTCATACGCTTCCCGGATTTCGCGCGGATCGTTCGAACCCGACACAACCACCACGGGGATCACCTTGAGTTTCGGATTGTTCTTGATCTCCGCAAGCACCGCAAGACCAGGTTTTTTCGGCAGGTTCAAATCCAGAAAAATCAGATGCGGCAGCGATGCTCCAGCGTGCGCGCCTTCCTGCCGCAGGTAGGCTAGAGCCTGGTCGCCATCGGGGATGCAGACGATGCCGTCATTGACGCCCACTTCCTTGAAGGTTTCGATTGTCAAGCGGGCATCGGCGGGATTATTTTCAATCACCAGAATGTCGAGCGGCCTGTTCCTGGTTGCCACCGCAACAGTGTAACAGGCACTAATAGATTTTGATCATTGCCTGACTAGAGCAATCCCTCTACAATTGTGGGATTGCCATGCCGAGTCCTATGCAGCCCATGTTTCTTCCGGGAGTGGAACAGAACCCGCAGCCGAGTCCCTACGCAGACATGGTGCGCATGATGCAGGCGGCTGGCGCGGAGTATCCGCAGATCTGGCACATGTTCGCGTTCCGGCCGCAAGCGACAGATCACCTGGCGCGTTTCACGCAGGAGATCATGCGCGGCGATGCTCCCATCCCGCCCGGCATTCGAGAGCTGATCGCGGCCTACACGTCCTATCAAAACGATTGTCCGTTTTGACTGGAATCGCACGCCGCAGTTGCGGCGGTACTGCTCGGCAGCGAAGAATTGGTATGGGACGTCCTCAAGGATCTGGAAAATTCCGCGCTTCCCGAGAAAGAAAAAACGCTGTTCCGTTTCGTCGATAAAGTGAATCGTCATTCACCCGAGATCACGCCCGGCGATATGAAGCCGCTCTATGAGGCCGGATGGGAGGACGATGCCATTTACTACGCCATCACCGTTTGTGCGCTCTTTAATTTCTATAATCGCTGGATCGACGCGTCGGGAGTGCACGCCTTGTCGGAAGAAGCGCATCGCGAGGGCGGCAAACGTTCCGCCGTCCACGGATACGTGCGCAAGTAAGCTCAGAATTTATAATCCGGCGGCTTGATCCCCTTCACCCGCAGATAGACTTCCGCCTGTGCACGATGGTGCGCGGTATGCGTGAAGTACGACCAGAGCCATTCGAATCCTGTGAGATTGCGGGCGGGTGGACCAACGATGGTGTCGAGACGTTCCAGAGTCATCGACGCAACGGCCTTGTTGCAAAAATCGAACGAGTCCTGCATAAAGCTTATGGCCGTCTCTTTGTCCACTTCTACCTTCTGCGTGTCCTTTGCCCACGCCGCGATCTTGGGCGGAAGAGCGGGCCTGGTCATACCGCTAGCATTGGCGCAAGCACCCAGATCGGCTATCGAAATGTGCGCCATGAGCTGACCGAAACTCATTTCTTCCGGGTTCGGGCGAAAGTTGTAGTTCTCGGCGGGCATGGTATTGGCTACGGCCAAAGTAAATTCGGCCGAGGTTTTCCAATGTTTCACCATTGCGTCTTTGACGGTAGTCTGAGCGCAGACGGGAAGCGATAGCGCAAGTATAGAGAGGAGATGTAATTTCATGATCGCTTCAAGAATTATATATCGCGTGGTCCTGGTGGCACACGCACCAAGACCGCACGATAGAACGCATAACCTCGCGGCTGCGATTCGTCCAAGTATCTCTTGCGCAGGTCCTGCGTTCCAACGTCCCCGATCAGATCGAATCCCCGAACTCTGAGCCACGCACCGAGTTCGGCTGGATCGAGACCGAACGTTCAACGCTCTCCCGACCGCTCGAGCGTCTTGCGCAACGTCTTCATACCGTCGAACTCTTCGGGATGCTCCAGCGCGCGGCGATTTACCTACGTGAAGAGCAGCAGGCTCCCTGGCTTCGCGCCCGAAATATAACGCAGCGTCATGTCCACCGCGTCCTCCGTCAGATAGTTCGTAACACCTTCCCATAGGAGAAAGGTTTGCCGGTCTAAGTTGAAACCAGCGTTGCCAACGCGGCTCCAAGATCGTCTTTGTCGAAATCCAGACGCACATAAGTAACGTTGGATGAAACAATCCCTGCGAGACGCTTCTGCTTCGACGCCGACGTTGCAGGATGATCGACCTCAAAAACGCGGGCGGAATCTAATCCAGCCATGCGATAAGGCCGGCTATCGTAGCCCGCGCCAAGGATCACGAGTTGCTCGATTCCCTTCCGGAGCGATTCCGAAAGAACATCGTCGATCCAGTGGGTCCGCGCCACGCCTGAAGGACGAGCGCCAGGCCAGCGGCGAATCGATGAACCACGAAATGGCGCCTCGAAGAGGCGGAACACGCGTCGGAAGGCCGACAGGTCGCAAAGAGGGCCCGAGAAATCCTAAAGCCAGAGGATCTGTAAACAGGCCATCCTTGCGATTTGTTTCAATCGCGCGGAACGGCGCCATATGCTCCGCCGTTTTGCTCGCTCGAGTCAAATACCAATCTACTGCCTATCGTAAACGGTGGTGTTAGGGTTGTAATGCCGCCAGTCGAACCAGTAGTCTTTGATGACGTAAATACTCTCTAAACAGGAGCCCTTGGCCTTTCCGTAGATGGCACAACCTTGAAAATTCCAGCGGCTTCCGGTTGCATCGTCCATCATTGTTCCATCCTCGTTTCGATAGAACTCCGGAGTTACACGAGCGTCCGCAAGCCGCGCTCGAAATGCACGTACGGATTGATTGTCGGGTCCCAGGACGAGCAACACGGGCTCCGAACCCACGCGATCGCGAACCAGTTTTTGTTTCACGACGTCGTCATAAGGAAATGCGCGGGTAGCGCCGAACGCGTGAATGCCGAGCATCAGATCGCGCGGCGCCAGACCCGCCCGTGCATAACTAAGAACAGTGGGCGCCTTCTTCATCTTCACGTCCCAATCCCGCGTGGCGTAGTCGAGTATGTAACCTGCCACGTCCTTGATCACGGTCCCACGCGGCTGTTCATTTTTCCAAAGCGCCAGAGAGAGTTCGTCGGATGGGATGAGTTTCAACTGCTTGCCCGCGAGCGGTCCGGAGACGGCCAGTCCGCTGATCTGCTGCCAATAAGATCCTGTCTGCTCATCGCGCATCAGGAAATTCTGATTGTTAATTCCCGCAAGGTGAAACGTGAGTTTCAAACCATCCACCTCGCGACCCCACACCAGACCGGTGTGACAGAGCGTTCAATACGTAGCCACGATGGGCAGGCCACCCAACGTATCGTTCGCGATGTGATGATAAGACATTATGCGGATCGGATAAGCGCGCGCGGCGCCTCCGACGTTCACCGCAATCACCATTTCTTTGCCGTCGAGTCTTGAATTTTGCACCGGTTCGGACGAAGGCGGTCCCATCGGGTGGAACATAATCTCATATACATTGACGCGCGATAGCGCGGTGCAGGCGCACACCACCAGAACGGCGAACGTCGCTGCAATCCGCCGCAGCCAACGATGTTGAACGCGCCAGTAAAGCACCAGGAACAACAGCGCGGCAAGGGTCGCCAGCACGGTCACGATCGGCCGAATCTGAATCACGGCTAGCGCAACCGCAAGCTCGCGCGGCCCTTGATGGCGGAACGGCCGGATCACGTACATCGGATACCAGAGGCAGAAGAACGCGATCGCAAGGCACAGGAGGATGAGAAGCGGATATTTGAATTTACGCATGGATCAGATTGCAGCCGCAGCTTCGAACTCTCGCGGGGCCACCCTTTCATAACGAGGCATCGTTAACATCAGGAACGCGCTCAGCAGCGTCGCGCAGGCCAGAATCGACAGGAACGTTTCGTAAGAGCCCGTCAGGTCGAACGCGCGCCCCATCACCACGGGACCGATCGCGCCGGCAATGGCATAGGCAGTCCAGGTGAATCCGTAAAGCGTCGAAAAGGATCGCAGGCCAAAATAGCGGGTCAAGAGATAGGGAGTGATGTCGGCCTCCGCTCCCAATCCCAGGCCGATGAGCGCGGCAGCCGATAGCGCGGCAAGCGGATGGCGGGCGGATGCCAGGATTGAAATGCCAGCGGCCACGCCTAGCAGCAAGAAAAACGACACGCGCGGACCAAAGAAACGATCCAGCAGCATGCCCGTAATCAGGCGGCCGCACAAGCTCGCGGCACCGAGTACCGAAAGCGTCAGGGCGGCGTTCTGAGCGGAGATTCCTCGATCCGTCAGCAGCGCGGAGAGATGCGTGATGGCGCCGTTGACGCTGACCGAATTTAGGAACAGGATTACGACAAGAGTCCAGAAGACGCGCGAATGCAGCCCTTCAGAAGTAGTCGCGCCCGGCGTTGCGACCTCCAACCCCGGCACGCGCACCACAGGCCGCTCTTTCACAAAGAGGATGGTAAGAGGGAGGCCGCAGAGCAATGCCACCACGCCGAGCGATTCATAGGCGACGCGCCATCCGTGCGCATCGATCAGCCACTGCGCGAACGCCGGCAGCACGATGGATCCCACGCCTGTTCCCGCCATCACCAAAGCCAGCGCGAGGCCGCGCCGACGGTCGAACCACGTCGAGACCGCGCGTGAATAACCCATCTGCGTGGTGGCGTTGCCGACCAATCCAATAATGATGAACAGAGCGTAGAAATGCGCCAGGTGCGGCGTCAGGAATCCGAGCGAGAGTAAGGCCACGCCGTAAATTGCATAACACGGCAAAATTACTTTGCGCGGGCCGTAGCGATCCAATAATTGTCCGAGCTTCGGCGAGGCCACAGCTACCGAGAGCGCTGCGAACCCGAAGCCTCGCGAGATCGCTTCGCGGCTCCATCCAAAGTCAGCGCTCACCGGCTTCAAAAAGATGCCGAACGTGAAAACCAACAGCGAGCCGAATCCGGCGAGCACGCCGAAAAAGGCGGCCAGGACAACTAACCGTCCCGACGAATTACTTTCCACTTGCTTCGGAGATCTTGTCGATGACGATGGCGGTCGATCCGCCGCGCACATAGGTCTTGCCGGTCGCCGTCACCCGTTTTCCGGCAAACGGCATGAGCCGCTCATTCTGACCCTGGGCCGGCATGCTCTCCGCGATCGGCCAGTAAATGGAGCCGTCGTCTTGCAAGATGACCAGCGGCGATCCGGTCTTGGCGCACGCCACCGCGCATTCGGAGCTGATGGGTTTTTTCAGTCCTTTCGTGAAAGCACACGCAGAATCGAGAACCCAGCCGTTAATCGTCTTCTGCTCGGCCGCAAAGGTTGTTGCGGTCGCGAAGATTGCGACAATCAGTAAGCTTTTCATAAGATCCACCGAGTTTATCCGCTAGCCCGTGCTGTGGACAATAGCATTAACATACTACCTATGCTTTCGAACGATCCTCAATTCTACAACGTCAACGGCGTCCGCCTTGCCGTATTCGACCGCCCCGGAACCGGTCCTCCGATTCTGTTCGTACACGCCACGGGATTTCATGCGCACTGTTGGAACCAGATCGTGGCGCGGATTCCGGGGCGGCGTTGCATCGCGGTCGATATGCGGGGGCACGGCCTCAGCTCGAAACCCGACCCTCCTTATTACTGGAATAGCTTCGGCGAAGACGTCGCGGCGCTTGCAAAGCTACTCGATCTCCACGGCGTCACCGGCGCCGGTCATTCCATGGGCGGCCACTCGTTGGTGGTCGCGGCAGCGCTCGCGCCCGGAATATTCTCGGACTTGCTTCTCATAGATCCGGTAATTCTGCCTCGCATCGCCTATATGAACCGGCGTTGGACCGAACACTTTGCACGCAAGCGCCGCAATCGGTGGTCAACGCCCGATGAAATGTTCGACCGCTTCAAGGATCGCCCGCCGTTTCGCGATTGGGATGTAGCGGTGTTGCGCGACTACTGCCATTACGGGCTCGTGCCCGCGTCCGATGGCGACGGCTACGCGCTGGCGTGTCCGCCTGAAATCGAGGGCGCTATTTATGAAGCAAGCGGTCTGGACGACGCGAATCTTTACGGCAAATTCGAGCTGGTAGGCGTCCCTGTGACGGTTATGCGGTCGGCAACCCCGCTAAAGATGGAGCCCGTCATGGACATGGCAGCTTCGCCAACAGCGCCGGATCTGGCCACGCACTTCCCGCGCGGGCACGACATGACCACGCCACACTCGCATTTCATCCCGATGGAGGACCCGGGATTGATCGCCGGACTACTGTCCAGCACGCAGGCTTAGTAGGAATTCCAAGCGAGGTCCATTTCGTAGTCGACCTCCAACCTGGCCTGGTCTTCAGTGGTGTGGATCGCATTGAATCGCGCATCTGGAATTGTCCGCAAAAACTGCTGCGCCGTCTTCCCGTTTGGAATCCTGGCGTACTCGAGCCGGCTGTTTCGCCAATAGGATACGTAGAACATCGGAGTTCCTTTTGAGAAATGATATGCGGTCCTACGCCATGAGCCAATACGGTAAAATGCTGACTTGACCCTAGAACATTAGATTGGAGTAAACGGATCGCACCGCGTCTGCGTCAATCTATCTATGTCCAGTTACGACAATGAACTTGCCGGAATTGTGGCCGAACTGAATCGCGCCGCACCGGGAACGCGCACCTCACAGCCCGCGACCCCGGAGGCATTGGCCGGGTTGGATCACCTGTTGACTTTTGCGGTCCGGCAGAACGCATCCGATCTGCTGGTGATCGCCGGGGCTCCCGTGACGATGCGAATGAACGGCAGGCTCTCCCCGTCGGAAGGGCCCGATCTGACCGAGGACGACGCGCGAAATCTGCTGCTGCCGCTTCTCACGCCCAAGCAGTACCAGGAATTGCAGAAAGACAAATCCATCGACATTTGTTTTACCCGGAAAAACATCGGCCGCTTCCGGCTTAATCTGCATCACCAGCGCGGGAGCGTGGCGGGAAGCATCCGCGTGTTGCCTTCGCGCATCCCGACGCTGCAGTCTCTGCATCTGCCTCCGGCGCTCGAGAAGCTGGCGCATGCCCGCCAGGGTTTGGTGCTGATCACCGGGTCCACCGGGTCCGGCAAGACATCGACGCTGGCGGCGCTGCTCGATCTTATCAACACGCTCCGCCGCGATCATATTGTCACCATCGAGGATCCTATCGAGTATGTGCATGCCAACCGCAACTCGATCGTGGAGCAGATCGTGGTTGGACACGACACTCCGGATTTCGCCAACGCGGTCCGCAGCATTCTGCGGCAGACT
>JBEKUT010000064.1:0-21478 GCA_049514735.1 Bryobacteraceae bacterium
TGGAACGCGAATACGAGAAAGTTCTCGCCGTTTTGGGCGCCCGCAAACCCGGCCTGGTTATCGCGCAACACGCCACGCGTGTTCGTTTGGCCGATGAGTTCGGCGTCCTGAAGCGGTTCCGCGTCGTCAAACAAGGCGACAACTCGCTCAGCTTCTACGAGCCGGAAACCTGAGCCGAGGCTCCATATTTTTCGAGTAAGCGCACAGCTTCCGTCTTCTCAAGCTCGATCATGCGGGCGAGCGGCGTCTGCCAATCCTCGGGTCTTGGTTCGCGAGTGATGCACTTCGCAAAAGGCCGGTTCAGCGCGGCAGGATCGCGCGCCAGGATGTTCGGCACGCGGTCGAGCCGGTCATAATCGAGGGCGTCGAAAAGACAGATCGCGCCCTCGTTGAGCATTAGATCGCGTGCAAGACACTGATCGAAGAAGTCTGCCCATCCTACCGGCGTTGCATCGTAAAACGGCTCGCGGATGCTGGGCAGTGCTCCGCGCTTCATGAGAAGACGTACGATCTCCTGTTTGTCGTCGCGGGCGACAATGTGCAGCGGCACAACTTCGTCCATAAAATTCGGATCGAAGCCCAGATCGATGACGAGGTTTATCGCTTCAACGCGGCCGGCATCCGCGGCCCGGTTCACGAGATACTTCGGGGCACGCACCAGAAGATCCGGAGCGCGCGCCAGCATGGCTCGCACGCCATGTTCATCGCCTGCCAGGCAGAGAGCCACGAAACGTTGAACATCGTCGAGCTCTGCTGTGGGCGCGCCGGCTTCCTCAAGCAAGCGCGCGATTTGAAGATCACCGCGTTGCATCGCGTACTGCCACGCCGTCTTGCCTCGAAACAGTTTGCTCGTGTCCGCGTGATGTGCGAGCAGCAGCTTGACGCTTTCCGTATCCCCGTTGAGAACCGCCCTCGAAAGAGCTGTTCCCAGGCCATCGGGCTTCGCCCCATGCCGCGGCAGGATTTCAAGCTTGCCGTAGGTGTTCCGTTCCTGGTTGATACTTAGCGCCATTTCGTCAGTTGGATCGGCCCCATGATCGAGAAGCAATTCGGCCAGTTCGCGCCATTGCGGATGCGGCGGTTGATTCGCCATGCCTGTGGAACCGCCTCCAAACAGACCCGTGAGAGCAGTGAATCGACGAGCCTTTTGATCGAGCCTCTCGTCGGCGTTGCCTTTCATCGTGAACGTATTCGGATCGGCGCCCCGCTCGATCAGGAGTTTCGCAACTTCGAGTGTCGGTTGCATGCGCGAATAGCAGGCACAGATGAGCGGCGTCCATCCATGCGGTCCGGGACGATTGAGCAAACTCGCATCTTCATCAAGAAATGTTTTAACCGCCGCCGCGTTTCCCGCCGTCGCCGCCGACCATATGTTCGCCTCCGAAAGCCATGGATTCTGTTGAAGCATTTCCTTGGCCCGCGCATGAAATGAGCGATGATCGTAATGCGGATCGTCGTAACAAAGACACGCGATGGTGACAAACTGATCCGGCAGTTCCTTGTTTGCAGCTTCCACCGCGACTCTCAATTGCGGCCAGCTATTGAACCCCGCTTCCCGTGCCAGCACGAGCTGACAATCGGCGAGCCGAGGCTTCGCGGCGCGTAGATGATCCTCATTGGCGTATTTCGGATGAGCTTTCCGGACGCGATCAAGCGTAGAGGCATCGCCCTCCAGCCACGATTTCTTGAGCGTTTTGGCTTGTTTTTTCAGGTTTTCGAGCGAAGGATTTGCGGGCAGAATACTCATGAACGACTCCTTTCAAGGCCCAAGGCCGTTAGAGCCCGAATGCTCGCATCGTCAGGCTGAAAGGACAGTCGTATGTCCGTACACTCAGCGATTTTTCAGGTGGGCTTGGCCCTTTCCGCGAGCTGGGGGCACCCTGAAGTGCTCCAGCACTGAAGATAACCGATGGGCCTCGGCGTCGTCAAGACGGTCGTTCTTGCAACCTGGCCAATTGTGTGCCAGCCTGAATCACCTTGGCACGATTCGCCCTCACCGCGCTGCTTCTTCCGATTCTCTCGAGTACCGCGTCCGGCCCACGCCAGCGCCCGCGGTTCACCGATTTCCAGCCGCCGGTCGAGGCCCGCGGAACGCCGCCTTCGCGATATTACGAATTGGTCGGCCCACTCTCGTTCGGAGCGCGCAACCCCGGGAATCCTGCCTTCCACGGATGGCTCGATGAAATCGCGTTCTATGGCCGAGCCTTGAGCAAAAAGCGTGGGCAGGCCAGCGTGATCCGTGGCCTGCCCATAGTGTCGATTCAGCGTCCGGTCAGTTTTTGATCGTCGCCACCGACCCGTCGATCTTCGTGAGCTGCACTTCGAACTTCTCGTTATATGTCGCGGCCAGATCTTGCAGAATGCCGATCGCGATCGCTTCGCCCAGCAGAATCGAATCGTCCGTATCGCTGCGCCAATGGATGCCGGCATGGATGCCATGACCGAAGGATACGTTGTGCGCCAACTTGTTCAACTCACCATTCACAGTCATCAGTCCGTTGTCTGAACTGGTGTAAGTGTAGGGAAGTAGCGAGAGTCCATCGTCCGAGGAGACCTGCGGATTTGGAATAACTGCACTGCCGTCGAAAAAGAACTTCAGCACGGTGATGCACGCGCCCGCCACGGTTCCATGGCCCGTAGGATAGGCCGGATGAGCCGGCGAGCCTTCTGGGAACGGTTGCGAAAGCAGATACGTTCCATACTTATTGAAACTCTCCGCCACCGCCATGGAGTCCAACACGTTCTCGTTCACGCTGCCGCTCAGCGTGCCGCCCTTCCCCGTCTTAACCAGATGAACGATTCCGCCGCCCGACTCCGGACGATGGCGCAGGTGAACCACCCACTTCTGATACCACACCGAGTTGATGGCGATTTTTGCGACGTTTCCCAGAGTCGAGATAAAGTCCGGCGGTCCGAAAGTTCCAAATCCTTGCTGTGTCTTCGAACTAAGATACGGATTCCCCGGATTCTTCGGAAGCCCCAGTTTCTCCAGCACCAGGTACGCCATGAGGTAAGCCTGATACAGTTCGTCGACGTGCGTGAACGCGGCCAGGCCGCGCCCATTGTGCATGTATCGCTGCACTGGGTCGCTTTGATTCACGAGTCCCGTATCCATGCCGTTTTGCACCGCCTGAAAGGTCGTCAGATCGGTCATGTAATCGATGCCGGGAAGATAGGTCGTAAGTTGCTGGTTGATCTTCAGCGCGCCCAGATTGGCCGGCTGAACAAAAAACTGCGAGATGTATGGCCCGGTGGTCTCGCCTGGCAAACCCCCGCGGAACAAAAGATTGGGCGTGACCTGTCCGGTTGTCTTGTCCTTTGGCCCGGCGTAGGTCGGCATGCTTGAAAGCTCCGCGGCAGCCTTCGCGGCAATCGGATCGGTGGCGTAATTGGTGAACGCCACGTCCCGCAGCAGCGAACACCAATAGAGTTCCGTCAATTCCGTCCCGTATGCCGTACTCGCAAGCGCCGGCGGCGCTGGCGCCACGTGAGCCGTTTCCTGATTTTCGGGCGATGGCGCATCCCCGAACTGACCCCCATCCGTACCCTCTAGAGTGAAGGCATAAGCGCCTTGGGGGCCGTTCAGCGGACGCGTTCCCCCCAGCGGGATCTTCTCGAAGTCGGCGGGTACGCGGCTATTAATGGCGTCCCGAAATTTCTTGAATGCTGCCGGATTGACTAGACAGGGATTGTCCTGCTTAACGCACTTCGAGTAGGTCCCGATCTTGTCGGCGTACTTCTGCTCATCGCCGTTTGTAGTGTGGGCTGGTATCGCAACTTCAGCCTCTTTGGTTGCGGCATTAAAGCGCACCTGAAAGCTTGCTAAAGCGCGTGGATCTGTTACTCCGGGAGGCACGCACACATTGGGCACGAGTGCGGCTCGTGAACTGGACATGATTTTTTCCTCCGTACTATACGACCCATTCTTTAGAACTTGGGGCCGAGGGCCAGATAGTACCACGGCATGGTACTAGATACAAGTCCAATATGAGCTTGGCCCCGCCCCCAGCTCCCAGCCCGGAGCCAACAACCAACAACGCTCAAAAACGAAAAGCAGCCGCGCTAAGCTTTTTCTTAGTCGTAAGAGTCTGCAAATGTTAAAATAGAAGAACCGGCCAGCGAAAGACGGTGTCCGTTAGGATGGCTATCGTTACTGCGGACCGAGCGCGAGAGCAGCGAGCAAGGGAAGTCGAAAACGCCCTCGCAAGCGTCCGCATGGAAGGACTTGAACCTTCCGAGGAAACCACGGCCTTGTTCCAGCGCTATGTCAATGGGGAGCTGACGTCGGAAGAGCTTGATCGCGCCTTCGCGGCCTACCTCGACCATGAGTATGGACCCGTATGTTTACCCGGGGACGAACGTTCTTCGGAACGTTAGGGACATTCGCGACCCGATAAATTGGCTGAGCTCGAAGCGCAAGCAACGAATTTTCGAATTCGCCAGCTTGAACACAAGCCTCTAGTTGCGCGTTTGATACGCGGCATCTCCAGTCCATCCATCAGCACATCTTCCAGGACGTTTATCCGTGGGCCGGCGAGTTGCGAAAAGTCAATATCGGAAAATCTGGCGATCTCTTCGCGTTGAAAGAACATATCGTCTCAGCCCTCGCCAAGACTTTTGAAGACCTCAAGAAGGAGCGGCATCTTAGTGGATGCCGGCCTCAAACAATTTGCAATCGTGGCGCCCATTACCTGGGGGAGATCAACACCATCCATCCCTTCCGCGAAGGAAACGGCCGGACGCAGCGTGAATTCATCAGGGAACTTGCCTTCAATAACGGTTACACTCTCAACTGGTCCCGGGTGTCACGGGATCAGATGCTCGACGCGTCCAAGCAGAGCTTTCACCGCGACAATCTGGGCTTGGAACAGGTCCTTAAATCCGCTATCGAAAACGAGCAAGACTGCCTCGGGGGAGCGTCAGCGCGACGACAACCAGGACCGCTAAGTTCCGTCCTCAAAACCGCCAATAGCATCTTCACGTCCACAGTTCCCCAAGCAAGGCGTCCAGCTTCCCAGGCACCCGACCTAACAACTAACAACGAACAACTAACAACGACCCTCCCCAAAACCCGTTCACAACAATTTTCACCCGCATTTTCTTTAACTTACGAACAATCGCTTGGTCCCACCCCCCTATAATCAAATAAGAGAGGGTCTAAACCGCCCGCCTCTACCTTCAGAGTGAGGGAAAACAGCTCGGCCGAGCATGCATCGCTCTAATGACGAAACCGGCCCGCGGGCACCCACGAACATGGGGAGCGCTGTAGCAAACGCGGTGATCCGGTGGAGGTCCTCCCGGCGGCAATTCAATTGTCTTTTCCGCCGACAACGAAGCTTGGAATGATTTCGGCGTGGCGCCGGGGCATTGCGCCCCCTCGTCGTGTCGATCTCTCGAAGATCACTGCCGGAACGTAGCCGGTAAGCCTTCATCCAATGCGGACCGTCATCCGCCCTGGCCGGTCAGCCGCAGTTTCGCTGGCCGTCCAGGGATCCAGGAAATAAACCAAGGCCGAAGTGTGCGTATCGGAAACGAGCAAAACGCCCCGAAGAGCGCGAGCGTGTTAGGCATCCGAACTAACAACTAGCAACAAACAACCAACAACGCTCTCCAAGCCGACGTGCGCCTATTGACAGGCGACACCCAATCCTAGTATTGTCTATAGGCATAGGGTAGTTTCGTGAGCGCCATGACACGCAAAGAGTTCCTCCTTACAGTTACCGCAGCCGCCACGGCGTCACCGCTGCCCTATGCCCCGAAAATCCTGCTGATCGTCGCCCATCCTGACGATGAATACACCTTCGCCGCGACGGTCTATCGCGCTACGCGCGATCTCCACGCCACCGTCGATCAGGTCGTAATCACGAACGGAGCGGGCGGGTACCGGTATTCCCAGCTCGCCGAGCGTTTTTATCACACCAGCCTGACAAATGCCGGCGAAGCCCGCGCTCATCTCCCTGAAATTCGCAAGAAAGAAACCATCGCCGCTGGCCGCATTCTGGGAATTCGCCGGCATTATTTTCTCGAACAGAAGGACGCGAGTTTCACGCAGGACCGCGGCGAAGCATTTCGAGACTGGGACATTCGCGCCGTCTCGGGTTTTCTGACAAACCTCCTGGAGCGCGAACACTACGATTTTGTCTTCACCATTCTTCCCACGCCGGAGACGCACGGCCATCATAAAGCCGCGGCGCTGCTAGCAGTCCGGGCCGTCCAGCAACTGCCCGAAGCATCGCGGCCTGTCGTCCTCGGCGGCGATCCGGCCCGCTCCACCGATGCGCCAGGCGAATTTGACGGCGCGGCACCTATTCGATTCACTCGCACCCAGAATGACCAGATCGTCGTGAACTGGGTCATCGCGGAACATAAGAGTCAGGGCCTGTTTCAGACCGATTACAACAAGCACGACGAAGAACGTTTCTGGATACTAAAGCCGCGCGGCGGGGTCGCGGCCGGTAAAACGCAAAAGCTGTTCCACGCGCTCGAAAGCGCGAACAATTAGAAAGAGAGATTTCAAGATGATCAGGGGATTATTGTGTGTCGCGCTTGCCTGGGGGTTGGCCGCTCCAGGTTGGGGGCAAGTGGTCGGAGCGTCGCTGTCCGGTACCGTGCGGGATGCTACGGGCGCCGCTCTGCCGGGAGCGGGCGTGGTAGTCAGGAACTTGGAGACGGGCGCCGAACGCCACCTCGTCGCCGACGACGGAGGCCGTTATTTCGCGCCCTCCATCACCGTCGGCCCATATCAGGTCGAAGCCTCCAAAGAAGGATTCAATTCGCAAATCAAGACCGGTATCAACCTGGTTGTCGGACAGGCGATAACGGTCGATTTAACGCTTCCCGTCGGCGACGTGAAAGAAGCCGTGACGGTCGTGGAGACCCCGACACCGGTCGCTCTCACGACGCAACAGACCTCCGGCGTGGTCAATGAGAAGCAGGTGAAAGAGCTGCCCTTGAACGGCCGCAGTTACGATCAGTTGATGGCGCTCAATCCCGGCGTCGTGAATTATTCCTCGGAGCGTTCGGGCGGCATCGGAACCTCCAATTCCGCGGTTGGCAACATGTTCGTCGTCTCCGGCCATCGGCCGCAGGACAATCTGTTCCTGTTGAACGGCATTGAATACACCGGCGCCTCGCTGATCAATTTGACTCCCGGCGGCACCAGCGGACAGCTCCTCGGCGTCGATGCCGTCCGCGAGTTCAACGTCGTCAGCGATACCTACGGCGCCGAGTACGGAAAGCGTCCCGGCGGCCAGGTCAGCATCATCACCGGATCGGGCGCCAACCAACTGCACGGCAGCGCCTACGAGTTTCTGCGCAACAGCGATCTGGACGCGCGCAATTTCTTCGATCAGGGCAACCTCCCGCAATTCCAGCGCAACGTCTTTGGAGGCGCGCTCGGCGGTCCCATCAAGAAAGACAAAACGTTTATCTTCGGCAACTATGAAGGCTTCCGGCAGCACCTTGGGCTCAGCGACGTGACGCTGGTGCCGGACACCGCCGCGCGCAACGGTTATCTGCCCGGATCGAACGGCAAACTTTCCTACGTTGGCGTTGCGCCCGGAGTGGCGCCGCTGTTCGCCCTGTGGCCAACGCAGAACGGACCCGATCTCGGCAGCGGCGTCGGCGAGGCGTTCAGTCACCCGTTACAGCTCATCCGCGAGGATTTCGGGACCACGCGTATCGATCACACTTTCTCTGAGAAGGACACCCTATTTGCCGCCTACACAATAGACGACAGCTCCGACAATACTCCCACAGTCAATCCGCTTAGCACCGTTTTCGAGACTCTTCGCGAGCAGGTTGTGAGTCTCCAGGAGCAACATGTCTTTTCGCCGGCGTTTCTAAATACCGCCCGTGTTGGATTCTCCCGCGCCGGTTACTTCTTCACCGGCGACACGCCTGCTAATCTGCCGGGTTGGGTAGTGGGAGATCCCATCGGCGCGGTGGTCATCGGCGGCGGAACGGCGTCGAACGGAGCGTCGCAGATCAGCCTGGCCGGCGCGAATGCCGGAAGCAATCTCAGCTCCGCGCGCAACCTCTTCACCTACGACGATCACATTGCCATCACGCACGGCATCCATCAGATTGAAGCAGGCGTTTGGGCGCAGCGCATTCAGTCCAACGATAACCTCGCCCAGGATCAATACGGACAGGCCTCTTTCGGAAGCTTGACCAGTTTCCTTCAGGGCGCCATTTCGACCTTTACCGTGGTTCCTTCACCGACGCCGATCGGCTGGCGCACCTTCGAAGGCGCCGGTTTCGTGCAGGACGCGATGAAGCTGCGCAGCAATCTCGAAGTTCGCATCGGCTTCCGTTTTGAATCCACCGACGGTTGGAATGAAGCGCACGGCCGCGCCTCCAACTACACTTTTGTCAACGGCGTCATTCAGACCAATCCCTTCATCGGCGATTCCGCCTTGACCGTCAATCGCGCAAAGTTCCTTCCCGAACCGCGCGCTGGCATCGCATGGGATCCCTTCGGAAAAGGGAAGACCGTGATCCATGCCGGAGGCGGAATTTACCGCGCATTGCTCGACAATCTCGACTACCGTCTCGATCAAACCGCGCCGTTCAACACCACCGATTCCTTGAAGAACGTCGCCGTAAACGGCCTTCTGGTCAATCCTGGCTCGCAGCTCAAGGGCAGCCTGATTTCTCCCAGCGGCATTCAGCCCGACCCCTACACGCCGACCATCGTTTCGTGGTCCTTCAAGATCGAACAGCAGATCGCGGCCAACACTTCGCTCGCCCTCGGATACATCGGATCGCACGGTTATCACGAAGCCCTGTCCATCGACGCGAACGAACCGGCTCCGACATATCTTGCCAACGGCGAGGCCTACTATCCGAAAGGGGCGCCTTACCTGAATCCGGCCCTCGCCAACACCACCACTTGGACCACGAACGGCCTCAGTTCCTACAACGCGCTTCAGGTGGACGTCAACAAGCGTTTCAGCCACGGTCTGATGCTGCGTGGCGTGTATACGTATTCGAAGAGCCTGGACGACGGCACCGCGTGGAATAGCAGCGTCGGCGCGAACGCTCCTGGATTCGTTATGTTCCCGCTGCATCCAAAATTGGATTGGGGCCTTTCGAACTCCGACGTCCGGAACCTCGCGGTCGTCAACGGCAGCTATGAGCTTCCCATTCACGGATTGCACGGTTGGCAGGACAAGCTGGCGGGCGGCTGGAGCGTGAGTGGAATTTTCACGGCCCAGTCGGGCTTCCCGTTCACGCCGCAGTTGGGCTTTAATCCCACCAACAACGGCGACAGCCGCAATCCGATTCGCCCTTCCTTGAACCCGGCATTCAGCGGTCCGGTCATTGAGGGCTCGCCCAATCAATGGTTCAATCCGAACGCGTTCGTTCTGCCTCCCGCCGGTACTTACGGAGACATCGGCCGCAACACGCTGATCGGCCCAGGAATCACGAACGTCGATTTTTCGGTCTTGAAGGCCCTACCGATATCGGAAAAGGTGCGCCTCCAATTCCGCGGCGAGTTCTTCAACATTCTGAATCATCCCAACTTCGGATCTCCGAACGCGGTGGTGTTCTCCTCGGCAACCGCGACCCCGGCGTCAACGGCGGGAGTGATCACCTCGACGTCGACAACGTCGCGGCAAATCCAGTTCGGCTTGAAACTGTTGTTCTAGTCTTGCTGAACCGTGACCGGAAGGGAGCGGTTCCGCTCTTTATTGCCAGCCGCCGCCAAGCGCCCGATAGATCTGCACTATCGATTGCATCTCAATCATCTGGAGCTGAGCGAGAACCAGTTGCCCTTGGAACAGGTCTCGCTCAGAGTCCAGCACTTGAAGGTAACTATCAAGGCCGCCCTTATAACGCAAATTGGAGAGCCGGTCCGATTCGCTCAAAGCTCTCACGAGCAACTGCTCCTGCGCCCGCTGCTGCCGCGTGCGATCGTAACCAACCAGCGAATCCGAAACTTCTTTGAGCGCGTTATAAATCGTCTTCTGATAAGCGATCACCATCTCGCGCTTCTGGGCCTCCGACAAGCGCACGCCGGCGCGCGTCTGACCCGCGTCGAAAATCGTCTGCGTGGCACTCGCCGCGATCGTATCGAAGCGCGCCGGAGCGGTGAAGATACTCGTCAACTGGCGGCTCTGCCCGCCCAAAAAACCAGTAAGCGAGATCTGAGGAAAGTAGAGCGCCTTGGCCGCGCCGATCTGCGCATTCGCGGCGATCAACGTCGCTTCCGCCTCGCGAACATCGGGACGCCGCTCCAGCAGCGCCGACGGCAATCCGGCGGGAACCTCGGCGGGAGGAGTAAATTGATCGAGCGATTTGCCGCGCGCGACGGAGCCGGGCACGCGGCCGAGCAACAGACTGAGCGCGTCTTCGGTCTGTTCGATATCGCGCTCCGCAACCGCAATCTGCGATGTCGCCGTGTAGAGAAATTGCTCCGCCTGGTGAACGTCCAGTCCGGTGGCCGCGCCACGGTCGTGACGCAGATTGACCAGCCGCAGATTATCCTGTGCGATGTCGCGCGTGCGGCGATCGATTTCCAACTCCAGATCGCGCTCGCGCAGCATAAAATAATCGTTCATCACGTCGCCGATCAGCGAAACAACGACGCCATTGCGAGCCTCTTCAGAAGCCAGATATTGCGCCCGCGCCGCTTCCGTCAGCCGGCGATAGCGGCCCCAGAAATCGAGTTCCCAGGAGAGCGCCGCGCCCACCTGCGTGTAACTCGCCGAGAGGTTCGCACCGGCCGGGACGCCCAGGTACGATCCAATCGACGCCAGCCGCTCCGACGTGAAGCTCGGCTGCGCGGTGAGATTGGGAAACTGGTTGGCGCGCGTGATGCGATACTGCGCCCGCGCTTCCAGCACGCGCTCCGACGCGATGCCTAAATCGAAATTATGTTCCAGCGCGGCGCCGACAAGCTGCTTTAAAACGTCGTCTTGAAACAGGTCGAACCATTTCTTATCGGCCAGCGAATTGGGCGCCGTGCCAGCCGGCGTTCCATGAAATTGATCGGGAACCGGAACCGCGGGGCGCGAATAGTTCGGCCCCATCTTGCATCCCGCCAGCAGCAGGACGGCGCTCAACGCGAGAATCGGGCGTATCAATCCGCCACCTCCGGTACAACCACCTGCCGCACGACGTGACCGCGCCGCCGTTCGACATAACCCTCCACCACAACGTACAAGACCGGAACGATAAATATCGCAAGCATCGTCGCCGTGTTCATGCCTCCGAAAACTGCGGTTCCGAGAGATCGCCGCGAAGCTGCGCCCGCCCCGAAAGCGATCGCGAGCGGCACCACGCCGAGAATGAACGCAAACGATGTCATCAGAATCGGCCGCAGCCGCAGCCGCGCCGCGTCCATGGCGGCATCCAAAATCGGATGGCCTTCCTCGCGGCGCATGCGCGCAAACTCGACAATCAGGATCGCGTTTTTAGCGGCCAGTCCGATCAGCGTCACGATCCCGATCTGCGTATAAATATCGTACGGGTAAGATCGCAGCCACACCGCCAGCAGCGCCCCAAACAGGCCGAGCGGCAAAGCCAGAATCACCGCAAACGGAATCGACCAGCTCTCATACAGCGCGGCCAGGAATAGGAAAACGAGCACGGCGGCGAACCCGAAGATCACGCCTTCGTGCCCCTGCGCTTCTTTTTCCTGATACGTTGTGCCAGTCCATTCATAACCGAAGCCTTGCGGCAACGTCGTGGCGGAAAGCTTCTCCATCGCGTCGGTGGCCTCGCCGCTCGCGTAGCCAGGAGCCGGATTGCCGAGCATCTGAATGGCGCGGAAACGGTTATAGCGATACACGACGTCGGGACCCGAAGTGGCTCTCACGTTGGTTAGCGTGCCGAGTGGAACCATGGCGCCGTCGTTCGTTCGCACATAAAAACGGTTGACGTCCTTCGGCCCGGTCCGGAATTCGGGCTCCGCCTCCACCAGCACCTGCCAGGTGTGGCCGAAGGCGTTGAAATCGTTCACATACAATCCGCCCAGAAATGTTTGGAGCGCATTGTAGGCGTCGCTCACCGGAATGCCCAGTGTCTGTACCTTCGCGATGTCCATGTCGATCTTGTATTGCGGCACGTCGGGCCGGAAGGTGCTGATGATGTTGCCGATCTCTTTACGCTGATGCGCGGCCTGAATAATCAGGTCGGCGGTTTGCGCGAGCGATTGAATATCGCCGCCTGCGCGGTCTTCCAGCACATACTGAAAACCGCCCGTGGTGCTGAGACCCAGAATCGGAGGCAGCCCGAACGCAAACGTGAAGGCTTCGGGAACCTTGGCGAATTGGCGCTGCGCGTTGCGCAGAATCGCCTGCAGCGACAAGTTTTTGCTCTCGCGCTCATCCCAGGGCTTCAGCCGCGCGATGAGCGTTGCGACATTCGAGCTATTGGTGCGCGTTGCGATATCGGTTCCGCCCAGCACCAGGCAGCCCACCACGCCCGGCATGTTCAACACCAGCTTTTCGATCTTCAGCGTGGCCGCCACCGTGCGATCGACGGACGCCCCATCGGGCAAGCGCACGGAGACGAAAAACGCGCCCTGATCCTCATCCGGAAGGAAGCCGTTCGGCAAAATGTGGAAGAACCATCCGGCTGCGAGCCAGAAACAAAAGAGTCCCACGATGGCCAGCGCGGATCTTCGAATTAGCACGCCAACACCGGTCAAGTAGCGATCTCGGGTCCAGTCGAAAGCGCGATTGAAATAGCCGAAGGCGAAGACCAGCGGGCCGCGCTTCTTTTCCTTTTGCGGCTTCAAAATAAGTGCCGCCAACGCCGGGCTCAGTGACAGAGCATTGAACGCCGAGATGAGCACCGAAGCGGCGATGGTCAACGCAAACTGTTTATAGATCTGTCCGCTGATGCCCCCCAGAAACGCAACGGGAATAAAAACCGCGGCCAGAATGCATGCGATGGCGACGACGGGCGCCGACACTTCGTCCATGGCGCGCACGGTGGCGTCATGCGGCGACATGCCATCGTCGATGTGGCGCTGCACCGCCTCGACGACCACGATCGCGTCGTCCACAACGATGCCGATCGCCAGCACCAGCCCGAACATGCTGGTCATGTTGATGGAGAAGCCGAGAATCGGGAACAGAGCGAACGTTCCAACCACGGCGACGGGCACGGTGAGCAATGGAATCAGGGTCGCGCGCCAGCTTTGGAGGAAGATGAAGACCACCAGAATGACGAGACCGATGGCCTCAAATAACGTGGTGACCACGTCTTTGATGGCTGCCCGGACAAACATGGTGGAGTCATAAGAGATCAGGTAATCCATGCCGGCCGGGAAGTTCTTCTTGGCCTGTTCCAGATACGCGTGCACGCGATCCGCGGTCTGTACGGCGTTCGCTCCCGGCGACAGAAAGACGATCAGGTTTCCGGAATCCTTGCCGTCCACGCGGCTGAAACCAGCGTAGGTCTGCGCGCCCAATTCCACGCGCCCGATGTCGCGAATGCGCAGCAAAGACGCGTCCGGCTGCGCGCGGAGCACGATGTCTTCAAACTGGTGCGGATCCACCAGCCGGCCCTGGGCGTTCACCACGAATTGAAAATCTGTCCCGGGTGGCGAGGGCGCCTGTCCAAAAGAGCCCGCCGGATTTTGCTTGTTCTGCGCCTGAATCGCGTTGCTGACGTCCGTTGCGGTGATCCCCAGCTTGGCCATCTTGTCGGGATTCACCCAGATCCGCATCGAGTACACCAAGTTGTTCGTGAGGCGCGCTTCGCCGACGCCATCGAGGCTGCCGATCTGGTTCAACAGATTTATCTGAACGTAGTTATTCAGAAACAGGGCGTCGTAGCGTCCGTCGGTTGGAACGAGGCTGACGGCCATCAGGAACGCGCTCGACACCTTCTTCACAGTGACGCCGGTGCGCTGCACTTCGGGAGGCAGTCGCGGCAGCGCAACATTGACGCGGTTTTGTGTTTGAACGGTTGCGATGTCCGGATTGGTGCCCAGCCGGAACGTGACTTGAATCGTCAGCGTGCCGTCGTTGCCGCTGCTCGAAAGAAAATACAACATACCGTCGAGGCCGTTGAGCTGCTCTTCGATCGGCTGCGAGACGGTCTTTTCAAGATCCTGCGAATTGCCGCCAAGATAGTTCGCCGTGATCTGAACCACCGGCGGAACAACTTCCGGATACGATGCAACCGGCAAAGTCGGAATCGCGACAGCGCCAAGAATAACAATCACGATGGCAATGACCATCGCGAAGACGGGACGGTCTATAAAAAATCGCGCCATAATGTTACTGCCCGAGTTTCCCGGAGCCTGGACGGCCTGCGTCGGCTTTGTAAGGCGTCGGCTGCACCGGCGCTCCCGGACGAACCTTCAATTGGCCGTCGACGATAACGCGGTCTCCGGGTTTTAAACCTTTCTCGATGACCCACAATTCGCCGATAGTATCGCCCGTCGTAACGGCGCGAACCAGCACCTTGTTCTCGGGAGAAATGGTGTAGACGGTCTGAATGTTCTGGAGTTGCTGCACCGCCCTTTGCGGTACCACCAGCGCGTCCTTGCGCGTGTCTGTCTCGAGGCGCGCGCGGCCGAATTGACCGGGCAACAACGTGTGGCTGGGATTGGGGAAGCTCGCCTGGATCTCCAGCGTGCCGGTTTTCGGATCCACCTGGTTCAGCGCGTCCTGGATGTGCCCCTTGTAGGCAAACTCGGAACCATCGGCGAGAATCAGCGTGACGGGAAGCTCGGAACCCGGCTTCTTTTCGCCGCGCTCGGCCCATTTCAGGTATTCCGATTCGGTCACTTTGAAGCGCACCCACATGGGGTCCAGCGGAACAATCGTGGTGAGCGGTTGGGCCGAAGCAGGCGTGACCAACCCTCCCACTGGCACCAGCGTGTCGCCGATGCGGCCGCTGATGGGCGCGCGAATGGTAGCGTACTCGACGTTGAGCTGGGCGTTGTTGAGAGCGCCCTTCAGCGCTTCCACTTTCCCTTGCATCGATGAGATTTGAGTGCGTGTGGAGAGCGAGGTCTGCTCGACGTTGGCCTCCGCCGATTTCACATTCGCTTCGTTGGCGTCGAGCGCCGCAACCGCCGCGTCCAGATCCTGCTGCGAAGCGGCATCGGCTTTTACCAGCGGCTTGAGACGCTCAAAATCCTGCTGCGCTTTGAGCAGGTTGGCCTTCGCGGAGGCGAGATTCGCCTGCGCCTGGAGCAGCGAAACCTGGTGCTTGGCGTACTCCAGATCGGCTTCACTCTGGCGCTCATTTCCCGCGGCCTGTTCGAGGCTCGCCTGATACGGCCTGACATCAAGAACGTATAGTACTTGGCCGGCAGTTACCTCGGAGCCCGGCTGGAACACCCACTTCTCGAGATAGCCTTCGACGCGGCCGCGAACATCGACGGTGTTGCGGGCGTAGGTCTGCGCCGCAAAATCGGAATAGATGGCTACGTCGCGCGGCTGTACCTCCGTAAACGTGACGGGAGCGGGCGGTATCTGGTTCTGCGTCTGGCCTTGGCCGGAAGCACTGCATGAGGAGAGAAATGCGACGGCAACAACGGCGATTCCAGCCAAAGCTGCGATCCACGCCGGGTGTGCACGTCCCCTTGGAGAGGCTGTTGCCTGTTTCATATCGAAGTGACTTGTTATCTGATTCACAACGTGGCTTGGGAGTTGCTAATTTCAACGGACCGCAACGCCCCGATCTCGAACGGTTCCAAATGTATCGATTCTGGCTCTATTATAGCGAGGGTGGTTGCTAGCAAAGCTCACGGAGAAGCGCAAACCAAAATGCTCCCGGGCACTTGCCGTGCGGTTGGCTGTCTCCGCAACAAAACCGCAACGTGCAAGAAAGACAATCTCCGGTCCGGGTGCCGGACTTCTTCGGAATTGATCTAAACCCCGGGTGCGCAAATCGGATGCGGCCGTATCCTCAGCGGTAGGCATCGCGGCGATTGCGGACGCGAGTGAATTCGATGGAATCGCCGAAGTCACGGAAAATAACGCGGTGATCCTGGGCACAGAGGCGATAGAGTGGCGGGTCAACACCTTGCAGGCGCTTAACGTCGCCTTCCTCAGAGTGGGCGAGGCGGGCCAGCGTTTTGAGAATTTGGAGGCGGTCTGCCGATCGATGGTGCGGACGTCGGCCTTGGCCTGCACTGTGAAAACGACTCGCTTAGCCATCGCCGCGGTGTTCGTCCCGCGCGGGTGTTTGGCCATCTTGTCCCAGCCGGCCATATCGAGGCCGAAGTCGGCGAGGACCGCATCGAGCGGAATAGGATCGTTGTGCTTGCTCCATTTGTCAGCTTCGGCCACGGCCAGACGGTCTTCTTCGGTGAAGGGCTCATCGTCGAAGGGAGCCAGCGCCAGAGTGCGGGAAAGTGGATCGAGCATCGATTGCAAGAGTCCTTCGAGCGCGGCCAGTTGCACTGGCGGCAACCGATCGACAAGAGCATCCACGTGGCGGGTGTCGGTTTTCATAGCCATCCTTTTTCTCTTCTTAACCGCTACTCGCTCATCACGGCTGAACGTTAGCCAGGCTGTTCAGCATCACCAGGAGCGCTCGTCCGAGTGACATGGAGAATTAAGGCCGCGCCCGGATTTCTCCAAACCGTTGTTCGGATACTGGCCGAGATGCACACAAGAACCGCCCAACCGAATCGTCAACGGGTACGCCCGGTGTCGCCCGTCGCAGACAACACCTCCATGCACCGCCGCTCATGCTTGCTTGTTCGCCCTTTGTGATACAGCGCGCCTCGCTCCAACTGCTTCAGCGATGATCGCCGTCACAAAGCTGTTGATACTGACACCTTCACGCTGCGCTTGTCTCGTGAGCTTAGCGTAGAGAGTCCGGGGCAGGCGCTGGCGCCATTGAGCGGCCTCGATGCTGGGCTTCGGCTGTTTTCTGCCCGACTCCCGGAATACTTCCAGGCAGTCGCGCAGCGCTTCCCTGCCGTTCGCGATCGCCTCTTTGATCGTCTCGCCGTCGGACATGCATCCAGGTATGTCCGGATACTCCACCAGATAGCCGCCACCCTCATCGGCTGAAAGTGGCCGAACTGTAAACTGGTATTCATCCAGCTCTCGATTCGAGCGTGCTCTCATGATTTTCTAACCTTTCCAGCGGCGTCGATGAGCGCCAGAAACTGTTTGATGTAGACCGGCTTTATTGGACGTCTCGCGGGTACCGAGACGATTTCGCGTACACGGGGAACGCTAAAGATCACGTGACTGCCGCCACGCCCGGGCCTGCGCCACTCAACGAGATTAGCTTCCGCTACCATCTGCAACTCTTCGATGCGCCAGCCCAGTTGGCTCTTGCGCATCTTCTGGAGTATCTTGCGCGCGGGCACACAAGCCATGATACCGCATCCGGTATCAACATATCGGAGCCTTAATCGGCACGGCATCGCTCGCAAGTTCATTGGGAACAATCGCACTGAACTGACGAGGCCAAATCACCCCGGCAGGCGCCGAACGCCGATTCTGGAGGGAACTTATCGAAGCGGTATTCAAGCGCACCCGTGTCACCGTAGGCTTCATGACTTCCTGGCGCGGGCGTTTTTTTCTTGAAAGGCGAGTGGCGTTTGTAACGTCTGACAGTTGGAGGAGCACTATGCGTCGTTTATTAATTACGGCAGCGCTTGGCTGCACGCTCGCACTCGCTCAATTCGCGCCGCAGCACTATGCGCCGAGCGAAGTGAACGGGCTGATCGACCGCGTCCACACCGACCTGAACCAGGCTTACGAAGGAGGATGGCACTTCACATCCGGCGACCGCCATCGGCTCGACGAGGCGGAGCACCAGCTTCGCGAATTTGCGAAGAAGTGGGACCACGGCAAGTTCGACAAAGGCCAGTTGGACGACTCCATCTCGAAGGTGCAGCACGTCCTCGATAACAATCACATGCCGCCCGGCAGCCGGGACGCGATCGATTCCGACGTCGCCCAACTCCGCGCCATGCGCGAAGCTTACGAACATCACGAGATCGGTTACAGCCATCCGTAGTTCCTACTGCTTCACGATCGGGCCGCCGATGGGTCCAGCTAAGGACGCCGTCGCAAGCATTCCGCCGAGACCCATGGTCTCAACCGCCGACGACGGCACGATCACCATCGAGCCTTTTTCCTTGATGGCTTCGTAGAGCATGTTCATAGCGCGAAGATGCAGGGCGACAGGATTGGTTGCGTAAACGGCCGCTGCGGTAGCGAATTTCTCTGAGATCTCTGTTTCGGCGGTGCCGAGAATGATGCGGGCCTGACGTTCGCGTTCCGCTTGCGCCTGCCGCGACATGGCGTCTTCCAGGGCCTGCGGAATGTGGACGTCGCGAATTTCGACCGATTGCACCGTGATTCCCCAGGGATTCGTTTTCTCGTCGAGAATGCGCTGTAATTCTTTGCCGAGCAGCTCGCGCTCCGTGATCATCTGGGCCAAATCATGCCGGCCGATCGATTCACGCAGTGCCGTTTGCGCGCTGGTCTCGATAGCCTGATCGAAATTCATCACCTCGAGAATCGCTTTCTCCGCATTCCACACGAGCCAGAAAATGATAGCGTCCACGTTCACCGGGACGGTGTCGCGCGTCAACGCCGACTCGGCGTTCACGCTCGTAACGCGAATGCGCTGATCCACCCACGTACTCGTTTGGTCGATGATCGGAACGATCATAAAAACGCCCGGCCCGCGCAGTCCGACGTAACGGCCTAAGCGCAGCAACGCCACCTTCTCCCATTGCGCCGCAACGCGGATCGCAAACAGAAAGTAGAGCCCTACCGGGGCGGCAACAATAACTCCGGCCGGATTGTTGTAGAGTGCTGTCAAAGCGCCTCCGGTGACCATGCAAACCACAAAAATCAACACGCCGAGCGGGCTGATATGCGGACTCTCGCGGCTACGGTCGGTCCTCTTGCGAGTCATAAGCGGGATCATAATCAGATTCTCCTTTGCTCGTCTTTCAGAGCTTGCAGATACTGCTGTAAATCCTCAATCGTGATGCCTTCGGCCCCGGCGCGCGCCAGCAATTCTCGGACGAATTGGGCAATCCGTCTCTGCCGCTCGACCTCGTCGGGCTGCACTTCTTTATCCGTGATAAACGTTCCGGTCCCTTGTTGGGTGGTCAAGATTCCGCGGATCTCGAGCTCGCGGTAGGCGCGTACAACGGTGTTGGGGTTGATCGATAGATCGACCGCAAGCTGCCGAACGGTGGGTAGCTGATTTCCTGGCTGTAACGTACCTGACGCAATCCCGCCTAATACGGAATCGATGATCTGCCGATAGACAGGTACCCCACTACTCATGTCGAGCTTCAACCGGAATTGGCGTCGAACTGTACTCGAAGGGGCCATCTAGAATAATAGTGTACTAGTTGTATAGAACAAGTCAATAGTAAACTTCTTCGCCGCGGAGGCGTTTGTATAGACAGATGTTCAGGAACACCCGTTCGTTGGCCGCCGTCGGCGCGGTTCTGTGTATTGCGGCTATCCCGGCTTTCTCAAAACGCGCGCCTTCTAAAGATGAAGAGGCGCGGCGGCAGGCCAAGCTCTTTCACACCAAGCTCGACAAAAACACGCAGATCCTGCACGCGCTGGACCGGCTGACGTTTGGTCCGCGGCCCGGCGATGTCGAGCGCTTGCGAAGAGTCGGCCTTAAGAAATGGATCGACCAGCAGCTTCATCCCGAGCGCATCGCGGAAAGCGCATTTCTTGAAGCGCGCTTGGAACCGCTCGAATCTCTGCGCATGACTCCCATGCAAGCGGTGCAGCATTACCCGCCGCCGCAGTTGATCCGCGCTATCGCCGAGGGTCGCCAGCCCATGCCGGACGATCCCGAGCTGCGCGCGTCCATCGAGCGTCTGGTGGTGCGCTATCGCGTGAAGAAGGGCGAGAAGACAAATCCCGATGAAGACATGGAGCCGGTGAAACCGCTGGATGAAATCGTGTCGCCGGCCGAGTTGCAAACGTTGCGCAACGGCAAGCCCGACGAAAAGCGCGCGCTCCTTGAGAACATGCCTGCAGCGAAGTTGGAAGAGGTAGTGATCGCTCTGCCTCGCAATATGCGCCAGGCTTTGTTTGCGTTCGCGCCCACCGATCTGAAACGCAAGCTGCTCCTGATGAACGCGCCGCAGCAGGTGGTGGCCTACGATCTTCTGGCGTCGAAGTTAATGCGCGCGGTTTATAGCAACCGGCAGCTCGCGGAAGAGCTGGACGATTTCTGGTTCAACCACTTCAACGTCTATTACGACAAAGGGTCGGACCGGTTTCTGATTCCGGCTTACGAGCGCGATGCGATTCGTCCCAACCTGCTGGGAAAATTTCGCGATCTACTGGAAGCGACTGCGAAGAGCCCGGCCATGCTCTTCTACCTCGACAATTTCGAATCGGTTGGTCCGAACGCAGCCGTCAACGCGCGCGCCAAGAAGAAGCGCGGTCTCAATGAGAATTACGGCCGCGAGTTGATGGAGCTGCACACGCTTGGAGTCGACGGTGGGTACACGCAGAAGGACGTGACGGAGGTCGCGCGCTGCTTCACGGGCTGGACCATCTTGGAACCGCGCAAAGGCGGCGGCTTTTTCTACAACGACAAGATGCACGATAAGGGCGAGAAGGTGGTGCTCGGCGTGACCATCCCGGCCGGCGGCGGCATTGAGGATGGCGAGAAGGTGCTCGACATTCTGGCGCGGCATCCTTCGACGGCGCACTTCATTTCTAAGAAACTCGCGCAGAGATTCGTCGCCGACAACCCTCCTCCCGAGCTCGTGGAGCGCATGGCCGCTACGTTTCTCAAAACCAATGGCGACATCCGCGAAGTGATGCGGACCATGCTCAACTCGAAAGAATTCTGGTCGCAGGGCGCTTATCATGCCAAGGTCAAGACCCCGTTTGAAATGGTGGCGAGCTCGGTGCGCGCTCTCGATGCCACTGTCGAGGATGCCTTCGCGCTCGCGAACCAGGTGGGCAATCTGGGCGAGCCGCTCTATCGCAAGCAGGAGCCGACCGGCTATTCGAATCTGAACAGCGAATGGGTCAACTCCGCGGCGCTGCTGGGGCGCATGAATTTTTCGTTGAACTTGGCGCAGAACCATGTAGCCGGCGTGAAGGTGGACGCGTCGAAGTTGCCAGACGATCCCATGGCGATCGCGCGGCGTCTGATGTCGGCCGATGTTTCGCCGCAGACCAGGGCGTCGATCGAAAACGCTCTGAAGGAACAGAAGGCGAAGAATCCGAAGCAGCAGACTCCGGCGCTGCTGGCGGGGTTGGTATTGGGATCGCCGGATTTTCAAAAGAGGTAACCCCCATGCAATCCAGACGTTTGTTTTTGAAGAGCTCGGCGCTGGCAATTTTCGGAGTTGGCGCTGCGCCGGCCTGGTTGTCACGCGCGGTTTATGCGGCGGAGGGTCCGGCACTGCGTAAGAAAATTCTCATCGCGATTTTTCAACGCGGCGCGGTGGACGGGCTCAACGTCGTGGTCCCGCACGGCGAACCACGCTATTACGAGATGCGTCCGAGCATCGCCATTCCACGTCCCAATG
>JBEKUT010000065.1:0-21476 GCA_049514735.1 Bryobacteraceae bacterium
TTCACAATCAGCGCCGGAAGGTTAACGAAGAGCGCTGCAAAATAACGATGTCACTGATTCTAATCACGTTCCTATATAGCAACCAGGTATCTCTGCAGCTCCCATTCTGGGGTGGCGTGTCACTATTTCTGCCGGTGCGCAGCACCGAGTTTCTCGCTTGGCTTCCTCGACCCTGACCACCCGGTACCGTCCTGGTTTCGCCCACTCACTTTACGGGCTGACACGCATCAACATGTCGCCCGCGAACTGCGCGATCTCCTGATCATTAGAGCGGGCAGCCCGCCGCAATGTTTCCGGATCGGTCTTGGCGATGCGAAAAGCGGCGGCGGCCGCAAATTTTCGGCGAAGAGAACTGGGACTCTTAAGTGAATCGCTGATCTGGTCAGGATCGGCTCCAGCGGATGCCAGCGTCCATCTGAGTTCGCCCAGGTACACGGACTCTGGATCGGCAACCGCGAGTTGGCCGACTGCCGCTTCGAGTTGCTCGCGGGCGGCAAGAGCGAGAAACCCCATTGCCTTCCACCGTACAGCTTCTTCAAGATCATCCACCAGTGGAACGACCGAGGCTACCTCGTAACCGTTTGAGAGTCCTGCCCAGAGTAGGATGCAATCGATCGACCAAAAACGAGCCTTTTTTGACCGATGTCCCAGGAGCCTGACAATATCAGGAAGTAGGGGCTTGCCATCACTCCCCAGCTCCGAGGCGATCCACACCCCCTTATCCACGAGTCGGTCGCTTTCACTAGCCAAAAGACGACGGAGACTGTCAAGGGGACTGCCCCTCTGGTATTGTTTCAGTAACTCGTTCGCGAGGCTCTCGACTGCACTGGAATCAGGAGCTGCTGCCATTTTTGTAATCAAATTGTTCGCCGAGTCCATGACCCCTCCTGAATTTTAGCTGCCGCTTAGCTTTTTGTCGATCGTCCGCAGCAGATCTCGCTCCTCCTCAATCCGCAATCGATGGGCAGGGTCTTCTCCAAGCCTTAGCTGCTCTTGTTCGCGGGTCTTGATACTCTCGTTGAGTTCGTGAGCGGCATCCTTCAACTCTTCGCGATCCATACGAAGGGCAGATCGCCGAAGGTCCCTGATTTCGCCATGTACTTTGCCACTCGCATCGCGCTCAATCTTGGCTGCCTTCCCGCTGGAAGATTTGCCCTGATTGCTCTTGTCGTCATCTTCACAACCGCACGGCGGCGGTACGATGGCCGACAAGACAGCAAGAGTAGCGTTATTGACGATGTTATTCAAAAATTGTTGGGTTCCTTGCTGACTGAGTCGAAGGGACGCCTGCAGCGCTTGTTTGCTTAGCCTGAGATAGTCCAATAGATCGAGATGGCAAGCCCCGGCCGTCACCGTCACTCCATTGGGGCCCCAGGTGGTGCTATCCGGATCGCAGGTGACGTGCCCGTCCTCGTCACGTCGCGACAGCGGATTGTTCTGCGCGTAGGCGTAAAGATTGAGGCTCTGCGGGTTCGAAAGGTTTGCATATGGCAACGCATAGGGATCCTCACTCCAGTCCGGGGTAATAAACCGCCCCTGCGCCCCGGAGAAGTATCGGGCACCAAAGTAATCGAGGCCGGTTTCAGCGTCGCGTTCTTTGCCGGTAAACTTCTCCGTCACCGCATCCGGCGTCGTCGGATATTGATTGGTCGAATACGGCGCGACGCGCCCATCAATGCCCTGCGTCAGTTCTTCGCCGAAAGGAGCATAGTCGTATTGCTCGGTGGGATTGCCGCTGGCGTCCGTCACCAGGCGCGTCGATCCCAACGCGTCAACGCTCAGATAGACTCGGCCGGCGGAGGTGGAACTGCCTCCGTATTCGGCGGCCAGGTGACCCATAGCGTCGTAGACGTAGTTGGTCGTGCCGCTGGTGGTGATCTTCTGCACGCGCCGCCCTTCTCCATCGTAATTGTAGGTCGTCGTCGTGCTCGGGTTGCCGATCACGGCCGTATGTTGACGGTTCTCGCCGTCGTAGGTGAAGTGCGGTTGACGCCCGCGATGGAAGTCTGGTTTCCGGCTAGATCGTACCCGTTGACCCCGTTCAGTCCCCATTGATTGTTGACGAATGCATCGCTGGTCGGCGTCTGCCCCAACATTCCCGGCGCGATCCAACTGGATGTCAGCCAGCGGTTGCCGAAAGCGTCATAGTTGTAATTCTGATTCGCCGCGCCGCCGGTTTCCGTGAAGGTCCACAGGCGATTCACGGCGTCGTAGGTATAGTTCTGGGTCAGCGTGGTCCCAGTGGGGAGACCCGGCCCGGAGATCGTCTGACTCTGCACGTTGCCGTTGTTGTTGGCGGCGGCTCCATAGCCCCATCCCAGGCTTAAAGGCTGCTTCGCGGTGGTCACTTGCAGTGTGATGGGCTGCTCGCGACTATTGAACGTCCAGGCTTCAGTCATTCCAGAGCCCAAGTTCAGCCCCGAGACCGGGCCTTGCGGAGCGTAGGTGACACTGGAGGCGTAAGCGGCGGGGGCAATCGAGCCCGTGATTCCGCTGATCCTGCCCGCGGCGTCAAAGGCGTTGGTGACAACTCGGCCTGAGGGATACGTTTCCGTCGCCAGCGCGCCGGAAATATCGTAGGTGTAGCTGAACGGATACGGGGTGGACCCAACCATCTGGCTGCTGTTCTTGATGCGTCCCATTGTGTCGTAGCAGGTGTAGTTGTTGACGAAGTTGCCCGCCATCACAGAAACCAACCTCCCTAATGCATTGCAATTCCCGGTGTCGTATGTGTAGCTCACCGGCGACGTGATGCCGTCGTTGTAAGTCTTCGATGTGACGCGATTCATGCCGTCGTAAGCTCCGAGGGTCAGCGTCCGAACCAAGTCTTTTCTGATGGCGAGGTTGTTGCTGCCATCGTAGCTGTAAGAGATCGTGTTGCTCTCCGGGTTCTTGGCCTGCACCAGGCGTTTGAGGGTATCGTACGTGAACGTGCGGGGGCTTAGGCCGGATTGGGAGACAGTTTGCAGATCGTCCAGGGCGTCGTAAGTGTAGGTCGTCTGGTAGGTGGGCTGGACGCTGAAACCGATCGAGCAAGCCGGGGTGATCTTATTCACGAAGGTCCCGCTCCAGCTAGTCTGGTTTTCCCAAACATCCAAGAGACGACCGAAGCGGTCGGCATCGGTCTTCTTGGACACGCAGAACGGATCGAGGCTCAGGACCGTGCTGAAGTAGCTGATCGCGTCTCCTACGCTCGGGCATTGGTGACCAGCGGCGCGCCGCCGCCTCGCCTTGTCAGCGGCGGGGCCATGCGAGAGCCTTGATTTCTGGCATCCCCGCAACGGAAACAAATTATGCTGGAATCTCGTCTGGTCGAGGATTGCGCACACGTCCGAGGGCCTCTCTTGAGACCGCTCCGTACTCGGCAAAGTTCCGCCGTGCCTGTTCAAGGCTCATAGAGTTTGCGCCGCCCTCGAACGTGGGATCGGCAGCCTGGACGTTATCATCCTCCCAGTAGCAGACCGGACATATTTCAAAGGTTCCAGGCGGCTTTTCGCCCAGGGTGAGGAACCCGCAGCAGGGACAAGCGTACGCGTTTTGTTCATTGAGCATTAAAGTAAGTCATGCCATTAGTGGGTTTGAACATGGTCCTCGGGACGCCATTGGCGGTTTTGATAGCAAACGTGTTTGTCGACGGATTGTAGAGAACGGTATCGCCATTTGCTCTCAGTTTCGATAACGCGACTATTGAACGTCCAGGCTTCAGTCATTCCAGAGCCCAAGTTCAGCCCCGAGACCGGGCCTTGCGGAGCGTAGGTGACACTGGAGGCGTAAGTGGAGGGGGCAATGGAGCCCGTGACCGAAGCCCGGACTCTCGAGTAGTTGACACAGGTCGTCAAAACGGATGGCCGCATCGACCGCACCGCTGAGAACGCGCCTGAGCGTCTTCTCAGCGCCCATGACCGACATTGTACACGTTACTGTCCTGCGAGACTTAACCTGGAACAATCGCAAACCGGAGGGTGGACCGGCGGGCGGGATTCGTAACCTCGAGTTAAAGCTCGCCGCCTATGCGCCCAGAGCGCGATCATGAGACTTCTACGTGTAGTGCGTCTCTCGTCAGCTTGATCTCGGCCCACCCGCGGATGCGCACTATATCTCGAGCGGCTACCATGCTTCATCGGCGGGAGTGCTGTCTTACTCCTGCCGCAGCACCGTTAGCGGATCGATTCGGGACGCTCGCCTTGCCGCCGCATAGCCGGCAAGAATCGCGCCGCTTAGGAGGACGACACCGGAGAGCGCTAGAGTGCCTGGATCATTGGACTGGGTGTTGAGCAGCAGCGATTTGAACAGACGGAACGCGATCAACGCGGCGGGCACGCCGATCACGAGTCCCACGCACGCGGTCAGGAGAGCCAGAACCGCAAACCCCGTGCATAGTTTCGCGAACGTGCACTACGACTGGTCCGATCCCAACCACGTCGTCCTTACGACGGCCGACTCCAACACAGTGGGAAAGCGCGTCCAGCCGCACCTACACCTTCACACGCCGTCCCGATGGTTTGACCGACATCGACGTGGTGGTCGTACGCGACGGCAACAGTCTCAAGGGATGGATGCTCGGCATCGTGCTCGGGGCCATCGGCAAGAGCGTTTTGGAAAAGGCGTCTTGCAAGCCCGGTCAAGGCCATCGAAGCCCGGAACGGCGCAGCGAGAGGGACAGGCTCATCATGAGCCGGGTAGCCGTAGGCGGCGAATTTTACTCTCCGGCGAATTTTACTCTCCATAGATGCGCGTAGTTCCGCCGCTCGAATCATGCATCGGGATCGGGGCAATATTGATCGGCAACCGAGATTTGGAACGCGACACTGCTGGGTATGGACAGTTCGACGTCCGTTCCGGCGCTTGCAGCGCTCGAGATTTTGAGCGATCCACCGCTTCTAACCGCGCGCTCCCGCATACCCGCCAGACCCCAGTGCCCCTGACGTCCCCGATCGAGAACCTGAGGATCGATTCCACAACCGTTGTCGCGAATGCGCATGCGCAGGTCACTGTCGGTATATTCAAGTTCTAACTCGATCCGTTGCGCCTGGGAATGAAAAAACGCGTTGATCAGGGCCTCTCTGCCAATGCGATAAATCTCATCCTGGATTAATGGCTGCAGCGGCTTCGGCCGGCCCACAACAATAACCCGAAAGTCAATATCGTGCGCGGCCGCAACCTCATGTTGAATGCGAGACAAAGCCGGTATCAGTTCTAATCTTTCGGAATCGAACGAACGCAGTCCCTGAATCGTGATCCGGCCCTCATTGATGCCTTGATTCATGATCTGAAAAATTCGATCCAGTTGTGGTTTGAACGGTGCATCCGGAGGTACGCCGTTCACGGCGACGCTGAGCTGCATGGAGGCGCTTATGAAAGTTTGCAGGAGGGTGTCATGGAGTTCCTGGGCAATTCGAGTGCGCTCTTCCAGGCGAACGTTTTCATTTCGGACTCGTTCTTCTTCCTGTTTACGGGATTCAATTTCAGTGGCGCTGGCGTACCATCGTCTGACGTGGCCTTCTTCCGCCAGGGGGTTATAGCGAAACAGGAACCACCGGTAGGCGCCGTCTTTTCCAAGCAATCTTGCTTCGAGTTCAAACCGATCCTTCCCTGAAAGCGCACGGTCACATACGGCTCGCATCGTCTCCACATCGCCGGGATGAATCACCCGGTCAATCACATCCAGCAATCGATAGTCGTCATGAGTGAGACCTGTGTAATCCCGCGCGACACGATTTGCGTGGATCCATTTACCGTCCGCGTCCAGTACGACAAGAACCTGAGGAACGAAATCTACAATTTTCTTAAGTTCTTCCTCGGCATGCTTTCGCTCGGTAATGTCCGTGACCGCTCCCACGAACTCGAGATTCGCCGATCCATTGTCTGTCGAAGGATGACCAACAGCTCGAACGTACTTTGTTGAACCGTCGGCGAGCAGGATCCGATGTTCGAAATCGATAGCCCTTAACTCTTGCGCGGCTGTCTCGAAGCTTTGTTGCACGAATTGTCTGTCATCCGGATGGATTCGTGCCATTACGACGTCCAATGTCGGCTGAATTTCGGGCGCGACCTCGAAAATCCGGGACGTTTCCTCCGACCAGTAGATTTCCCCGCTTGAAACCCGCCAGCCAAAACTGCCGGTATGACTGAGCCTTTGGGCTTCCGCCAGATAGGCTTCTTTTCGGTGCAGCGTGTCATAGAGATCCCGCAGTGTCTTAGCCGTGTCATTAAAGACCCGGCCAAGCTGGGCGAGTTCGTGGTTTCCGCTTACTGAGACGCGATGTTGGAACTCACCCCGGCCCAAAGCCTTCGAGGCTTCCACCAATTTCCCGAGTGGCTGAGTAATGCTGCGCGTGATGGCCGCGCCGAGGAGAGCGGCGAATAACAGCATCAACACGGCTGTTAACGGCACAATGAGAAGAATTCTGCGCTGCGCCTGGGCAATCGCCAAAACGGCTTGAGCCCGCTCTTGACCGACCTCGCGATCGATGTTTTCCGCCAGGCCGGAGAGCCGGGATTCCAAGGGCCGGACCTCATTGGCCAAGCGCAAATGCACGGCGTCCCATTCCTCCGCCCGAGCCAGGTCGATAATCGCTTCGAACTGCGCCCGCAGACCGCCCTGACTGGTTTCAAGAGTAGGCAGGAGCGCTGGATTCGCGGGCGCCGCCGCCGGCAGCCGGTCGAGAGCATTCCGCGTATTCCGGCTGTCCTCGAGCAGAGAGTCACGTATTGCTTCAGCTTCCTTCAACAGCCGGGCGGTATCCCGGGTGTCCGCCAACTCTTCCAGCCTCTCGTAGACCGACATAAGACGGGTGTGCGCCTGCAACACGGCGATCAACTCCTGGTCGACACCCCGCAGACGCTCCGCTTCAACCGGGACCAAGTGGAATTGCCAGAGCAGGACCGCGTTTCCAACCAACATGGCCACAATTATGAAGAGAAAGCAGATGGTCAAACGAGGACCGATGTCTAGCCGCTGAAAATAGAAAGCCTTCTCAGCAGCTTGTTTCGCCGGCGCGGCAATGTTCGCGGCCACAGTGAATCTCCGTATCGTTCTAGCGGTCCGGTCCAAGTGAATTTCAACGGTATCACCAACGTCGCGTAGAGGGCGGCCCGTTCTTGAAACCCGTTATTGCGATTAGTTCCTTCTCCAGGGCGGCGGCCGCGATGGGGGCCGTTTTCTTCCCAGTCAACACCGAATGCAGCGCCCGGATGTACGCCCGGCTTACGGCTTCGTACTTGCCGCCGGCCACAATGGAAGGACGCGCAACGACACCGCCGCCGTCCCGATTTTCCTGGGGTAGTCCAGGATACGGCTGCAGAATGGAGGGAAGCGCGAATAGCTCGAATTGTATGGGAGGCTCGGAGTGCTCGCGGGCGTGGCGGCGCTGGATGTCTTTGCGCCGTAGAAACCGGATCATCGCCAGCGCCTCTTGGGGATGCGCTGAACTTCGGGGAACCGCCAGCGCGTTTCCTCCCAAGGTGCCCACTCGCGCGGCCGCGCCGGCTGGCATGCTGGTAACACCAAAAGCGGACGCACCGGCTGGAGGGGTTTGCAAGGCGACCAAACTATAGTCCGACATCCAACCTCGATGGAAGGCCGTCTTTCCCGCGCCCCAGAGATTTTCCGCGTCCCATTTTCCGTACACCGCTACGCCGGGGGGAGAAATGGACCCAATCCAGTGCACCGCCCGTTGCCACGCCCGGATCGTTTGCGGGTTGTTCACGCTGATGGTCCCGTCCTCTTCGACGATTCGGCCGCCGCCTTCAGCGAACTGCCATTCCAAGCCCATGCAGGTTAGATCCTCGCCCTCAGCGCCTTCCCAAGTAAAGCCCCAAAAGTCGTTCTTCCCTTTGGCTCGTTCGCCCGCCTGAATACGGGCAGCCATGGTCTCGAGTTCGTCCCAACTTTTTGGCGGCCGGCGATACCCATATTGCTGAAGAAGGTCAGGGCGATAAAACAAACCGCCCACATAAGCGTGATGCGGTATAGCAACCAGCTTGTGGCCAACCGTATAGCTTCCGACGACCACTGGATCTTGCGAGAAAAGGTCGCTGGAGATGTAAGCCTTCAGGTCCATTAAATACTCGTTCAAAATGCCCGACCAGATCGCATCGATGTTACAAACGTCGGGAGCGCCGGCGCCTTTCCGCAGTAACTCACGCCACAGGGCGAGCTGGTTCAGAGAACCATCGGGGCCTGGAAGCCGGTTGATTCGGATCCCCGTTTCCTGTGTGAAATCCCGCAGATCCTGCGCTAATCCAGGTAAGCGATCCCGGACGTCCCACTCCAGGTCCAGAAACGTTATGGTGACCGGTTTACTCGATCGCTGGCACGAACAATCCAGAAAGAAACAGAGCGCCAAAGTTGCCAACAGGCCGGCAATTCTCATTGAGCTCGTGCGCCGTGGATGGCCAGCTCGCGGGCGGGACAACGGCTCCGGACTGCGACTGCTCTTCATTGTTCTAAAAGCCATTCGGCATCGAGCCAGCGCGGATCATGGTCGTAGTCGAGTCGAGAAGTTCGGCCGCGTTCTCGATCGTTCCCTCGCGGCGTAGCGGCCATCGAGCATGGCCACCTTTCACATCCTCTATTCCCGAATTCTACTCTAACGGTGAGGCGATAAGCGCACAAGATACCCGTGCGGCGCTCGAGCGTAACTTACCCGGCCGGACGCATCATGCCGTAGCTGTTGCGGTATCCGGAACCACTCGCTCCGATGGATAACTACTGACGCGGTTCGACGCTAGGATGCCGGGTGGAGAGCGTCACTTGGCACATTGAGACAGAGTGAAATGGCGTGACCGCGCAAGTGGGATTATAGGCGCTGTCAGGCGCGGTTGAAGTCGAGATGGGCTGTCTCCGAGTGGCGCGTTTAAGCGGCCGGAGCAATGCCGGTCAAGGCCCACAAGGCGGCTTAGCGGGAGACATGTCACCCGCATGAGCAACTCGAATCGATTTGAAGTCAGTGCATCGTGGATGGGCCTGGCGTCCCATCGGACCAGGCGCCGGCCAAGACCATGAAGATGGTCACCCGCTCTTCCGGATCGTTCCCCGCGATTACCGGAGAACCAGGGAGATTCGCTCCCCAACTTTTCACCGCATTACCAGAAACGAAAAACATGACATGGGGATGCCAGTTCATATCGTCGTCGCTCAGATACTGCTGCTTCGCCATCATGTAGCACATCGCTCCCGGAGCCAGCGCGGGTAGTTCATTCTTTTCCAATGCGGACGTAGTAGCCGCAAGGATCTGCGCTTTAGATTTTCCCGCCAGTACGAGGTTGGTTTTCTTCAGAAAGATGGGCAGAAACGTCCTTGAGGCTGCCGGATTGAAGCAATTCGGGGCGCGGACCTTGGAGTTCCAGAATTCCGGATCATCGGTCGGCTTCGCCCAGGATCGCTGGACGATGCAGACGAAGCCGTTCGATCCCTTTACAGCCGTTACGTAGCCATCCCGCCGCAGCACCATCACTTCGGCGGCATCCGAAATCGATGCCGGAGCGGAACTCCGGGCCAGCGCGATCTCAGCCTTCTCGTCCGGCATCAAATACCGATCGAGAGGAGCCATGACGGGATAGAGAGCCTTCGCAGCTTGCGCCAGTGCACAGGCCGGCGAGAGGAAAAGAATCGGAATAACGAATGCTAACGCTGTGATCCTGATATTGTTCTTCATATTGTTCTTCCGCATTTGATTCTCCGATGAGGAGCATTTGTGTATGGTTTTGAGCCGCCAAACGTCAGACGCAATGCGCACTCACGATGGTATCCGATTCGTCCTGACAAACGCGCGCATCAGCCAAAGACCACTCCGGGTGGATCGCCGGCCACTCGGAGAATGGCCCTGCATTCCCATTCGCGCAACCAGTGGCCTATTCATATGCGGTTGTGAGGTGGAGGGATCGAGTACGACGAACTCGGGACCGGCGGCCTTTTCGTCAACGGGGCGCAGAGCCACTGAGGTAAGAGTTCAAAAGTGACTGTACTGCTCGCCTGCTTCCACCCGAACAGGCAGGACTGAGTCTTTCGGCACGATGGGACAGGAGTAAAATGGCGAGACCGCGCAAGTGGGATTGTAGGCGCGGTTGAAGTCGACGACAGCCTCGCCATTGTTCGGCGATTCGACATGCAGATATCGTCCCGCGCCATATGTCTCTTTGCCGCTGGTGGCGTCTTTAAACATGAGATACCAAGAGATACCAGTAATCGTCGGAGGCGGCGAAAACGTCGAGCGCAGTGTTCTTCCGTCGAGCACGAAGGTGACAAAGCCGGGTGCAGGTATGTTGCGCGTGTCGGGTATCTTCGCGGATTTGCTATCGGTATACGGCGTGAACACCGCTTCCACGCGGTACGCCGGGTTTACCGGGAACCATTTCAATCCGTGGAAGGTCCCGCGACCGCGTATGGAGGCCCGCTTTCAGGAGGCGATGCGGTCTCAGGTCCGACATAGAAACGGTCTCCCGGAAGACCGGCCAACAATCGTACAGCAGAGTTCTTGGGCCTTGTCTACCTCGCAGACGCTTTGATGTGAGAGTAGGTACTCACGCAATAGAGTTATCTCGCAGAACCTCCATCGTGGAACAAGAAGTTACCGCGATCCGGGGTTTTGAAAGCTAGCGACAAAGGCGACACTGGGGAAACGATGCAGTAGAACGCATTAATGAACAAAACTTCTTACGTTTGTTACAACTCGTTTACACCGGAGAAATAGTGTGTCCAGGAAACTCGAAGGAAGGATTGCTCTCATAACAGGCGGCAGCGCCGGTATCGGCCTCGCTACGGCAAAGCAGTTCGTCGCAGAAGGCGCTTATGTCTATATCGCAGGCCGGCGGCAGCCCGAGTTAGACGCCGCCGTCGAGTCCGTCGGGTCCGGCGTCAAAGCTATCCAAGGCGACGTCACGAAGCTTGCGGACCTCGACCGGATCTACGCCCAGATCGGCAAAGAACAAGGACGCCTCGATATCCTCTTTGTAAACGCGGGAGGCGGACCGCTTGTTCCACTCGGCTCCATCACTGAAGATCACTACGACAGCGTTTTTAACGTTAACGTCAAGGCAGCGGTGTTCACTGTGCAGAAGGCTCTTCCGCTATTGCCCGACGGCGCATCTATCGTCCTGAATGCCTCCATCGTTTCTATCAAGGGCTTCCCGGCGTTCAGCATCTATTCCGCAGCCAAGGCCGCCGTGCGCTCGTTTGCCCGCACGTGGACGACAGACCTGAAAGATCGCGGCATTCGAGTCAATGCGGTCAGCCCGGGTCCCATCGATACCCCACTCCTCAATGAGGCCTTCTCCAATCCTGACGACATGAAGGCGCTCGCTTCCACCGTCGTCATGGGCCGCCTGGGCCGCCCCGAAGAAATCGCCAAGGCGGTCGTTTTCCTCGCTTCCTCCGACGCCAGTTTTATTACTGGGGTTGAGCTTTTTGTCGATGGAGGCGCCGCTCAGGTCTGAGTAGCGAAAGGAATTTGACTATGACAAATCTCGCGGGCAAAACCGCTCTTGTTACCGGAGCATCACGCGGCATGGGACGCGCCAGCGCGCTGGCGCTCGCACAAGAAGGCGCCCAGGTTCTGGTTCACTATGGCCGTAGCAAGGCCGAAGCCGAAGTCGTCGCGGAAATTCGCAGCGCCGGGCGCCGGGCTGGATGTTCTAACCGCGAACAAGCGTGTCGAAGTCGGCGGCCATCGAGGACACCACGGTTGAAGATTTCGACCGTCTTTTCGTCACTCGCCGCGCGTGCTGTAGTTTGCACGCCAGGCGGCTTACACCTTGACGAAGGGAGCTATCGATGCTCGATAGTCATTGAACATGCAGGCCATGCAACGTCTGGCGCAACCCCAGTATATTGGCCCGGTGGCTGCTTTTCTTGCATCCGACGATGCCCGCTGGATTACCGGCGACACCCTTCGAGCCGCTGGAGGGTCGAAACTTTGACGTGGGATGGAGATCGAGAATGACGAAGACAACGCCGGAACAAAACAAAGAGATCGTGTTGCAGGCTTTCGACACTCTCTTCAACAAGCGCGATTATGAGTCCGCTTTGGGATTCTGGTCGGATACTTACATCCAGCACAGCGCTCATATCGAACCTGGCCGCGACGGCCTGTTCAATTTGGTCCGCGGCACGCCGGGGACGCTGCGTTATGAACATCAGCTCATCGTCGCGGAAGGCGACTACGTTATCGTCCACGGACGCTTCTCGGGAACCGGCCGGCCTGCGGCATGGGTCGCCGCCGACATCGTCAGAATCGAGAACGGCCAGCTCGCTGAACACTGGGACGTTCTGCAGGACGAAGCGACGAAGGCCGAATCGAAGAGCGGGTTGCCAATGTTTGGCGACCGCTTCCCTGCTTGAAGGTCGACTCGCCCGGCGCTCATCGATTCGCACCGGATCTACTAATACACCGACATGATCGGCGCTACTATTGTCTGAGGATGTGGAGAGCCCTTCGGATCTTCATTGCGAGCCTCACGTTGGCGGTTGCGGCCGAATGCCTCCTCGCTCAAACCGCCGCGCGCATGATCACGCCGCGAGAAGCGAAGGCGCTCAACTTCGCGATGTTGAAGGCGGACGATTGGAACAAGCTGCCAGGTTTTAGCATCCAGCCATGGGACGATCCTCGATGGCCGAAGTTCTATCTCATCGATGCCGATTCGGATAATCCCAATGGCAGCGGCACTATCGGACATTATGCGATTGATTGGCAACCGCGCGCATGTGGGGATTTCGCCATCTGTGCCCGGTACACACCAGCCAGAGCGCGCATGTGCGCCTCATCCTCCGGCCGGCAGATCAACTCGAACGCGGACGCGACCTCTCTTGCTCCCCGCCTGCCGACTGCGCCGGATACGATCGGTACACGACCGGCCGGCGGAGAATATTGGTAGAGAGCACGGCGACGGCGAGAATCAATGCGGATAAGGGATTCCTTAATCCCGAGATCGCTCCAATCGCATCTGAAAACCAAATCGTGGCGGCGGTATTCAAGCCTCGGACGCTGCCCACGTCTTTGAAGATGACGCCCTGCCATCCGCCGCCTCCACTGCCGCTCCAGTCCGATGGCCGCTCCCCCCGAGATCATGTATGATTGGGGCGACCGCTCCCCTGAAGAACATGTCTAGATGGGCCTACCGCTCCCTGCCGGTCACGGCTCGGTTACGGTCGAGATTCTTCATCACCTTGGGTGGGCCGCAGGGCCATGCGACTCCGTTGAAGAACATGTATGATTGGGGCGACCGCTCCCTGCCGGTCACGGCTCGGAACGGAGCCGATGAGGTTCTTCATCGACTTGAGTGGCGCGCAGGGCCATGGGCACTCCCATTGACGCCCTATTTTAGCCAGACCTTGGTCTCCACCGACATGCCGGGACGCAGTTTGTGCTCGGTATCCTCACCGGAATCGAAGAAAATCTTGACGGGCAGGCGCTGCACCACCTTCACGTAATTGCCGGTCGCATTCTCGGGCGGGAGGAGGCTGAAGCGGGCGCCGGTGGCTCCGGGAAAGCTATCGATATGGCCTTTATAATTGCGGCCGACGGCATCGACAGTGATGGTCACGGGTTGGCCAACGCGCATATTGCGCAACTGCGTCTCCTTGTAATCCGCGGTCACCCAAAGATCGTTCAGCGGGACAACGGCCAGCAGATCCTGGCCAGCCTGGACCTGTTGCCCAACTTCGACCGACCTACGGCCGATGATTCCATCGACAGGCGCGGTAATGGTCGTGTATTGCAGATTCAATTGCGACTGTTGAACGTTGGCCACTTCAGCCTGCGCGTTCGCTTCCGAGGAGGCTGCGCGGGCGCGCTGTGACGCGATTTGTTGCGGAGCGCTGCGTGTCGCGGACTGCTCCGCCACGGCCTGATCCACCCGCGCCTTCGCTTCCGTGATCTGGCGGGCGGAAGCATCGGCGTTCGCGCGCGCGGTATCCACCATAGCGCCCATGGCTCCCGCGGTTGCAACCGCCTGATCGAACTGTTGCGAAGAAATCTCCTGCTTCGCGACCAGCGGACGGAATCGCTCCACGTCTTTCAGAGCTTTGTCGTGGTTGGCCTGCGCCTCGCGAATCCGAGCCTGGGCCGCGATGTACTGCTGTTCCGCGGTAGCCACTGCGGCCTGCGCCTGCGCCACGCTCGCGCCGGCGTTCTGGGTCTGGCTGGACGTATTCGTGGTGGTGATGGGCACCTGCGAAGACGCGGCTTGCGCATCGGCCTGCGCCTGTCCCAGGTCGGCCTTCGATTTCTCCAGAGCGACCTTATAATCGGTTGGATCGAGTTGCACCAGGACGTCGCCGGCTTTCACGGACTGGTTCACTTCGACGTTCACGGCGATGACGCGTCCGCTGACGCGCGGGCTGACGGGATAGATATGACCGTCGATTTCGGCGTCGTCGGTCTCTTCAAATGAAGACAAGTAGTTCCAGACCCACACTCCGCCCACCACGAGCGCAATCAGCAAGATGAGTCCGGCGACGATAGCGCCGGGATGCTCGCGGAAAAACGATCGTTTTGGCGGCGGAGGCTCCGGCATGCGCAACTGAGGTTCGGACGCGGCCGGCTGACCATATCCGACGGTTTCGGTCCTTACAGGCTCCGTCTCTAATTCGCGAGCCATATCCTATTATTTTCCTCCCAAGTATTCGCGAACCCCCTGGTCCGCTATGCCTATACCGCGCGCCAGAGCAACCTTCGCCATATTATGCGCATTCACGCTGGAAATATACTGCTCCGCGGCGTTGACCACGGCATTCTGCGCTTGCACTACTTCTATATTGTCCGCTACGCCGGCGGAAAAACGGTCCTGCGACTGGGTCAGGGCCTCATGCGCGAGTTCGACGGAACTGCGAGCCACAGATACCTGATCGGCCGCAGTCTGCAGGTCTAGCAGCGCGTTTCGGATTTGCTGGTCGATGCGCTGCCGCAAGTCGGCTTCTTCGGCCTTGCGTTGCTGCAGAACGGCATCGGCCTGTTCGATGTCGGCGCGGATGCGGCCGCTGTCGAAAATTGAAACGCGCACGCTTCCGGTGAGGGTCAAGGTACCGTGGCTCGACCAAGGCGCGCTTCCGATGGCGCCGTAATCGGCATTAATATCGGCCGAGGGTAAGCGCTCGTCCTCGGCAGCTCTCTTGGAGGCTTCCGCGGCGCGGACCTGGGCCGCGGCAGCCTGATAATCCGAGCGGTCCTTGAGCGCTTTGTCGAATGCCGTTTCCACCGTAACGGTGGTGAGGGGAGCGAACGGAACAGTGTCGGTTAACACGAAGGCCTGCTCTAATGGAACGCCGATCAAACGAGCCAGCGCCAGCAGGTCCTTAGCCCGATCGTTCTGGAGACCGCGCAATCGGGTCTGCTCGGATTGGAGTTCCACCTGAGCTCGCAGGGCATCGATGGCGGGAGTCAATCCGGCGTTCTTCATGTCTTGCGCGCGCTGATTGAGGACCTGGGCGGTGTCCACTTCCGATTGGGCTTCGTCCACCCGCGCCTGGTCGGCGATCACTTGTAAATAGCCGCTGGCCACCAGCTGAACCACAAGATCCCTTGTATCTTTCAAGCTCAAATCCGCAGCCCGCGCCGATTCGGTCGCCGAGCGGCGATTGTTAATGGCGGTGAAATCGAGCACGGTTTGCGACAAGTAAGCACGCGCGTCGAAGACGTTGAACGGTCCCACGATGCTGGGAATGTTTATGCCCGGGAACTTGAAGTTGAATCCGAACGCGGCCAGGTTCACCTGCTCATAGGTATTGCTGACGCCGGCCGACAGATTGGGCAGCAGCGCGGCACGAGCGCGCAGTTCCTCGGCCCGTGCAGATCGAGTGGACTGATCGCCAACCAGTAAACCTAAGTTGTACCGAAGTCCACGCTGGATCGCGTCTTGTAAGGTCAAAGACAGTTGAGTTGTGGATTTTTCGTTCGACGCCACGCTCCCTTGCAAGGGATTATATTGCGAGGTTGCGTTCGTGACCGGCGGCGAGACGGATCTGGTCGGCCCGGATGCCACGCCAGATCCTCCGGCGGGACTTGTTTGCGCAAAAAGGGAGATTGAGCACACTACGAGTAACGAACTGAACTTCAACGATTCGGCTCCTCGGTGTTAGATGCAAGGCGAGGTCGATACGCATCGGCATATTTGCCGTGTCCAACGCGAGGCGAATGGCCTCATAAATTTTTTTGTTGAAGAGTTTGCGAGAAACATCCGATACAATGTACATCTCACCATGAAGTTGGCAGTTTTAGTGATCCTGGGGGTCGCTGTATCCCTTGGAGCCTCCGTGTCCACTCCGGAGAACGCGACAACGTCGGCCATTACGCAGGCGCAGGTGGACGATTGGACTAGGGGCTGGCAAGACCGGCTGGATCTCAACGAGTGGACGATCACGACAAACGTCGTCCGTATAGCGGACCTGAAGCCGGACACGCTCGGCAATCTGAAGTGGAACAGCAGCAATAAAACTGCCGTCATCAAGGTACTAAATCCGCTCGACTACGACCTGCCAGCGGCTGAGATTCCGACCGATATCGAGTACACCATCGTCCATGAGTTGATCCATTTGCAGTTGTCGGTGCTGCCTCACGATGGCTCGACGAAGATGACCGAAGAAAAAGTGGTGAACCGGATTTCGGAAGCGTTGTTCCAGCTCGAAAAGGGTCCTGGTTACCATCCCCGGGCTGGTTTAGCGAAGAATTTTGTGAAGAGCCAGGGTTCGGCGGAAGCGAGCCGGTCGAAGGCGAAGCCGTAAAACTGGCAGCCGATGCGCGCCCGCGCTCCGTCCGTTGCCGAGCCGCGACCGGGAGGAATTGGTAAGTTTCTGCAGCGACCTCACCGACCGCTCCTTGCCAGTCACGGCTCAGAAGGGACGGCGCGGTTTTTTCAAGCAGCTTTATCCGCGACGGCCGGACGATACACTGGCCACAGCCAATTCCGATACGCCACCATTCTTCCCCTTGTCGCTTCTAGATACAGTGAGCGCAGTTTCGTTGCGACCGGTCCTACTTCGCCGCTGCCGACTGGCCGGTGATCCACCTGCACAACAGGCGCGATCTCGACTGCCGTTCCCGTGAAGAATACCTCGTCCGAAACATAAAGCTCGCTGCGGCCGATCGACCGCTCCACTACTTCAAGCTTCATTTCCTTGCGAGCGAGCTCCATCACGCTCGCCCGTGTGATTCCCTCAAGAATGTTATCGGTGCTGGGCGGCGTCGCCAGCATCCCGTTCCGGACTATAAACAGATTGCATGTGGCGCCTTCCGCGACATGGCCGGACTCAGTGAGAAAGATCGCTTCATCGTGGCCGTTCTGGCGGGCTTCATCAGTCGCGAGTACGCTGTTGACGTACGCTCCGCAGATCTTGGCGCGGCCCGGAATGGCGGTGTCTTCGATCCGCCGCCACGAAACCACGCCAGCTTTCAAGCCGTTGGCGCTTTCGAAATAATCACCAAAGGGCAGTACTACGACTGCGTACGCATCATTACGATCGGGTGCGACACCGATGCGAGCCGAGCATTTATAGGCCAGCGGCCGCACGTAAACATGCGTTCGAAAACTGTTACGGCGGCACAACTCGGCGGTGAGTTCGGCCAGGTCGACCGCACCCATCGGGATGCCGATGCGTAGAATCGCGGCGTTGCGTTTCCAGCGTTCGTAGTGCTCCACCGGCCGCACCAGAAAGAGGTCCTTCTGTTTTTCTTCGAAGTAGCCTCGAATCCCTTCAAAGACGCCGGTGCCGTAATTGAGGGCGTGCGTCAGAATGTTCACGTTCGCTTCGGCGAGCGGTACGAATTTGTTGTTGAACCAGACGATCGTGTTCGGATTGGGAGCTTCGGTTTTCATTTTGTAACCGCCTCGCGGCCGAGTGCGAGAGCCTTACGATCGAGTTCCAGCCAGCGCTCGCCTTTGACCAGACGATGCAGAGCGCTCTCGATCCAGCGCTCGTCGAGAATGCCGGCCGCTTCCAGCAGCGCCCCAAGCATGACGATGTTGCCCGCGCGCGGCTCGCCGAGCCGATCGGCCAGTTCGGTAAACGGACGCACCACAAAGTTCAGATCGGGCCTTCCGATGTCGGGCGGCAACGATGTGCCGTTATAGAACACGGTGCCTCCCGATTCGACGCTGCCGAGGAATTTGTGCAGCGACGGTTCGTTCATGGCCAGCAGAATATTCGGGCTCGAAACCAAAGGCGAATCGATCTCGTGCGTGGCCAGGCGGACGTGGCAATTCGACGTTCCGGAGCGCATCTCGGGGCCATAGGAGGGCAGCCAGGAAACGTTGAGGCCGGCGTCGAGTCCCGCTTCGGCGAGCAGTTCGCCCAACAGCAGGACGCCCTGGCCACCGAATCCAGCCACGCGGATTCTGAAGTCGCAGGGCTCGCGCTCTGGCGATGGTGCACCGCACCCGCAGTCAGGCGGCGATATGCCTAAAATTCCTGGGACGTCGTCCAATGGCGGAGGCGGCAGAGGAGCGGGACGCTGTACGGCTTCCGCGGTCTTGTCGCGCAACACGCCCAGAGGATAAATCTTGGTCAGCTCGTCGCGTACCCACGCCTGCGCATCGCGCGGCTGCATTTTCCAAATAGTCGGGCAGGGCGAAAGCACCTCGATAAAGGAGAATCCGAGTCCGTTGACTTGATTTTCGAGCGACTTCTTGATCGCCCGGCTGGCGCGCACGATCATTTTGTTATTGCCCAGCGCCACGCGCTCGATATAAACCGGTGCTTCGAGAGAGGCCAGAACCTCGGACATGTGCAGCGGATAACCCTCGTTCCAAATGCTGCGGCCATACGGCGACGTGATGGTCTTCTCGCCAACCGGAGTTGTCGGCGCTACTTGTCCACCAGTCATGCCATAGATCGCATTGTTCAGAAAGAACACCGTGATGGGCTCGCCGCGACTGGCGGCATGCAGGATTTCCGCGGTGCCGATGGCGGCCAGATCGCCGTCGCCCTGATAACTCAGAACGATGCTGTCGGGCAGCGAGCGCTTGATGGCCGTGGCAGCGGCTGGAGCCCGTCCATGTGCAGCCTGGACGCTGCCAACATCGAAATAATAGAACCCGAAGACGGAGCAGCCTACCGGGCACACCAGGACAGTGCGATTCTGAATGCCCAGTTCGTCGATAGCGCGCGCGATCAGCTTGTGCGTGATGCCATGGCCGCAGCCGGGACAATAGTGGGTCTGGTGCTGCAGATCCGCTTTGCGTTCAAAAGTCTCGTAAAACGATTTGGCTCGCTCGTGCACTACTTCAAATTCAGACATAGGACACCTCCCGCACCATATTCCGGACCACCGCGAGGATCTCTTCGGCGGACGGGACGTTGCCGCCGCTGCGGCCGTAGAACTCCACTGGACGCCGGCCGTTCACGGCGAGCCGGACATCTTCCACCATTTGTCCGGTGGATAGCTCGACGGCGAGAAATGCGGAAGCCGTCGACGCCAGGTTGCGAATGGCTTCAGTTGGAAAAGGAAAGAGAGTGATGGGCCGCAGCAGGCCGACGCGGAGTCCCTCGGCGCGCGCCAGTTGGACCACGGATTTCAGGATGCGCGCACTGATTCCGTACCCGACCAGCACAATCTCGGCGTCTTCGGTTCTTACGGATTGATAGCGCACTTCCTCGTGCTCCGCCTTCTCGTATTTAGCGGCCAGCTTGCGCACGTGGCGCTCGAGCTGGTCGGCTTCGAGAAAAATGGAGCTGATCAGGTTCTTGCGCGTCGCCGCGTCGCCTCGCACCGCCCAGGATGGGGGCGCTGGTAGAGTGGCGCTTTCAAGAAACTCGACAGGCTCCATCATCTGTCCGATAAAGCCGTCGGCAAGCACGAACACAGGGTTGCGATATTTGTCCGCAAGCTCAAAGGCGAGCATGGTGAGGTCGCACATCTCCTGCGCGGAGTCGGGCGCGAGCACCAGGTTGCGATAACAGCCGTGCCCTCCACCTTTGACGACCTGAAAATAATCGCTCTGTTCCGCGATGATATTGCCCAGTCCTGGTCCGCCGCGCATGATGTCGGCGATGACGCAAGGCAGCTCCGCGCCGGCCAGATAGCTGATGCCTTCCTGCATGAGGCTGATTCCCGGTCCGCTTGAAGCGGTCATGGCGCGGATGCCGGTGGCCGCGGCGCCATAAAGCATGTTGACCGAAGCGACTTCGCTCTCGGCCTGCAGAAACGTCCCGCCTACTTGCGGCATGAATCGCGCGGCCGCTTCTCCAATCTCGCTGGCCGGCGTGATGGGATAGCTGTAAAAAGCGCGGCATCCGGCGAGGATGGCGCCTCGCATGATGGCTTCGTTGCCTTTAACGAGTTGCTTGGGCATACTTCACCTCGACAAGCGGCAGGCCACCAAAACCGATGGCCTGCCCTACGCGTTTATAAACCGTGATTCCGCCTGGCTCCGGACACGCGTAATAACAGAGACCGCAACCATTGCAGCCGTGCCCGATATAAACGGCCGTATGATATCCGTTGCGGTTGAGGTTTTCGGACAGCCGCAGGACTTGAGGCGTGCACGATGCAACGCACAGCCCGCATCCCTTGCACTCTTCCGGATTCATCGACACCGTGCCTTTGTCCGGCCTTGCATTTTCCAACATGCGCCCTCCTCTTAAACCAGCACGCCTCGCGATTCGAGGTAGCCGGTGCGTTCCGCAAAACTGAAAAGCTCGTCGTGAAATTTCGGATGGGCAATCGCGATCAAGGCCTCCGTGCGCTGCCGCAGGGTTTTGCCATGCAGATATGCGATCCCAAACTCCGTGATGACGTAGTGCACGTCGGCCCGCGATGTCACCACGCCCGCGCCCGGATCGAGTACCGGCGCGATCCTCGAGATAGTTCCGTTCTTGGCCGTCGATTGCAACGCGATGATCGGCTTGCCGCCCTTCGACCGTGCGGCGCCGCGCGTGAAATCCACCTGGCCGCCGAAACCGCTATACGGCTTCGTGCCGATGGAATCCGCGCAAACCTGGCCCGTAAGATCCACTTGAATCGCGGAATTAATCGCGATCATCCGGTCGTTCCGGGAGATGACGAAAGGGTCGTTGGTATAGCCGGTCGGGTGCAACTCGAAAATCGGATTCTCGTTCATGTACTGGAACAGCCGCTCCGTCCCGAGTGCAAATCCGACCACGATTTTGCCGCGATGGATGTTCTTCCGTTCACCCGTCAGCACGCCCGCTTCAATCAGGTCGATGACCCCGTCCGAACACATCTCGCTGTGAACGCCCAGCGCCTTGCGATCGCGCAGATGCTCCAGCACGGCGTTCGGGATGCCGCCGATTCCGGTTTGCAGTACCGCGCCATCTGGAATAAGCGAGGCAACGTTTTTCGCGATGCGATCCTGAATAGGCGTGGGCTCTTCGATCGGCAATTCCAAGAGCGGACGGTCCGTTTCCACCACCGCCGAGGCCTTGTTGACGTGGAGGAAGGTATCTCCCAATGTCCGCGGCATCCGCTGATTCACTTCCGCGATCACGATCCGCGCGGTCTGCGCTGCCGTGAGCGTGCAATCGA
>JBEKUT010000066.1:0-21909 GCA_049514735.1 Bryobacteraceae bacterium
TTTGGGACGGGCCATCGGAGGCGAAGTGCAGTCGATCAGTTCTCTGGCGGGCGACATTATCTGGTTGACGTTGGCGCTCATCGTGGTGGGTGTGCTCGGGTGGAGGGTTTGGAAATCGCGGCAGAGCGTGAGAGCCACGTGAAGCGCAATGTGCCGCTTATAGCTGGCGCGATTATTGCGATTTATTTTCTCGCCTTGACGCACGATGCGTGGCACGCCTATTTCACGCAGGACGATTGCGCGAACCTGCACCAGGCGTTGTATTTTCCTCTGTCGAGCCTGTTAAAAGGGAGCGTGTTGTGGTTCCAGAGTGCGGCCTACGCGCGGCCGTTGGGTGGACTTTGGTATCGCTCCATTTACGCCGTGGCGGGTTTCAATCCCGTGCCGTTCCACCTTATCAATCTCGCGATTCTTTTGGCGAATGCGTGGTTGACGTATTGCTTGACGCGCCGTCTTTCCGGCTCGCGCGAGGCGGGCATCGTGGCCGCTCTACTGATCTCTTATCATCCGCGCTTCAGCCTGCTCTATTACGACACAGGCTTCATCTTCGATGTTCTCTGCTACTTCTTTTATTTCTCCGCGTTGTTGTTATACGTTCGCGTACGGCAGCAAGGACGGTCGCTGAACGTGTGGGCATTGGCTGGCGTTGCGGCGCTGCATCTGTGCGCGCTCGATTCGAAGGAGATCGCAATCACGCTGCCGTTGTTCCTGATCGTCTATGAGTTGCTCTACGAAGAGCGGCGCTCTTTTCTGGCTGTTGCGGTGACCGGCTTCCTGAGCGTGGTGTTTGTGGTGGAACGGATGCTGGACCCCAACTCGCTGTTGTCGAACGATGCGTATCGGCCGGTCTTCACTTGGGAGCGTTTGATTACGACGAGCCGCGCGTTCATCAATCCTTTGTTCTTTCGCGAAAGCGCGTTTACGTCGATCGCAGTTGTGTCGCTGTGGGTGGTTCTATTCGCAATCGCGTGGGGCACTGGATCGCGCGCGCTGAAATTCGCGTGGCTGTTTCTGATGTTGAGCGTTGCCCCCATCGCGTTCATCACGCCTCGCGGACCGGCGCAATATTACATTCCATTCTTCGGCTGGGTGCTCTACGCCGCCGTGCTGCTATTCCGTTCGAGCTTGGCAATCCGATTTGCTCCGGCTGTCTTCGTTGTTCTCACGCTGGTGCTCTATTCTTGCTATCGCGGAACGGGATGGGCCAGCGCGTCGTTTGTGTCGCTTGAAGGCGAGATGCTTCGGTCGTTGAACACTCAGATGCTCCGGGCGCATCCAACGGTGCGGCACGGCGCACGGCTGCTCTTCGTCAACGACCCGATCCGTCCCAATACTTTCGACATGATGTTCCTCACGCAACTGACCTATGGCGACATGAGTCTCAAGGTGGATCGGCTGCTGACGCAAAGCGCGCCGGATGCGAAGCTGGTGGCCGGCTACGATTACTTGTTCGATTATCGGTTGGGGCGTTTCTTCACGACAGTCCAGCCGCAAGCTGTGGGGCCGGCGATCGTTTTCGAGTGGGGACAGCTTGGCGTGTTCCATCGCGATTGGGTGCGGGTGACGCCGCAAAAACCAGCTCAGCCCGGGGAGTTTCTTATCGCGATGGTTTCGGATTTGGGCGATACGAAGCCGCCCGTTGCGCGCGGCCAGGCATTTCCGAAAGCGCCGCTGCTCGATGTGGCGGGAGCGGTGGAAGTGCGGGTCGCGGGCGAACCGGCCGAGGTGGTTCTCAAGATCGGATGGCCGGAACAGGTGAATTGCTATCGCGTGGATTTTCGCGTGCCGGCGAAAGCGCGGCGTGGCGAAGCGGCGGTCGAGATATCGGCGGGCGGTGTGGCGGGGCCGGAGATTGGGATTCCAGTGAGCTAACGCTTCAGGACGGAGTTCAGGGAGCCCTGGCGATAGCCTTCGAGATCGATCGTCACATAGTGAAAACCGAGCGGCTTGAAAATCGCCGTGAACTGCGCCGCCATCTCGACCGTGAGCGCCTTGGACAGCTCTTCCTTCGCGATCTCGATCCGCACCAGTTCTCCGTGAAAGCGCACGCGAAACTGCCGAAATCCAAGCGCCTTGATTTCTTCTTCGCCGCGCTCCACGGTCTTCACATTTTGAATCGTGACCGGCGTACCGTAGGGGATTCTCGAACTGAGGCAGGCTGAAGCCGGTCGATCCCAGGTTGGAAGGCCAGCCATGCGCGACAGTTCACGAATCTCGGCCTTAGTGAGTCCGGCATCGACTAACGGCGCCTTCACCCGATGATTTTTTGCGGCCTTCTGACCAGGCCGGTAATCGCCCAGGTCGTCAAAATTTACACCGTACACAATATCATCGATACCGCGCTCGCGGCCGACTTTTTCCAGCCTCGTGAATAGTTCGTCCTTGCAGTGGAAACAGCGGTCGGGCGCGTTCTTCACGTAATCGGGATTGTCGAACTCATAGGTATCGATGTATTCGTGAACAAAGCCGCAATGCTTCGCGAAAGCCTCGGCATCGCGTTTGTGAGATTCGGGTATGGACGCGGAATCGGCCGTGATCGCGATGGCGTTCGCGCCCAGCACCTTGTTCGCGGCCCATGCCAGATAGGCGGAATCGGCGCCGCCCGAATACGCGACAATGACCCGCCCCATCCCGCTCAACTGCGCGAGCAGTCTCCGCTCTTTTTCCTTGAGAGCAACTGCGTCGAGGTTCTGCGCGGGGGTGGTCAACGCCACCAGGGTGCTCATGCCTTGATTATATCGGCTTGACAGCGACCCACAGGCATCGTTACTATACCCCTATAGTGCTTATGCCTAAAAAAGAAATGCCTTCGGGAGCGCTGACTTTGTTGATCCTGCGGGTGCTGCGCTCAGGCGCTCTGCATGGCTACGCGATCGCGCAACGGATTCACCTCCTCTCATCCGAGGTGTTGCAGGTGGAAGAAGGCGCGCTCTATCCCGCTCTTCAGAAGCTCCTGCTCAACGGTTGGGCGACGTCGGAATGGGGCACGTCCGAGACGAATCGCAAGGTTCGTTTTTACCGTCTGACCCCGAGCGGACGCAAGCGGCTCGAAGAGGAACTGTCCGACTATCACCGCGTACACGAAGCCATTCAAACCGTTTTGCGCACCGCTTGAGAAAATCCGCATGAACAACTTACTCCGGCGCATAGGATATCTCTTGAACCGGCGCCGCTTCGATCGCGAACTGGCGGACGACATGGAATTCCATCGCGAGATGGCTGCACGCGCAGGAAAGAGAAACTTCGGCAACCCGCTGCGCCTCCGTGAAGAAGCGCGCGACGCGTGGGGGTGGACCTGGATCGACCGTTTCGCGCAGGACCTCCACTTCACCATCAGGATGTTGCGAAAATCTCCCGGCTTCACCTTCGCCGCGGTTCTGATGCTCGCGCTCGGTATCGGCGTCAACGTGGCCGCGTTCGGCTTCTTCAATCTGATGTTGTTGCGGCCTTTGCCGATCCGCAATCCGGAAACGATACTGCACTTCGAGCGGCGCTCTCCTGAGAATTTCGCCGACAATTTTCCGTATCCCGAAGTGGCGTTTTTTCGAGAACACTCGAAGTCGCTCTCGGCCGTACTGGCTCTCAGCTTCGGCAAGCTTGCAATGGACGGCGAAGAGAAGCCGCTCAATGCGCACTTCGTGACGGCCAATTTCCTGAACGAACTCGGCGCGGCGCCGGCGCTCGGAAGAATGCTGGACCCGGCGCGGGACGAGACATCGGACGCGCAACCGGCTGTGGTTCTGGCGTACGGATTCTGGCAACGGCGCTTTGGCTCCGACACGTCGGTGATCGGAAGAACGATCCGTCTGGACGGAAAGCCGGTCACGATAATCGGCGTGGCCGGCCATGAATTCAGCGGGCTCGGTTTAGGGACTCCGGATTTGTGGGTCCCAATCTCGCTGCAGCCATACTTCGCAAGCGGAGGCCAGTCGCTCATAGATTTTTCCGAGCGCGGCATACAGGTGCAGATGTGGGGCCGCTTGCACCCGGGTCTGAATGCTAACGTCGCTGAGGAGGAACTGAGTTCGCTGGCGGCGGAACTGCGTAAGCAACATCCTGGTGACATTTGGGATCGCGAAAGCGTTCCCAGTGAGCCCGGCGGTTATGCGGCAACGATTCGCAGTGAGATGTATCCTATTTTCGCTCTGGCTGCCACACTGGGGCTGCTGATTCTCGTCGCGGCTTGCGGCAATCTCGGGAGCCTATTGCTGGCGCGCGGAGTGGCGCGGGAAAAGGAAATCGAGATTCGAGCCGCGCTAGGGGCGGGACGCGGCCGTTTGATCCGGCAATTGTTCACTGAGAATCTGGTGCTCGCTTCGTTGGGATTGTTAGCGGGATTAGCCCTCGGATACGTTGTCCTGCGCAGCCTCATTGTGTGGACCGGACTTCCGGCGTGGCTCGATCCGATGCCGGATTGGCGTGTGATCGTTTTCGCGGTCAGCATTGGAAGCGCGGCAGCCGTGCTGTTTGGTTTGACGCCTTCGTTGCAGGCGGCCAGGCAGCACCATCGCGCGGCGATCATGCGTCAACTCCTGATCGGAGCGCAGGTGGCGGCGAGTTGCGTGCTCCTCATTGTCGCCGGATTACTGGTTCGAGCGCTTAACCACGCGATCTACACGCATCCAGGTTTTGCATATCAAAGGGCGATCACGATCGATCCGGCTCTGCGCGGCTACACTCCGGCCAAAGCACAGACCTACTTCGAAGAACTGGAGCCACGCCTCCACGCACTGCCCGGTGTGGAAGCCGTGGCCTTGGTTTCGAATCCGCCTTTGGGGAATCGCTGGACCGTTCTGAAGACCCAGATCGCCGGCCAGGCGGTCGATATTCACATCAATCACATCGATCCGGATTTCTTTCAGACGATGGAGATCCCCATTCTACGGGGACGAAATCTGGTGCGCGGCGAGTCGCGCGCGATTGTCGTAAGTGAATCGCTGGCACGGCGTCGATGGCCGTCAGAAGATCCGGTGGGCAAGCCTTTCGAAATGGGCGCGGATCGCTACAACGTCGTTGGCGTCTGCGGCAGCGCGCGCCTGGTCTCGCCCGAAGATTCGGATGCCGTTGAGATTTATCAGCTCGCCGGCACGGATCTGATGCCCTCAATGGTTGTGCTGGTGCGGACCTCAGGCTCGCCCGAGAGGGTCGCTCGCCTGGCGGAAGCGGCGGCGAAAGCCATCGATCCCAGGCTCTTTCCCGAGGTCTTATTGATGAAGGACGCGTTTCGGGGAAAGCTCGAAGTCTCGGAATATGTCGCGCTGGCCGCGGGCTTGCCTGGCCTGATTGCACTTCTTCTGGCGTGTTTCGGCATTCTGGGATTGGTGTCGTACGCCGTGTCGCAGCGCACCAGGGAGATCGGGATCCGCATGGCGCTGGGCGCGCAGCCTGCACAGGTTCTGTCCGCCGTGATGCGCCAATTCTGGTGGCCTGCCGGCCTCGGTTTGATTGCCGGTATCGGCGGAGCGGCCGCGTTGTCGCAGGTCCTGCGCCAGGTTTTGTATGGCATCAGCAACCTGGACCCGATCTCCTATCTCGCAGCGATTGGAATATTCTCCGTCATGGCCGCCGTGGCAGTAGCGCTGCCGGCCAAGCGCGCCCTGCGAATCGATCCGATGCGCGCCTTGCATTACGAGTAGCTTTCTATTTTGTATCTTCGCGGATTTGCTGGCTCAGGTAGCGCTCATAGCCGATCTCATCGATCATATGAATCTGAGCTTCGAGCCAATCGACATGTTCTTCTTCGTCGCGCAGGAGCCTGTCGAAAAGCTCGCGCGAAGCGTTGTCGGCGCCATCGCGGGAGATGGCTACAGCCTTGTTGTACATCTTGACCGCGCCGATTTCGAGATCGAGATCGCTCTGCAGCTGCTCGCGAACATTGCGCCCGATGGTGAGCGTCATGGGCTCGGTCATGCTCGGCGTGCCATCGAGAAAAAGTATTCGTTCAATGAGCTCTTCGGCATGCTTCATCTCGCCGATCGATTGCTTCTTTATATAGTCCGAGAGCCGGTCGTAGCCCCAGTTCTCGCACATTTCGGCGTGCAGAAAATATTGATTAATAGCCTGAAGCTCTTCTTTGAGAGCCAGATTTAGCTGCTCAATTACTTTGGGGTCGCCTTGCATTCATTCAGTCTAACCTTTTTGGAAAATAGAGCCGACAATCTTGAACAGCAGAGGGATCAGCCATGCGGGCGTGATCGCGGCGAATGCTTTTCCCTTCGACGAACCCGCGAGATAGGCCAGGGCCAGGCCGAAGATCACCAGATACCAGACCTGAAATAACGAGAAATAGTTGAGGATCGCGAACAAGGGGCCTTTCAATTCGCTGAAAAAGATGTCGAGGCCGAAGGGAGGTTGGAGCTGCTGCATCGACGCAAGGTCGTCTTTCTTGGCGTTCAGCACAAAATAGGTCGCCACCACCTGAAGCACGCTGATCAGTGAGCACAGGCTCATCAGAGCGAAGACGTCGCGGAACTTCGTGCGCATGCTCAGCATGGAAGCCGTAAGAGTGACAAGTCCGGCCAGCGCCATCGAGATTAGAACCACGAAGATGGGCACTATGAAGGGCGTGAATTTCGCGGACATTTCCATGAAGTGGATGGTCTGGTCCAACTGCTGTTGGGGCATGCCGGCCTGATTCTGACGCATGATATTGATGCTCAGCGGGCCCGTGAACATGGTCAACAAAATCACGGCGACGCATAAGATGAGCAGCGGCCACAACCAGGACAAGGGGGCTTTGGCGGCCTTGGCGGTTGCGGCGGGATCGACAAACGCGTTGAACATTCCGGTGATTCCGGAAGCTAAGCTCGGACGAGCGTCCTGTTCGACAGGGTAAGACGAAGGTGTGGCCATAGTCGGAGTGATTATACACCTACGGGGCATAGCTGGTGCGTTATCCTGGCAGCGTCATGAAGAGCCGCAGCCTTCCCTTGATTTGCCTTATTGTGACGTGCCTGCTTGCGTCGAGCGTGCATGGCCAGGTGCTGCCAGTTTCGAGCGGTCCCGTTCGTATGGGACACCTGCATATAATTTCGGCATCTCCGGAAGCGCAGAAGCGCTTCTGGACCGAGGGGCTGGGCGCTGAATTCGTTGCGTCGGAAGCATACGACGTATATAAGGTTCCAGGCGTGTTGATCGTAGTTCAAAAGGGAAGCGAGCGGGAGGGAACGGCTGGTTCCGTGGTGAATCACATCGGCATGCGGGTTCGCGATCTCAAGGCGGCGGTAGTGAAGTGCAAGGCCGCGGGCGCCGAGATCGAGAGCGAGAACGCCAAGCAGGCGATGATGACCGCGCCGGACCGGATTCGCGTGGAACTGACTCTCGATGACACGTTGACGACGGCAGTGGCGAATCATCATATCCATCTTTATGGATCCGATCCGGACGAGATGCGCAAATGGTACGGGGATGTCTTTGGTGCTACCCCGGGGATGAGAGGACCGTTTAAGGCCGCCGACCTGCCGGGCGTTAATCTGTCGTTTTCGCAGACCGGCGCGGCGCTCGCGGGTACCGAGGGACGCGCGCTCGATCATATTGGATTCGAAGTGCACGGCCTGGAGACTTTCACCCACAAGCTTGAGGAAAATGGGTTGAAACTCGCGGCGCCTTATAAGCAAGTACCTAGCTTGGGGATCGCGATCGCGTTCCTGCGCGATCCGTGGGGAACTTATATCGAACTGACCGAGGGCCTCGACCGGCTACCGTAGACAATGATGGAAGACAAGCCAGACGAGGCCGAGGAGCCAGGAATCGGACTGCGTTCGACCCGAAAGCCAAATATTTGGCTCGCCATGGGAGCGTATGCGGGACTGGCAATACTTGCGGGCGTTACGCTCAACGGACCTACAATTTTCGAGTTTCGTTTGCGCGTATTAGTATGGCTTCTACTTGGAGCCCTCGCAATCCGTACCTGGGTACACACATTCCGAGAGCGGCTTTAGATGTCCGGCTTAACCTCTGACGCAGTACTCTTCAAGCAAATGTACTTAGGACTCTAATTCAACCCTTCATACCGCCGATACGTACGTCAGATAGAAGAAGCAGCCCTGTTCCATTTCGGAACGGAAGTACCAAATTGGAACCGAAGAGTTGCCCGAGCAGTTCCATTACGAAAATCCCAGAGGTGGAGCTGGGACCGTGCGTTGTACAGGTACTGGAGTTTGTCTTGATGGAGGCGTTTGCCGCCATCGCGTTGAAGAGTAGAGTCAAACCGCTGCTGGGCTAAGCGACAAACCTCATCGATCGAACGCGCGATTCACTTAGGCAAGCTTGTGGTTACTGGCTTGCACCTTTCAGGGCATCGGAAGCACATCGAAATTAAAGGATTCAACCGATAAGGACGCCTCGGAACGAGTACCGTCCAGAAAAAGGTGACCGCCATGAAGAAGGCCAAGACTGCGCTTAGTGAGCAAAAGACAGCGATTCGCGACCGGATCATTCTCGAACACCTGGCGCTCGTGAAAGCGATCGCAGTACGGGTACACGAGAATCTGCCCGTCCATGTCGATCTGGACGATCTAGTTCATGCCGGAGTTCTCGGCCTCTTCGATGCGGCCACCAAGTACAATCCGGAAAAACAGGTTGCCTTCTCGAGTTACGCCAAGCATCGCATTAAGGGAGCGATCCTCGACAGCTTGCGGCAGCTCGACTGGGCCTCGCGCGATCTGCGGCGGCGGCACAAACAGGTAGAGGCGGTGACGCGCGAGTTGTCCTCCAACTTGCAACGGAATCCCACTGAATCGGAGATCGCCGAGAAGCTCGGCGTCGATGTGTCGCGATGGCGTCAGATGATGATCGACCTGCGTAGCGTGGGACTGATCTCGGCGTCGGCGCGCAGCCCGGAGCACGAAGACCTTCCGGCCCCCGATTTTCCCAGCAACCCCGATACTCAACCGGACAACATGTGTTCGCGCGAGCAGATGAGATCGCAGCTTGGAACGGCCATGAAAGCGCTGCCGGAGAGATATCAGAAGGTGGTGCTGCTGTACTACACCAACGAGATGACGATGAAAGAGATCGGCGGCGTCTTAGGCATCAATGAGAGCCGCGTATCGCAGATTCATAAATCGGCGCTCGAGAAGATGCAGGTAGTACTGCAGTCGAACGGGATTCATTCGAGCCAGGCGTTTTAGGCCGCTTGGCCGCACAGACGATCGGTTTGGTGGCACAGACGATCGTTTTTTGTCGTCTGTGTCTTCTTGCAGAAAGACGGCAGGCCACATGGTGGCACAGACGATCGTTTTTTGTCGTCTGTGTCTTCGTTGCCAAACAGCGGCAGGCCACGCAAGGCGATGGCCTGCCCTACCGGACGGTGATTGTGTAGGGCATCAGCTTCAGGAACCCGCCCTGCGACAGCGTCCGGAGCGGCACATCGCCAATCAACGGCTTCAGTTTGGATTCGATGGCCGCATTCTCATCGGTACGGCTCATCAGAAGATCGAGGAAGCTGCGCTTCGGCGGATAGATAACCAGCGAGATCTTCTCCGCATCCCCGATATTGGCTCGTCTCCGAATCAGATCGATCGCTGTATCGATCCCGCCTAGCTGATCCACCAGACCGTTCTGTTTCGCTTGCGTTCCCGTCCAAACGCGTCCTTGTGCGATAGGCTCAATTTGATCGACCGGACGCTTGCGCCCCTCGGAGACACGCATCAAAAACGACTGATAGAAGGTCTCGATCTCATCCTGCACTCTCACAAGATCTTTCCCGGTCAAAGGCTCATAATCCGAATAAAGATCGGCATACTGCCCGCGCTGTAACGGCTGTTTCGTGATCCCGAGCTTGTCATATAGCCCATGCAGATCGAACTTCGCGAAAATCACGCCAATCGATCCCGTCAAGGTGTTGGGATACGCGACGATCGGATCGCCCGTCATGGACATGAAATATCCGCCGGACGCGGCCAGATCGCTCATCGAAATGACGACCGGTTTCGCATGGCTCAGATCCTTGGCCGCATGCAGGATGTCGTCCGACGCAACGCCATCGCCTCCGGGCGAATCGATCCGGATGATGGCGCCTTTGATCGACGAGTCGTCTTGAACCTGCTTGAGCAGCTTGGTGAAACCGGCCGCGGTAATCCCGACACCAACGTCTTCCGACTGCTGGCCGCCGCGCGTGATGTCTCCCTCGCCCACAATGAAGGCGATGCGTTTGGCGTTCGCGTTATTGCCGATGGAACTCATGGGAACCCGCACATAGGACTTGATTGAGAGTGTCTTGAGTTGACCATGTCCGAGCCGTTTTTCCAAGTCGCCAACGACCTGATCGTTGAACCCGAGCACGTCTACCAGCCCCGCATCCAGCGCGGTCTTGCCAAAGAACGGACCGTTATCGATGGTGGCGCGGACTTCTGGCGGGCTCTTCTTGCGGCCCGTTGCGATGACGCCGATCAGGTCGGAATAATATTGATCGAGGACCTGGTTCAGAACTTCCTGCGTTTCAGGCGACATGTCCGTGCGTGTCAGCATGTCGCCGGCGTCCTTGTATTTCCCGGCGTGCACAACGTCCGCCCGGACCGCCAGCTTGTCGAGTGAGCCCTTGAAAAACATGGCCTCCAGACGAAGGCCTTTCAGATCGAGGCTATCTTCGGGCGTCATGTAAATGCGGTCGGCCGCGGTCGCCAGATAGTATTCGCGTCCGCTGGCGCCGTGCAGAAATGCGACCAGCGGTTTGCCCGATTTTCGAAAATCGAGCATCTCCTTGTGAATCTCCTGCATCTTGGCCCAGCCGAGAGAGAGCCCTCGCGGCTCGAATACGATGGCCTTGATGCGCGGGTCGATCGCCGCTTTGTGGAACGTCTCCCAGACCTGTTCGACAGTGATCGGACTCTGGTCCTGCAGCAGTGGCAAGGGGAGGTCGGGCTGCGATTTTTCGGGGACGTCGCCGTCGAGCGTAAAGACCAAAGTGGAACCGTCGGCCACCTCCGGCGGCCGTTCACCGAACGATGCGGCAATTCGAATAAAAACGAAAACCACAATGATCGCGGCGAGAACGGAGAGAACGATTCCGCTAACCAGACCCAGAAAGAATTTTGCCATGAGTGACTATGCTCCGCTTAAAATCAGGTCGAAGCGATGGCTGACATCGCGAAGGTATGGACCGTCGCCGCCATCCAACTCCACCGTCGCCACGCCGTGATAACCGATCTCGTGAAACGCATTGTAGACTTCTTTCCAATCGATGTCGCCGTCGCGCAGATTGACCCACTCGGGCACGCGTTTTTTGATTTCGGGATTCTGGCGAAAGCTGAAATCCTTGATGTGAACTTTCGCGATGCGATTGCCAAGCGTGCGGATCCAATCCTGCGGATACCCGTAGAGCACGACATTGCCGACGTCGAAATAGGACTTCAGCCAGGGGCTATGGAAATCGTCGACGTAGCGCGCGAACTCCAGAGGACTGAGGAGGAATTTATTCCAGACTTCTTCCACCGCGATCACGACCTTCAGCTCTTCGGCAAGCGGCAGGATTTCGCGGATCTGCTTCTGGGACCGTTCCCACGCCTCTTTATAAGTGGTCTGCGGGTTGACGACGGCCGGCACTAACAGTACGGTTTCCGCGCCCCACATATGCGCATTGTGCAGGCTGGTCTTCAGACCCGCCATGCTCTTGCCAACGACGTCGGCGTCCGCTGATGAGAGCGGGTATTTCCAGTGGTCGCGATTCATCACCGAATGGATGATCACGCCCGTCTTCTTGCTGGCCGCGAGCAGCGCCTCGGCTTCTTTGGGATCGTCGGTGGTGCCGCATTCGATCGCTACGAAGCCGCAGTCTTTGGCAAGCTGAAACCGGTCGAGCTCGCTCATGTTCGCGGGCAGCATGCTGTAGAGGACTGCCTTCTTGATAGGGAGCCGCGCCGTTGTCGTGGTCTGCGCGGCCGCAACGGCCGTGATTCCAGTGGCGGCTAGGAACGTTCGTCTGGTCATGCGAATGTGACTCCTGCTTTCCGGCCTGCGCTTTGAATGTAACCGCGGCCTTCATCGTACTCTTCCGGCGTCTTGAGATGCTCCAACATCAAAGGCGCATCGACATTGAGCCGCGCGATCTGCGTCAGGTATGCGGCGTAATCGATCGATCCGCGGCCCGGGACAACTTCGAGGAAATGTACATTTAACTCCGTGACCCACTGCAGATCTTTGGCGTGACAGGAGACGATCCAAGGTCCCAGTTTGCTAAAACATTCCTCGATGAATTTGGTATTTTCGTAGAACTTGCGCGGCGAGTTGACGCCGTTACAGACGTCCATGTGAACGGCAAACTGTTTGCGGGCGACGGCTTTGATGAGATCGAGATAGGAGTCCGGCGAATCGGGGAGGTTCCAACCCATCATTTCAATTGAGAAGACGCTGCGGTGGGGTTTTACGGCATCGATTATTTTGCGGCAGTTTTCCACCGTTCCGTCAAGAAACTCCTTCGAGACGTTGCGCGGATCGGGTCCCCACGGGACGGTGGCGCTGAAGGAGCCCGCATAATCGACGCAGCAGCGCGCTCCAACCGCGTCGGCGAGGGCCATGCGCTCGGTGACATAATCGAGGTTCTTGCGGCGTTTTTCGGAATCGGGATCGAGCATGTTACACCACGCTCCGACCTCGGCGATCACAACGTTCTCGGCTGCAAAAGCTTGTTCGATGGCCTGAGTGTGGGAAGAGTCGTCCGCTTTGGCGGCGGGACAGTATGCGGCACTGTAGCCTAAGCGGCGGTGTTCGCGGGCGAGTTCGCGGGGGTCGTTGGATTTGAGGAAAATCGGGCCACCGAGCCGGATCGGGCGTCCGGCCGAGTAAGCGGAAGGGCCTGAGGCTACCATCGCTGCCAAAGTGCCCAGAAAAGTACGGCGAGAGCTCAAGTGACGATTTTACATCGTCTTGAAGACTTCAGACCAGATTCGGAATCTTGATGATCTTTTTCTGGATGGCGTACTGCACCAGTTGCGCCTTGTTGTGAATGTCGAGTTTGCGCATCAAGTTGAACTTGTGCGCTTCGACGGTCTTTACGCTGAGGTTAAGATCGCAGGCAATTTCCTTGACGGAATTGCCTTCGGCGAGCATTTTGAGCACCTCGCGTTCGCGCGTGGTGAGCGTCGCGAAACGCGGGAGCCGGTTTGCGGATTTGATCCGGGAGCGGAAATCGTCCACCAACTGCGACAGCATGCGGGGACTCAAATAGCTGCCTCCGCGGCAGATGTCGCGAACGGCTGCGACGAGTTGCTGTGAAGGGCTGTCCTTCAACACATAGCCGCTGGCGCCTACTTCCATACCTTCGACGAGGTAATCCTCATCGTCGTACATGGTGAGGAAGAGGACCTTGGTCTCGGGGCGGTTCTTTTTGATCTGGCGGGTTGCTTCAAAGCTGCTGAGTCCGGGCATGCCGATATCCATCAGCACCACATCCGGCCGCACTTCCGCCGCCTTCTCAACCGCATCTCCGCCGTTGGAGGCCTCCCCCACCACTTCCATATCCGTCTCCGCGGAAATCAATGTTCTAATGCCTTGGCGAAACAGAGTGTGGTCGTCCGCCAGCATGATCCGAATCTTTGCCATAACGTTGCCCGATTACGAAATCCTTCCTAATTCATTTGTTGCCGGCGTTTCATTCTCGCCAGCTCTCAGGCACTGACTGCAGTAGCCCGCCTTCGCTCGGATGGACGAACCACGACCTTGGCGGCGCTGGTTTTACCATTCGAGATCGTGCCGCTATCCCCGGCGCGGCGGCCCATGTCATCAGCGGCGAGCGGCAGCGTGATGGAAATTTTCGTGCCCTTATTTCTGCGCTTGCCAGCAGCATCGCTTTCGCTTTTCGGATGACTATGGATTTCGAAGTGGCCGCCCAACAGCGCAACCCGTTCCCTCATTCCCGAGAGCCCGAACGAATCTCTGCGCGCGAGCGCCTCCGCCACATCGAATCCCACACCGTTATCTTCAACGGTCAATCTAACCAACCCATCGGCAGAACTTACAGAAATGTTTACGTTAGTTGCCGCCGCATGCTTGCCGATATTGTTAAAGCATTCCTGCACAAGGCGGTACACGATAATTTCGGTACTTTGCGGCAAACGGCCCATACGCGCTAAATGCAATTTGATCCGCACGGGATGCAGCCGCCGAAAACGATTCAGCAATTGCCGCAGCGCCGCACCGAGGCCCAGTTGTTCTAGCACGGCCGGGCTGAGAGCCGCGATCAAACGGCGCATTTCAAGAATGGTGCGTTCGGTAAGGTCGCGCGCATCGCGCAGTTTTGTGATGGCTTCCACCATCTCCGGCGGCAGCGTCTGCTCCAGCAGCTCAATTTGTAAACGGATACAAAGCAGGGACTGGCCAGCCTCATCGTGCAGTTCGCGGCTGATGCGCCGCCGTTCCATTTCCTCGACATGGAGCATGTGTTCGGCGAGCTGCCGCACCTGTTCCTCGCGGGCCGCGAGATCCTCCATGAGCTTGGCCTTCTCGGCCGCCATCAGACAGCGCTCCGCGGCCGCGGCCAGCAGATCCTGCTCTCGCGGCAGCCATTCATAGTCCTTCGAAAAACCGAATTGCATAACACCCGCGGTGCGCCCGTCGGCCGCCAACGGAACCGACCAGCAGGATTGGAACTGATCTTTCCAAGAAGGATCGAGAAGGTAGCGCGACGAGCCCTTGGTCAGATCCACTTGCCGCGCCTTGGCGAGGAGTTGTAGCCATTGGGGACGATTGGGAACCTCGATGAGCGACGGCCGCGGCTTCCTGCTGCTGGCGCAGGCGTTTGCACGCAAAACCCACGCCGATCCGCTCTCATTGAGCAGATAAAGATGACCCGAATCCGCCTGACATACCTGCAAGAGCGTCTGTAAGAATCGATTCAACAATTCATCCAGATTGCGCGATTCCAGCTCCACCCGAAACAGCTCATAGAACGCCTGCGTCTCCGCCTCGCGCACTTGGTAAAAGGCGTTATTCAGCGTCAGAATGACGCAAAAATGGAGTTGTTCGCGGACCCACTGAAAGTTGGCATACTCCGACGGCAGCCGCTTACGCAGAACCGGAGTAAGTAACCGGTCGTATTCCTGCAGGGCCTCGACGATGTTACTGGGCGCCAGGTTGAGCTTGGCCAGACGCCGGCCATTGTATTCCACCTGTTCGATAAACTTGAGCGGCGGACGCCCGCTCGCGAGAATTTTCGCCGCGGAACCGGTGGTGAGAGCCATCAGAGCGCTACGGATCTTAGGTTCAAAGCCTAGTGTTTTCAGCTTGGCGGTGAAACGCCGTTCGAGCGACTCGGCGTGCGGCAGCAGAAAAACGGCCAACCGCTGCAAATGAACCCGAAGCTGGTCGCTTAATACATCCGCGGCATCCGCCAACTCCGGCGCTATTTCGGTGAGTTGCACTCAGACTGTATATCGGCAGCTAGGGTGGAAACTTCAGGGAAGCTCTAGGCTTACCTACTGCGTACAACCCCGGTTTACTTATTTAGCGCCGTGCCGCTCCAGAATCGCCGCGATTTCGGGCTGGTTGTTATCCGCGGCACTCTTCAGGATGCTGGCGCCTTTGCGATTGTGCGCGTTAGGGTCCGCGCCGCGCTCCAGCAGCAGTTCCACCACCTCCCGACGGCCCCAAGTCGCGGCGTAATAAAGGGGCGTGGCGTCGGATTCGGTGTCGCGCGCATCGATGGCAGCGCCGTGGTCGAGCAGGGTTTTGACAACCGCCTTATCGCCGCCGAGCGCGGCATCGTGCAGCGGCAGAGCCCCGGCCTTATTCCGAATGTCCATGCGCGCGCCATGCGCGAGCAGCAAGTCCACGATGTCGCGTTGTCCTTTCAAACACGCATCGTCGAGCGGCGTGGCGCCCTCGGGCCCCAGTGCATTCACGTCTGCGCCTTTCTCGACCAGAAGCTGCACCAGATCGATCTGCCCGCGCAGTATCGCTTCGTGGATGGCGCGCGGGCTGGAACTGTCGTCCCCTCCGATCTTGGCGCCCTTCGCGATCAGAAACTCGACCACTTTCGTTTGACGCTGGTGCAGCGCCGTATCGACCGGCGTGATGCCATCGCGGTCCGGACTATTGATGTCGGCCCCCGCCATGATGAGCGCGGCGACGATATCGACGTGCCCTTTGCCAGCCGCGTCGTGCAACGGAGTTTCGCCGCTTTTCGGATTGATGGATTTGAAATCGGCTTTATGGCCGATGAGGAGGATCACGGTGTCGAGGTGCCCCCGCAGGACCGCTTCGTCGAGAGCGGTGGCGCCATCCGAATCTCGTGCGTTGACTTCCGCGCCGTGGTTGAGCAGCAGTTCGATCATGGGACCGCTGCCGCGATTCGCCGCCAGATGCAAAGGAGTCGACTCGCCGCGATAATGCGCGCGCACATCGGCGCCTTTTTCAATCAGCATTTCGGCGATCTTGAGATGATTGGTGATGATGGCGTAGTGCAACGGCGTGGAACCGGCTTCAGCGTGTTTCGCATTTACGTTGGCGCCGTAAGAAAGCAGAAGAGCCACCATGTCGGCATCGCCGGACCACACGGCATCGTGCAAGGGCGTGCCGCCCATCGGATTCACGTAGTCGATCGGCGCGCCTTGTTCGAGTAATTCACGCGCGTGCGCCACGTCCCCGCCGCGAACGGCTTTGCGCAGTTCGTCGCCCCGGTTGGATGCGAGAGCGTGCAGCGAGAGGCACAACAACAGCGGCAGTAGAGCGCGCCCCATAATTCAAGTCTAAGCGTTCGTGGTTGTTGGTTGTTCGTTCGTGGTTCGTGGTTCGTGGTTCGGGCCGCACCGCTTCGAACCACGCCCGAGCAGTGCGGGTGAACTAGGGCTCGCATATTAGTGGGCAGCAATGGAAAGGCCGGCACGGTTCCTCCCTTAAGCTGTGCAGGCATCGTCGCCGGCGGCCTGAAACCGCCAGGCAGCCGAACATTCATTTGCGCAACCCAATTCAACGCGCTGCGCCGTCAGGCCGCTGAACTCGCGCGCTCCAATGCGTCAGCCATGGTCGCTATCGCGACCTGCCCGAAAATGCCAACGATATGGTCTTCACGCACGACTCGCAGGGTAGTCTGACCGCCGTCGGCAACGCTGCCGAACAGATCACAGGCTATAGCCGCGCCGAGCTCATTGGCACGAACCTTGCCGCGCTGCTCACCGCGGAGTTACTCGCGGCTGCTCTGGGACCAGCTCACTCGAGCGGTGCGTGATACCCCAAGCGATTGTGAATCCGCACCGTAGGATCGGGATTATCCAGCAGCACTTTGACGCTGCGGTACTTGCCGTCGCGCTCCGAGTCGGATGGCCTATAACCGAGCAAATACTGATTTCGCAACGCTTCGCCGATCCGCGCGCAGACAGTGGGCAAATCGTCCAGCGAGGTCACGGGATAGTGACGGCCGCCGGTTTGTTCCGCCAGATCGTTGAGCAGCCGCGGACCCTCGCGTTCTTCGCGTGAGCGGGGCATGGTTCCGGATAAATCGAAAATGCCCATCGCGTAGACCTGGACATCGGCTTCCAGCATCGCTTCCTTGATTTGCGCCTCGTGGAAACGGCTGTGATTGTCGCCGCCATCGGAGACAATGATCAGCGCTTTGCGGGAGTAACGCGCATCTTTCATCTCAACCAGCCCCATGTGGATGGCGTCCAGAAGAGCCGTCTGGCCGCCCGGCCGGGAGCAGGCCAATTCCTTGCGGAGCTCATCGACGTCTTTCGTAAACGGTATGAGCAGTTTGGGACGGTCGTTAAACTGGATCAGGAAGAACTCGTCTTCCCTATTGGCGGTCTTCAGGAGTTCAATGGCGGCATCGGAGGACTTTTTTATTTTGTCCTTCATGCTGCCGCTCATGTCGAAAAGAACGCCTATGGAAACGGGAGCGTCTTCGTTAGCGAACGTGGCAATTTTCTGCTCCACGCCGTTTTCAAATAGTCGGAAATTTTCCTTCTTTAAATCGGTTATCGGCTCTCCGAGCGGGGACGTTACATGGACGGGTATCAGGACGAGTGGAACGTCGATGCGAAGATCGGCGCGCGGCAGAGAAGCGGCCGCGGGATCGAGCATCCGCGCGGCAACGGAGATACGGGCCGCGGGCTGCGCGTAAGACACGACCACGAGGGCGCAAAACGCGATCGGCCGGAGGAGTATAAAGGATGGAGTCGTAACGGACCGCCCTCCCCGCAGGGATTTAGTTTATCACTGAACGCCGTCATTCGCTCGACAAACTTTTTACGAGTTCGTACATGAACGTCTGGCCCTCGTAAAAAGCTTGAACCCCCATCCGCTCGTCGCGGCCATGCGCGCGAAAATCGTCGCGCTCGCCGAACAGTCCCTGAACGCCATAGGTGGGGATGCCCGCCTCCCGCAGATACCTTCCATCGGTTGCGCCCATGACCATGATCGGCAAGGTGGCCACGCCCGGCCAAATGGTATCGGTGATGCGGCTGACGGCTTTCATGACGTCGGGCCGCAGCGGCGATGCGGGTCCTTTGGAAAAATCGCCAACGGCGCTGAAGTGGACCTGGTCGTCCGCGAAAACCTGTTTCAGTGTTTTCTCGACGTACTCTTGAGAGTCTTCCGGCAGCACCCGGCAATTGACAGTCGCGGCGGCGAGTTGGGGCAGCGCGTTCATGGCGTGACCGCCTTCCAGTTGCGTGGCGACGCATGTCGTGCGGAGAGTCGCGTTCCAGACGGTGGAATCGGCCGCGACCTTCTGCATTGCGGCCTGCGATCCTTTCGCGACCTCGGCCAGATCGTTCTTCAATTCGCCAGTTTGCAGCGCGGACATCTGCTCGAAATACGCCCGCGTCACCTCGTTAGTCTTGAGCGGGAATCCGAATTGGGAGAGCCGTTCCAGCGCTCCGGCAAGATGATAAATCGCGTTGTCGGCAACCGGCAGCGAACTGTGTCCGCCTTTGTTACGCACTTCCAGCCGGAAGTTAATCACGTATTTTTCACTGACCTGAATATCGTTAGAAATCTTCTTGCCGTTCACAGCTTCGCCCCAACCGCCCTCGTTCAGGCAGAAATCGGCGTCGATCAACTCGCGCTTGTTCTTGATGAGCCACTCGACTCCGTTGTAAGGTCCACCGCCCTCCTCGTCGGCGGTGAGCGCCACGATGAGGTCGCGGCCGGGCTTGAATCCTTCACGTTTGTAACGGATGAGATTCGCGATCCAGATTGCTGCCTGCGCCTTGTCGTCGGAGGTGCCGCGGCCGTAATAGTAGCCGTCCTTTTCGATGAACGTGAACGGGTCCATGCTCCAGTCTTCGCGTTTCGCCTCGACGACATCGGTATGAGCCAGCAGCAGGATCGGCTTGCGTTGGCCAGTGCCGTGATACCGGACCACGATGTTGGCTTTTTTCGGGATCGCGCCGCCGACGAAGATGTCGGAGTCCGGAAATCCGGCAGCTTTCAGACGGGCCGCGACCGCCTCGGCGACGGGTGTGGTGGCGCCGGTCGAGAAGCCGGATTTAATCTCGATCATTTCTTTGTAGATGTCGTGAGCGAGTTGTTGGTCGGCTGGCGGCGGCAGCGCGGCGGCGGTGAGAGCGGCCGCGAGCAGAGGGAACAGCGAGAGTCTGAGCATGTCATATTTTGCCATGATGGAGAGACACCTGTCCCAGTTGTTTGCAGGAAGGCACGCCACGCAAGGCGATGGCCGCCCCACCGGCGGAGCTTATCGATCTGCCGACTGGAGCTCCGCAGGCGCCGGGGCTGGCCGGAACACCTCTTCCGCCATCCCGAACTTGAGCGCGTCGATTCCCTGCCCTGTCACGCTCGAGATTTCGAAAAACGGCAAGCCATGCTCGGCTGCCAGGGCGCGCACGCTATCGAGCCGCTCGGTATCCTGCGTGACGTCGATCTTCGAGGCGACGACGATCATGGGCTTTTCGAGCAAGGCGGGTGAGAAGCTCCCCAGTTCATCCATGATCACGCGGAAGTCGTTCACGGGATCGCGCGCGGTGAGTTCCGACACGTCGACGAGATGCACCAGCAGACGGGTGCGCTCGATGTGACGCAGAAACTGAATACCCAGACCAGCGCCCTCATGCGCGCCTTCAATGAGTCCGGGAATATCGGCCACGACGAACGAACGGTCCTCCACGCTGACCACTCCGAGATTGGGTTCGAGCGTAGTGAAAGGATAATCCGCAATCTTGGGACGGGCCGCGGAGATGCGCGAGATGAGCGTCGATTTGCCGGCGTTCGGAAATCCCACCAGACCAACGTCGGCCAGGAGCTTCAACTCCAACCGCAGATGCTTTTCTTCGCCGGGCTTGCCGGGCTCATGCTCGGTCGGGGCTTGGTGAGTGGAAGTCGCAAAATGCTGGTTGCCGCGCCCGCCCTTGCCGCCCTTCGCGACCAGGAAACGGTCGCCCGCTTCCGTGAAGTCGTGGAGCTTCTCGCCGGTTTCGTCGTCGTACACGATGGTTCCGACGGGCACCGGAAGCTCGATAGAGTGCCCCACACGGCCGCTGCGATTGCTTCCTTCGCCGTGACGGCCACGCTCGGCTTTATGCTCGGGGTTAAAACGGAAATGGAGCAGCGTGTTGTGGTTATTGCTCGCGACCATGAAGATGTCGCCGCCGCGGCCGCCATCGCCGCCGCTGGGACCTCCACGCGGTACGAATTTCTCGCGGCGGAACGCGAGACAGCCGTTGCCGCCATCGCCTGCTTTCACCTGGATTCGGACTTCGTCGATAAACATCGGTGTGGGTGGTGGGTTGGAGATTGCCGGCGGCTGCGATCCCACTCGTCAACGGACCGCCGGGATGGGTTGGAAAATTATGCTTCGGTGCTAACCGGTTCAGCGCCGACCGGGGCCGTGCTGACGGCTGCGGTGCGGATGCTAATGAACTTGCCGAGCCGGCCACGGTCGCGAAATTCGACAATGCCGGGAATCTTGGCAAATAACGTGTCGTCCTTGCCGCGTCCGACGTTCTCACCCGGCTTAAAACGCGTGCCGCGCTGGCGCACCAGAATGGAGCCGCCGGTAACGGTCTCGCCACCGAATCTTTTCACTCCGAGGCGCTGCGCATTGGAATCGCGGCCGTTCTTAGAACTGCCTAAACCTTTTTTGTGTGCCATTGTTTCTCCGGAAAACCTATTCGGCTATTTCGTTGATGCGGACCTCGGTAAAGTTGTGGCGGTGTCCTATGGTGCGCTTGTACTGCTTCTTGCGCTTGAATTTGAAAACGATCACCTTGGGCCCGCGGCCCTGGCTGGCGATGGTTCCGGTGACCTTGGCCTGGCCCAGATCGGCGCCAAAAACGAGGTCGTTCGAATCGCGCACCAACGCGATCACTTTGCCGAGCTGGACTTCCGAGCCGACTTCGCCGGCGATGGTATCCACCTTAATGGTATCGCCGGGCGCTACCCGAAACTGTCTTCCGCTCGCTTCAATTACTGCGTACATATTGATCCCTGTCCTTTAACCGTAAGTGGGCGTGGCCTCTGGGGACTCCGCGTGGGGCCGAAACCTTTATGTTACAGCATCGTAGGATCAGCCGCAACCCTGCGAGGTTTTTCGGTTGCTCCGTCTCACGGCCGCAATTCAGCTTGCTAAGTGCTAGGATCAACTCGTATGGAACTGGCGATCCGGATTCAGATGGAGGAACTGCCGGAAGGCCTGTTCCTGGCGACCTCGGACGAACTCCCGGGATTGGTAGCGCAAGGACGCACGGTTGCTGAAGCGCTGGAGATCGCTCGCGATGTTGCACGAAGGCTGATTGAGGCGCGCCGTGATCGCGACGGCGTGCCGAACTTGCCGACGACGAGCGAGCGGAGCGACTATACCATCGTGGTCGCTGCCTGAGTGGGTCGTCTTGCCGGGTTCCGCTATCGGGAGGTCGTTCGAAGGTTAAGGCTGTGCGGCTTCGAGTTCGATCGGCAGGCCGCTGGCAGCCATGAGATTTGGCATAACGCCCGCGCGAATCGCTACACGACGGTTCCGAATCA
>JBEKUT010000067.1:0-21396 GCA_049514735.1 Bryobacteraceae bacterium
GGCCCACCCAAGGTGATGAAGAACAACGACCGTAACCGAGCCGCGCCCGGCAGGAAGCGGAAATAGCCCGTGATTTTCTCGACATGTTCTTCAACGGCGTCGCATGGCCCTGCGGGCCACCCATGTTGATGAAGAATTTTCGACCCGTAACCGAGCCGTGACCGGCAGGGAGCGGTCGCCGGACACTACGGATTCGGCGTCTTCTTGGCCCCCTCGGCATCCGGCTTCGGAGCCGCCGGCGGGGCCTTCCGCTCAAACCCTTCCTGATACACCTCGACGCTTTGCGCCGGCACGATGGCCTTAATAATCCGCCGCTCGTCGTCGATCCAGAAATCGGCTTCGATCGATCCCGCCGGCGCAGATAGGCTCCCAAAAAGATGATGGAGAGTCGCGGTCTTATTCGCAAACTCCACCGTGTCCTTGCCCTTCGATACCACCGTCAGCGGGGCCTCAGTCTGACCCAGAATATACGCGTAGAATTGCTGCGGCTCGGCCGTGTCCAGCTTGACGCGCGGCATCAACATGGACCAGGGGAAAATCGGCAGGTTCGCATTGATCACAATGTCGCCGCTGTGGATGCTGTCCTCTTTCGTATTCGGTCCTTGCCCGGTGTCCACCTCGCTCTGCGCCATATCGGACGAAAACTTCGTCTTCACCGACATGTTCGCCTTCCCCATTTGAGCCTTCGCGACGGCCTCCAGCGGCATATACTTGTCGTCAGTCACAACTTTGAACTGCTCGATGGTAATTTTGAGCATGCCCAAATCGGCCGCGCCGGAACCGTCGATGGTAATTTTCCCATCGGCGCTCTGGATCGAGTAGCTTTCGTGCGCCAGCGGTTTGCCCGACAAGTAGATGTTGAATTTGCCGCTTGAGTCGGCGGCGAAAACGGAAGATTGTAGAATGCAAAACGCCAAGGCCGTCCGAGCCGCGATCTTCCGAGCCGTGACCGGCAGGGAGCGGTTGCTCAACTTGGAACGTGCGCTCAAGCAAAACGGAACGAAGTCCGTCTTGCACGCGGCAACAAAACCCGCAAGGGACAATCGAAGGAGTAGCATTAAGCCGTATCCTACTACGCCCGCGAAATCTACGCATGCTATGAAAAAGAAACGCCGCCGCCCGCATCCGATTCCCCTCGCCGTCGATGAGAAGAATACCGCCGGCCTCCGCGCCATCGCAGTCCTTGAAGCGCTAAAAGGCGTGGCCGTACTCCTGCTAGGCTTCGGCCTCTTGTCCCTCCTTCACAAAGACGTAGAGGATGTCGCCGAAAATTTGCTGTTTCACATGCACATCAGCCCCGTGCATAGGTTCGGAGAAGCGGTTCTTCACGCCGCCTCCAAAATCACCGACACCCGTCTCTGGGAAATCACTCTCGGGGGCCTGGCCTACTCCCTCGTCCGTTTCGTCGAGGCGTGGGGCCTCTGGAACCGCCGCGTATGGGCCGAGTGGTTCGCCTTGCTCTCCGGCGCAATGTATCTGCCGCTCGAAATCGCAAGACTCATCGAGAGGCCGAACTGGCTCCATATCGCGGTCCTCGCGATCAACGTGCTCATCGTGTTATACATGCTCTACGTTCGTCTCGATGCCCTTCGCGTCGCGCCTCAGAAAACAGTATCCTAAGGGGAATAGGCGGCGACGCCCCGGCGGGACGGTAACCTAACGTTGATGCCTCACGCCTATTGTAAGGTAGCCACCCAGAAATGAGGGCTCTAAACCTGACCCCTGATATCCCTGCGCTCAACATTCACCAGGCCGCGGCGAACGGCCAATTTAGAGGCGCAAAATAATGATCGACAAACAACTCCCCGCACCCCCCGAAACGCCGCTGTTGCCGCCGCCGGAAGATGAGTACCCCCGCTCCCGCCCCGCCAGGCGCCGTCGCTGGTTTTGGATCCTATTATTAGCACTCGTCGTAGGCGCAACCTATTTCCTGTGGCCGAAACATAAGAACCAACCTTCGGGCGCCAACCCCTCCGATACCGCCGCTGCCGGCGGACGCAAAGGCAGGGGCGCTGGCGCCGGTCCCGTTCCGGTCGTCGCCGTCCGCGCAACGAAGGGCAACATCGGAGTCTACTTCACCGGACTCGGCAACGTCACGCCCATCTACACGGTCACCGTCAAATCCCGCGTCGATGGTCAATTGATGCAGGTCCTCTACAAAGAAGGCGATACCGTTCGGGAGGGTGCGCCGCTCGCGGAGCTCGATCCGCGGCCTTATCAAGTAGCACTAACCCAAGCTGAAGGCGCCCAACTCAAGGATCAGGCTCTGCTCGATAACGCCCGCATCGATTTGAAACGCTATGAGACGCTGCTCACGCAAAACGCCGTTCCCGAACAGCAGTTGGCTACTCAGAAGGCGCAGGTAATTCAGGACGAAGGCCAAGTGAAAACCGACCAGGGCATGATCGACGCCGCCAAACTCAACATCGTCTATTGCCACATCACCGCTCCGATTACGGGCCGCATCGGTCTCCGTCTGGTCGATCCTGGAAACATCGTGCATGCCTCGGATTCGAACGGCATGCTCGTCATTACCCAGATTCAACCCATCAGCGTGATCTTCACCATCGCCGAAGACCAGTTGCCGCCGGTCTTTCAGAAAACGCGCGCCGGTCAGCGCCTCGAGGTGGACGCGTACGACCGCGCCATGACAACGAAACTCGCCACTGGCCAGCTTGCCACCATCGATAACCAGATCGATCAAAGCACCGGAACGGTGAAAATCAGGGCCAATTTCCCGAACGAAAACAGCGCCCTGTTTCCCAACCAGTTCGTGAATGCGCGGCTGCTGGTGCAGGAAAAAACCGGCGTCACGCTTCTGCCCGCGGCCGCGATTCAGTTGAACTCCAACATGACCTACGTGTATCTCGTTAAACCGGACTCGACCGTGACAGTGCGTCAAATCTACATCGGAACAAACGAGGGCGATGAGACCGAAGTCACGTCCGGTTTAAATCCTGGTGATGTCGTCGTCGAGACTGGTGTCGACAAGCTTCAGGAAGGCACCAAGGTGACAGCCCACATCAACGGCGAATCGCCTACAACGGGAGCTGTCGGCGTGGGCACTGGCAAAAAAGGCCGCCGCCCGAAGGGAGTTCCTACTCAGGGACCTGCCAACGGCACGTCGGCGCCTGGACCTCCCGCTGGATCCGGCCCGCCTCAGAGCCCGGCCGGAGGCTCTTCGAAGTGAGCCCATCCAGAACATTCATCCTACGGCCGGTCGCCACAACACTCCTGATGGTCGGCATTTTATTGGCCGGCGCAGTGGGATACAAACAACTGCCCGTCTCGGCGCTCCCGGAAGTCGACTATCCCACCATCCAGGTGGTCACGTTCTATCCCGGCGCCAGCCCCGATGTTATGGCCTCGTCGGTCACCGCGCCTCTCGAGCGGCAGTTCGGTCAGGTCCCCGGCCTGAAGCAGATGACTTCGACCAGCTCCGATGGCAGCTCCGTCATCACGCTAGAATTCAACCTCAGCCTCAACATCGACGTGGCGGAACAGGAAGTGCAACAGTCCATCAACGCTTCCGGAACCTTCCTGCCGGCCGACTTGCCCACGCCTCCCATCTACAGCAAAACCAATCCCGCCGATACGCCGATCCTCACGCTGGCACTCAGCTCCAAAGATCTGCAACTCTCTAAAGTCGAGGACCTGGCGGACACCCGTCTGGCGCCTAAAATTTCCCAGTTACCGGGCGTGGGTCTGGTCAGCATCAGCGGCGGGCAGAAGCCGGCCGTAAGGATTCGCGCCAATCCCACCACGCTCGCATCTTACGGGCTGAACCTCGAAGACTTGCGCAACACCATCGTCGCCGCCAACGTGAACCAGGCGAAAGGCAGCTTCGATGGCGCCCATCAGTCCTACCAGATCGGCGCGAACGATCAGTTGCTTTCGAGCGACGATTATCGCCCCTTGGTGATTGCTTTTCGCAACGGCGCCCCGGTCAAACTCACCGACATCGCCGTTGTGGACGACGCCGTCGAGAACACCCGCCAGGCTGCCTGGATGAACGAGACCCCGGCGGTCATCATGAACATCCAGCGCCAGCCCGGAGCCAACATTATCTCCGTGGTCGACCGCATTAAACTTCTGCTCCCGACTTTGACGCTAACGCTCCCCAAATCGGTCGACGTCGAGATCCTCACGGACCGCACCAACACCATCCGCGCCTCCGTGCGCGACGTGCAGTTCTCGCTGTTGCTGACCATCGCGCTCGTCGTGATGGTCATCTTCCTGTTCCTGCGCAACGTTTCGGCCACGGTGATTCCGAGCGTTGCCGTTCCGCTTTCCATTGTCGGCACCTTCGGCGTCATGTATCTGCTCGGCTACAGCTTGAACAATCTTACGCTGATGGCCTTGACCATCTCGACCGGCTTCGTGGTTGACGACGCCATCGTCATGATCGAGAACATTGTCCGCTTTATCGAGGAGGGCGAACCTCCCATGCGGGCGGCGCTAAAGGGAGCCGAGCAGATCGGCTTCACCATCGTATCGCTGACCATCTCTCTGATCGCCGTGCTCATCCCGCTGCTGTTCATGGGCGATATCGTGGGCCGTCTCTTCCGCGAGTTCGCCGTCACCCTGGCCGTCACAATTCTAGTGTCGGCCGTTGTCTCTCTGACGCTGACTCCAATGATGTGTTCGCGTCTATTGAAGCACACGCCCGCGGAAAAGCAGGGCCGTTTCTATAAAGCTTCGGAACGGGTTTATGAAGACATTATCGCTTTCTACGGCAAGACGCTGAAATGGGTGCTCCGTTTTCAGACCGCGACATTATTGGTCGCCCTCGGGACCTTGGTGTTTACTCTCGTTCTGTTCTACTACATCCCCAAAGGCTTCTTCCCGATTCAGGACACCGGCGTAATTCAGGGCGTCTCGGAAGCGGAACAGACCATTTCGTTCCCCGAAATGTCGAAGCGGCAACAAGCTCTCGCGAAGGTCATCCTGACCGATCCGGCCGTCGATAGCCTCTCCTCTTTCATCGGCATCGATGGCGCCAACACCACGTTGAACAGCGGACGCATTCAGATCAATCTCAAGGCCCTCGAAGATCGCGACCTCAGCGCTACGGACGTGATTCTCCGTCTGCAGCCGAAACTCGCCGCAGTCCCTGGCATCACCTTGTTCATGCAGCCCGTCCAGGACCTCACGGTGGAAGATCGTGTCAGCCGCACGCAATTCCAGTACACGCTCGAAGACCCCAGCGCGGATGAGCTGAATCAATATGCTCCGCGCATGATAGCGGCGCTCCAGAAGGAACCGGAACTGCGCGATCTGGCCAGCGATCAGCAGGTCCTCGGACTGCAAGCCAAGCTCGCCTACGACCGCAATACGGCCGCGCGGCTCGGCATCACGGCATCCACCATCGATCAGACGCTTTACGATGCCTATGGGCAGCGCGAAGTCTCCACCATGTTCACGCAGTTGAATCAGTATCACGTGGTGCTCGAAGTGCAAAACTCGTTTGAGCAGAATCCGTTGAACCTCCGCAATCTCTTCATCCGCACCGGCATTACTTCCACCAGCGGTGGCTCGGGCGTGGTCTCGGGTGGTTCCACTACCCAAGCGACCGGAGGTCCTTCCTCAACCGCGGCCAGCGCGTTATCGAGCGCACCCACCACTTTGGGTGGATCGGCCGCCACCACGGCGGCATCGAATGCCGTATTCGGCAATCCCACTTCAGCCTCCGATACGGCGTTTCCCAACGGCGGCCAGATACCGCTTGCTGCCTTCGCCCACGTCGAAACCAAAGCCTCGCCGATCACCATCAACCACCAGGGCCAGTTCCCGGTCGTCACGCTCTCCTTCAATCTAGCTCCGGGAGCCGCGCTGGGCGATGCCGTGAAAGCCGTGAACAGGGCCAAGGAGCAAGTGGGCCTTCCGCCCAGCATCCAGGCTGCGTTTCAAGGCACCGCCGAAGCATTTCAAGCTTCCTTGGCTAATGAGCCGGTGTTGATTCTGGCGGCGTTGATAACGGTCTACATCGTCCTCGGCGTGCTATACGAAAGCTACATCCATCCCATCACGATTCTCTCCACGCTGCCCTCGGCGGGCGTTGGCGCGCTGCTGGCTCTTATCATTTGCCGGCAGGACTTCAGCGTCATTGCTCTCATAGGAATCGTATTGCTGATCGGGATCGTAAAGAAGAACGCTATCATGATGATCGATTTCGCGTTGGAAGCCGAGCGCGACCAGGGTTTGCCGCCGCTTGAAGCAATCTATCAGGCCTCCTTGCTGCGCTTTCGTCCCATCATGATGACCACCATGGCGGCGCTCCTGGGCGGCGTCCCGCTCGCCTTCGGATCGGGCACCGGATCGGAGCTTCGCCGGCCGCTCGGAATCACCATCATCGGCGGGCTCATCTTCAGCCAGTTGCTCACGCTGTATACGACGCCGGTCATCTACCTGTTCTTCGACCGGCTCGCCAGGCGCTTTGTACGCAAGCCGAAGTTTAATACCGGCATGGAGCCGCTGCCCGCGGAGTAGCTATGAACGTCTCGGAGCCATTCATTCATAGGCCGGTGGCCACGACGCTCCTTACGATCGCGATCGCGCTGGCCGGCGCGGTCGCTTTCCGGCTGCTTCCCGTCTCGCCGCTTCCCCAAGTAGATTTCCCAACCATCAACGTGTCCGCTGGGCTGCCGGGTGCGAGCCCGGAAACCATGGCCTCGGCCATCGCGACCCCGCTCGAGCGCCAATTCGGCCGCATCGCCGCCGTCACGGAGATGACTTCTTCGAGCACCCTGGGCTCCACCAGCATCACTCTCCAGTTCGATCTCAACCGCAACATCGACGCGGCCGCGCGCGACGTGGAAGCGGCCATCAACGCCGCGCGCGGCTATCTCCCCACCAACCTTCCCAGCAATCCGCGCTACCGCAAAGTCAATCCGGCCGATTCGCCGATCTTTATGCTGGCGCTCACGTCCTCGGTGCTCACCAAGGGCCAGATGTACGACTCGGCATCCACCGTTATGGCGCAGAAGCTGTCGCAGATCGCCGGAGTCGGTCAGGTAATCGTGGGCGGAAGCGCCTTGCCGGGTGTTCGCGTCGAATTAGTCCCGTCGCAGCTCAACAAGTACGGCATCGGCCTGGAGCAGGTCCGCTCCGCTTTGTCGGCGGCCAACGCCAATAATCCCAAGGGGCATTTTTCGGACGGCCGCCGCATGTATGAAGTGGGCGCCAACGACCAGATCTTCAAGGCCATCGACTACCAGCCGCTGCTGATCGCCTACAGTGGCGGCCGCGCCGTGCGCGTTTCCGATGTCGGCCAAGCGGTCGATTCGGTGGAAGATATCCGCAATTCCGGCTACGCCAACGGCAAGCCGTCCGTTCTGGTGATCGTTTTTCGCCAGCCCGGCGCCAATATCATCGACACTGTCGACGGCGTCACCGCGGCTCTGCCGCAGCTAAGAGCTGCCATGCCTCAATCCATCGACATGCAAGTGGCGATGGATCAGACGGTCACCATCCGCGCTTCGGTTCACGATGTCGAGATCACACTCTCCATTTCCGTGGCGCTGGTCATCCTGGTAGTCTTCGTCTTTCTGCGCAACGTCAGAACGACGTTGATCCCCAGCGTCGCCGTGCCGGTCTCGCTCATTACGACGTTTGGCGTGATGTACCTGTTCGGCTACAGCATCGACAATCTATCGTTAATGGCATTGACCATATCCACGGGATTCGTTGTCGACGACGCCATAGTTGTCATCGAAAATATCACGCGCTACCTGGAACAAGGAATCCCACCGATGCGTGCGGCGCTCAAAGGCGCCCAGGAAATCGGGTTCACGGTGTTGACCATCAGCCTTTCGTTGATCGCCGTGTTCATTCCGCTGCTTCTGATGGGCGGCATCGTCGGTCGTCTGTTCCGTGAATTCGCGGTCACCCTGTCGATCGCAATCATCGTGTCCATGGTGGTCTCTCTTACGACGACGCCTATGATGTGCGCTCATCTGTTGAAGGAGCATCAGGAACACGGCCGGGCTTATCGCGCGAGCGAACGGGCCTTTACGTGGATCGTAAACACTTACGGCCGCACCCTCACAACGGCGTTGCGTTTCGCGCCCATTACCTTGGCCATCCTCATAGCCACGATTGCCCTGAACGTCTACCTTTTCATCCACGTGTCGAAGGGCTTCTTCCCGCAGCAGGACAACGGACGCATGATGGGCTCTATCCTGGGCGACCAGGATACCTCGTTTCAGGCCATGGACCGCATTGTCCTGCAAATGGTGGACATCATCGATCACGATCCGGCGGTCGAAACGGTCCAGGCGTTCACCGGTGGATCGAATACCAATACCGCTCGCATGTTCGTAAACCTGAAGCCGCGGAACCAGAGGAAGCTGAGCGTCGATCTCGTCATTGCGCGTCTGCGTCCCAAGCTGTTGAGAGTGCCCGGCGCGTCGCTCTATTTGCAGGCCTCGCAGGATCTCCGCGTCGGCGGACGCATGAGCGCCGCGCAATATCAGTACACCATGCGCGGCGATAATCTCGACGATCTCATTGAATTCGCGCCCAAGATGCTTGAGGAGTTGCGGCACATTCACACCATTACGGACCTCAACAGCGACCAGCAGAATCGCGGTCTGCAGAGCTTCATTCAATACGACCGCACCACCGCCGGCCGCTTCAGCATTTCGTCCCAGCTCATCGACAACACGCTCTACGATGCCTTCGGCCAGCGCCAGGTATCGACCATGTACGAACAACTCAACCAATATCATGTGGTGATGGAGGTTGCGCCGCCGTACTGGCAGAATCCTTTGATCCTGCGCGATATCTATGTCCGGTCGCCCTCCGGACAGGAAGTTCCGCTCAGCGCGTTCTCGAGTTTCGCTCCCGCTACGGCCGCTCTGGCGGTGAATCATCAAGGGCTCTTTCCTGCAGTCACGCTGTCGTTCAATCTGCAGCCTGGGGTCGCGTTGGGAGACGCCGTCGACGCCATCGACGCCGCGGCCATCAAGATCGGCCTCCCCAACACCATCCAGACCGGATTCGCCGGAACCGCGCAAGCCTATCAGGATTCTCTCGGCAGCGAACCCATCCTGATTGCCTTCGCGCTGGCCACCGTTTATATCGTGCTCGGAATTTTGTATGAGAGCTACATCCACCCCATCACGATTCTCTCGACGCTTCCATCCGCGGGCGTGGGCGCGCTGCTCGCCCTCATGCTCACCAAGACCGATCTGAGCATCATCGCCATCATCGGAATTATTCTGCTCATCGGTATCGTTAAGAAGAACGCGATCATGATGATCGACTTTGCGCTTGCGGCCGAAAGGATCGAGGGAAAGAATTCGCGCGATGCGATTTTCGAAGCTTGCATGTTGCGCTTCCGCCCCATCATTATGACCACCATGGCCGCCATGCTCGGCGCTCTGCCGCTGGCCATTGGAGGCGGCACCGGATCGGAGTTGCGCCGGCCGCTCGGAATCACCATCATTGGAGGGTTGATCGTAAGCCAGATGTTGACCCTCTACACGACCCCTGTTGTGTATCTCTACTTCGACCGTCTGCAGCATTGGTGGGACCGCGTGCGCGTCAAGCGGCAGGATCAGAGTCCGCTGGGGTCGGAGGCCTGAAAATGAAAAGTCTGAAGTTCGCGCCAGCCGTCCTCGCTGGTCTGCTACTGAGCTCCTGCATGGTCGGACCGAAATATCAAAAGCCGGCTGCCCCGCTGACCCCGGCTTTCAAAGAACCTCTTCCGGCCGGCTGGAAAGAAGCGCAGCCGAACGATGGGGCGCTCAAAGGGAAATGGTGGGAGATCTACAACGATCCGGCTTTGAACGCTCTCGAAGAGCAAGTGAACATTTCGAATCAGAATGTTCTGGCGGCCGAGGCGCAGTTCCGCGAGGCCAAGGACGCCGTGCGCATCGCCCGCGCAGCCTTGTACCCAACCATCGGAACCAACCCGGTGATTACGAATTCGCGGACCGGGAACGGCGGCACGGCGACTTTTGGTAATTCGAGTCCCATTCACAATTCCTTCAGCCTGCCCGTGGACTTCACCTATCAGGTCGATCTGTGGGGAAGCATCCGCCGCGGCGTCAACCAGAGCGCCAATCTGGCGCAGGCGAGCTTCGCGCAACTCGAGAACGCCCGCCTCTCCTACCAGTCGGAACTGGCCTCCGACTATTTCGAACTGCACGGTCTCGATGGAGACGCGGACCTTCTCGATCGAACCGTAAAGTCCTACCAGGACTATCTCAAGCTCACGCAGGATCGGTTGCATTCCGGAGTCGCGTCCGGGTCCGACGTGGCCCAGGCCGAAACGCAATTGGACAGCGCCGAAGCCGCTCTCATCGACCTCGGAGTCGCCCGCGCGCAATTTGAACACGCTATCGCGGTTCTGATCGGGAAACCCCCGGCCGAGGTCGAGATTCCCGCGCTGATTTTGAAAACTCCGCCGCCCGCGGTTCCCACCGGCGTTCCTTCGGCGCTGCTCGAGAGGCGGCCCGATATTTCCGAGTTTGAGCGTCAGGTAGCCGCGGCGAACGAGCAGATAGGGATCGACCAGGCGGCGTTTTATCCAACGCTGACGCTCAGCGCTTCCGGTGGATTCCAGGGCACTAGTCTCTTAAACATTTTTCAGTGGCCCAGCCGGTTTTGGTCCGTCGGGCCAGGACTCGCCTATACGCTTTTCGATGCGGGCAGGCGTCGAGCTGTAGTCGCCGAGGCGCGGGATGCTTACGACGTTACCGTCGCAAACTATCGCCAATCGGTGCTTGCCGCTTTTCAACAGGTAGAAGACAATCTGGCGGCGTTGCGAACGCTGCAGACCGAGTCCGGCGCGGTGGATCTGGAAGTGAAAGCTGCCGAAGAGGCGCTGACCATTTCGACCTACCAATATAAAGCCGGCACGGTAAATTATCTCCAGGTGATCACGTCGCAGACCGCCGCGCTCTCAGCCGAGCGAACTGCCATCGATCTTCTCACCCGCCGCCTGAACGCCAGCGTCCTCCTGGTCGAGGCGTTGGGGGGTGGATGGGATACATCGAAAGTGCCCACTCCCGAAAGCCTGCGCTCAAGTCGATAACGTGAATTTCTTCACGTCGATTTTCTCGTCGTCGAACACGCCGAGGCCGAGCGTTCCTGCCAGTTCGATATGCTCCGGCTGGCAGTTGAGAAAGTGACTGTCTTTGTCGGGCTTCGATAACTCGATAGAAGCCATTCCGGCCGAAGCGCGCTTCGCATCAATGGCCTTCAAACCGGTCTTATCCAGCGCTACCGGATCTGTCGCGAAATACATGGTCTTGTTTTCCCACACGTACTGCGGTTTCGCGGGCGGCCCACCGTGATAAGACGCCTTCACCGCGTCGCAGATGTGCAGGACTACTTTCTGACGGAACACCGGAAGACTGACCACCGACGGAATAAATATCCCGCAGACGTTCGCCGTGGCATTCACGTGACTGCGATTCACGTTGTTAACGCAGCCGTGCGAAAGATTCTTGAGACAAATGGTCACGCCGGCGGACTGATGATGTTTGAGGACCGGCAGATTGATAATCTTGTTCACCTGTTGCGCCACAACTTTTGAGACATAGGAGCGTCGGAAATGCGAGTCCAGCGGATCGTCTCCCGGCTTGATCACCGCCATCTCCATGAACATGTCGCGGTCGTAGCCGCCCATGTCGAGCTGGTTTTCAGAATACGCCGGCGACGAGGCGATCCAGCGAACCCCGCTCGGCAGCCATTTGTCGATATGCGCGGCCTGCAATTCCTCGGCGTAGCGATTAAAAACGATGATGTTCTTCGCGGGCACTCCGGCGCGCTTGATCCCGTCGATGATCTGATTGAGCACGATGGAATCGGAAGAGAGCGTCGGACCGCCGACCGGGCTCACCTTGATTCCAACTACATCGCCGGGCTCGATGAAAACCTTCCAGGCATCGTCCCACGAAGGAGCGCCGGTCAACTCCATCATGCCTTTCTGCATCATCGCTTTCACCGGCTCAGCCTGATAGGCGCCGGATACGATCGAGCGGGGATCGCGCACCTCGACGACGCGACCCGGATAAGGACCGGGAATCCCAAGCTTTGTAGTAGCAGCGTGGACCTTTGCGGTCTGCGCCGCGGCCGCAAGAAAGGCCGTCTTCAGGAAATCGCGACGAAGGGAAGGCATGCCGTCATTTTAAAACAGTTGTCACAACGAGAACGATGCGCCGGGCGCGGCCAGCGTCAACGGAACCTTCGATTGCAAGCTTTGCAGGCGCGGATCGTCCCTGCGGACTCTCCGCTGGACATGCGTCAGAACCAGATGCTTCACTCGAGCGTCCTCCGCCATTTGGATCAGCCGCGGAATATCGGCGTGAACCGGAGACTGCTCAAAAGAGAACGCCTCATGCAGCAGCAGATCCGCGTCTGCGAAGAGTGCCTGGCTCTCATTCGTGAACATCCCATCGCCGCTAAAACAGAATGCGCGGCCGCCGGTTTCGATTCTCACTGCAAGATTACTGGTCGAATGGATCGTCGGAGCGAACGTCATCTTGAACTCGCGATAACTAACTTCGCGCCTCGACGTCGCTTCGATGGTATCAATCGGAAATTCAAAACGCTTGCGCAGCCCCACGTACCCGAGTTCCATGATCTGCGAAATCTGTTCGAGCACGCTTTTCTGGCTAATCAATGTCAGCGGCTTCTTGCGGCCTTCCTCCCACATGCGGGCGAGCAAGGCGGGAAGCCCGAAGTAATGATCGGCATGCGCGTGGCTGATATAAATCGCGTCAATCAAGTCCGGAGAAGGATCGTGACGCCAGACTTGAAACGCACCGGCATATCCACAGTCGATCAGAATGGTAGACTCGCCGGTCAGCAGCGCGGACGTATTTCCTAGGGTCTCGTCGAATGCTTCACCGGCCCCCAGCAGGACGATTCTCATGCGCTCAATATAACAGTAGCGGACGTTCGTACCATTGAGATTAAGCCGTCATCCACGCTGAAATAGGGCCTTCGCCGTCTTCATCTGACCACGCTGTTCGACATACCATGCAAGCATGAAGTACAAGTCCATCCGTCTGGCGGCCGTGGTTTTCATCGCAGCCGCGGGACACGCTCAAGTTACCAGTCATGTAGCGGCGGCCGCGGGCGCCGCCATCGGTACGGCTGGCGGAAAAGTTTTGAGCAATGTGCTCGATAAGGCGCTGGCCCCGGCCGCTCAAACAGGAGACACGCAGCCAGTCGCCAAAGTTCCCTTGGTTCCTACTCCGGCCACTCCGACCGTGGCATCCGGTTCGATTCCCGATACGCCGCCGCAAGGCGATTCATCTAGCCCCGGCAGTTCCCGAAGAAACAGATCGACGCAGCGGCCATACTATTCGTCCACCGCGGATCGAATGGCATTTCGGGGCAGCTATCAGCGGTTGCCCCCGCCTCCCTCAGTCGAAGATTTCGCGAAGATTAAAGCGGGCAGTTCCCGGCAGGAAGTTCTTGCGGCCTTGGGAACGCCTTCCTCGCACGTGACGATTCCCGAAGAAGGACACCTGATTGAGCAGATGAGCTATCAATACGAGCGGCGCTACCTAGGCAGCGTGCGCCTCGATAACGGACGGGTGGTCGAGATTAAATCAGCGCGCTGATCCGATGTTAAGCCCGGAGATGGCGGTATTCTGAATGTGAAGTGTTCATGCCAACCGCCATCGCGAAGCAGCCGGAAATCAACGCTGCGGTACGGGCGGCGGAAAGACTGCCGGGCGTGAAGTATATCCGCTACAGCATCGCGCCGGATTCGAACGGGCGATGGGCGATATTCTTCCGGGTCGTGCTGGCCGATGAGGTGAGCACCGGCGAAAGACTGCGGGATGTTACGACGCAAGTAATCTGGCGCATGTCTGAGGGGCTGGATCTGCCTAACCTTGATTTGATCCCCTACTTTGATTTCCGCAGCCAGTCGGAGCAGAACGCCCTTAACGAACCTCACTGGCAACAAGCTAGTTAAATGAGCTTCGCTGACGACCTTCTTGAGCAGGCGTATCATCTGCTGAATAAGGACGGGAACGCCCCGAAGCAAGCGAGTCTCCGGCGCGCGGTATCGACGGCATACTACGCCCTATTCCACTTGCTCATTGATGAAGCGGTGGGCAAGTGGAGTGTTGAACATCAGCGGAACGCCCTTGCAAGAACTTTCAAGCACGGCGGGATGGCGAAGGTTTGCGATGAATCCGTGAAGAGCTTTTACATTGCCAGGCAACCGCCCCACCTTGGGCCTCTCAAGGACGTAGCCCAGATATTCAGCCAGTTACAAGAGAAGCGCCATACGGCCGATTATGACTCGGAAAAATGGTCGAAGGGCAATGCTGAAACGTGGATCGATAAGGCTGATACGGCATTTAAGAACTGGCGCTTGGTGCGTGCCTCGCCAGAGGCGCAAGACTCCTTGCTTTTCCTGTTCCTGCCTGAGCTAATGCCCAAGAAGAAGAAGGAGCCAGAGAGCGAAAGCTCTTAATGCCTACGCTCCACGGGCTGATCCATTGTAAGATGCAGGTTGCAGCCTTCCACGCGAACTGCTCCCGAGCCCCGTCACTCGCCGCGCTGGCGCTGGTACATCTGCTTCCTGCTGTTCTTCGCGACCACCATAAACTACATCGACCGGCAGGTCCTCGGGATTCTGAAAGACACCATCTCCAGAGAACTGCACTGGAGCGAGAGCGACTACGGCTGGATCATCGCGGCCTTTCAGGGCGCCTACGCGATCATGATGCCGCTGGCTGGCCGCATCATCGATTGGGTGGGTCCGAAGCTCGGCTACGCCATGGCGATCGCCTTATGGAGCGCGGCTGCGATGAGCCACTCTCTCGCGCGGAACGCATTTCAATTTGGTCTGGCGCGCTTTGGACTCGGCCTCGGCGAATCGGCGAACTTCCCCGCGGCCATCCGCACGGTTACGGATTGGTTCCCTCAGAAGGAGCGGGCGCTCGCTACCGGCTTATTTAACAGTGGATCGAACATCGGGGCCATCATTGCGCCCCTGGCAGTGCCGATCATCACGGTGCGATTCGGCTGGCGTTATGCCTTTCTCGCGACGGGGGCCCTGGTGCTGGTTTGGCTAGTTCTATGGTTCACGGGCTACCGCAACCCGCCGCTAACAGTCGAACAGGCCGAACGAAAAGATCTGCCCCACATTCCCTACCCGGTCCTTCTGACTCAACGCCGTCTGTGGGCATTCCTGCTGGGAAAATTCCTCACCGATCCGGTGTGGTGGTTTTACCTGTTCTGGCTGCCCGGCTTTTTGAACCGTGCCTATGGGCTCGACTTGATTCACATCGGTGCCCCTCTCATCGTTATCTACGTTGCCGCTGATGTCGGCTCTATCGGCGGCGGAGGGCTCTCATCGGTGTTGCTCAACCGCGGATGGACGGTAAACGCGGCCCGAAAAACGGCGATGCTGGTGTGCGCACTAGCGGTGGTCGGCGTCGTTTTCGTGCAGGCGTCGCATGGAAATTTGTGGCTCGCCGTGAGCCTGATTGCTGTGGCGGCGGCCGCGCACCAGGGCTGGTCGGCCAATCTCTACACGCTGGTGTCCGATATGTTTCCGCAGCAGGAGGTGGGCTCCGTCGTAGGATTGGGCGGATTGGGAGGAGCGGTTGGCGGGATGCTGGTGGCGCCTGTAGTCGGCTACTGGCTCGATTTTTCGCATGGCGCGTACGGGCCGGTGTTCGTTGCCGCGGGATCGATGTATCTAATTGCGCTGGGAGCGATCCAACTACTGGTCCCCAGAGTCGAACGGCTACAATGACCAGAGCGATGACAGATTCGCCGGCGAAATATTACGTTCTCTTGATCGAGGATAATCCGGCTGACGAGCGCCTCATACGCGAGGCGTTTAAGGCAACGGACCCAGGCGTCGCCATCACTGTGGCAAGCAATGGCGCGGAAGCCCTCGCATTGCTGCGCCGCGAAAGGCCAAACCTTATCATCCTCGATCTGAACCTGCCCGCCGTCGATGGCCGCGAAGTACTCGACCAGCTCAAAGGCGATAAGCGGATGCGCCATATCCCCATCGTTGTGTTTACCAGCTCCGTGATGCCGGAGGACATTATGTCCTGCTACCGCAGCGGCGCCAATTGCTATCTGCAAAAACCCATGGATCTTACGGTGCTATTCGACAGGGTTCGTGAACTTCTGCATTTCTGGACTTGCACCGCGGTTTTGCCGCCGCGCGAGTAGCGGCGAAACAGGCTGCCATCCGAGGTGTCTAATATTTTGGTGTCTGAACACTACAGCAGGCGTGTGCCTGTGGGCGCGGAAGTGGCGCCTTCAGGTGGAGTGCATTTTCGAGTATGGGCCCCTGAACGCGAGCAAGTAGAAGTCATGATCGAAGATCGCTTCTACGCGCTCGAGCGCGACGACGCAGGGTACTTCGCCGGACTTGTTGGCGAAGCGCGCGCGGGTTCCCTTTACAAATATCGGCTGGACGGGGCGGATTGGTTTCCCGACCCGGCGTCGCGGTTCCAGCCTGACGGCGTACACGGTTTTTCGCAGGTCGTCGATCCGGGCGCATTTTCGTGGAGTGATTCGGCGTGGCGCGGCGCTTCGCTTCGCGAACAAATCGTGTACGAAATGCATATCGGAACTTTCACGCAGGAAGGGACCTGGCAGTCCGCGAGTAAAGAGCTACCGCATTTGGCGGAACTCGGAATCTCGGTTTTGGAAGTGATGCCAGTTTCCGAATTTCCAGGCGAGTTCGGCTGGGGGTATGATGGCGTGTATCCGTACGCGCCCACGCGTCTCTACGGCTCGCCCGACGATTTCCGGCGTTTCGTCGATGCGGCGCACCGGCTCGGGATGGCCGTCATTCTGGATGTTGTTTACAACCACCTCGGTCCCGAAGGAAATTACTTCGGCCAGTTCTCGAAGCACTATTTCACGTCGCGCCATACTACCGATTGGGGAGAAGCTCTCAACTTCTACGGCGAGCAATCGTGTCCTTCGCGCGAGTACTTCATCTCGAATGCGGCGTATTGGATTGACGAATTCCATCTCGATGGGTTGCGTCTGGACGCGACGCAGAACATTTACGATGAATCGAAGGATCATATTCTGGCCGCAATTTCGTGCGCAGTGAGGAAGGCCGCAAAAGGCCGCGAGACCATCGTTATTGCCGAAAATGAACCTCAGGAAGTGAAGTTAGTCCGCGATGAGAAAGAGGGCGGGTATGGCATGGACGGACTTTGGAACGACGATCTGCATCATTCGATGATGGTCCGCATAACAGGCCACAACGAAGCGTACTATAGCGATTATCAGGGGTCGGCACAGGAGATGATCTCGGGAGCAAAGTACGGCTATCTGTATCAGGGCCAGTGGTATCAATGGCAGAAGCAGCGCCGTGGATCGCCAACGTTTGGACTGGCCCCGTGGCGCTTCGTGAACTTCACGCAAAATCACGACCAGGTGGCGAACTCGGCGCGAGGTTTGCGGGCGCACCAGTTGACGAGCCCAGGCATCGACAAAGCGATGACGGCGTTTTTCATGCTCGCGCCCGGCACTCCGATGTTGTTTCAAGGTCAGGAATTCGCGGCGTCGAGTCAATTTCTTTTTTTTGCGGACCAGGGGCCGGAGCTGGCGCCGCTGATCCACGACGGCCGCAGAAAATTCCTGAGCCAGTTCCGCAGCCTGGCGCTGAAAGAAATGTGGGGCTGTTTCGCGCCGCCCGAAGAACGGGCCACATTCGAGAAATGCAAGCTCGATCATGCCGAGCGGGAAGCTCACGCCGCAACGGTTGCTTTACATCGCGACCTGATTCGTTTGCGGAAGAGCGAAGAAGCGTTTCGGCGCCAGGAATATAGAGCCGTAGATGGCGCCGTTCTAAATCGGGACGCATTTGTCTTACGGTTCTTCGCTCCAAGCGGCGACGACCGGCTAGTGATTGTCAACTTCGGAAAGGACCTGCATTTCAGCCCCGCGCCCGAGCCTCTGCTGGCGCCGCCGGAGGACAAAGAGTGGAACGCGATCTGGTCTACCGAAGATCCCGCGTACGGTGGATGCGGCACGCCGCCGCTCGATACAGTGGAGAACTGGCGGATTCCGGGGCAGAGCGCCGTGGTGCTGCGGCCCGCCGATCGTCAACGAACCGCTTTTTCAACCGGGACCTTTGAAGTTTTGCCATGAACGAACTTGTTCGAGACATGCCAGTGAGTCCGGCGGATATCGCCGCGCAGAATGGAGCCTCGCAGGCGCCGGCCACCGGACCATCCGTGCTGGACGCCGAAGCATCCGAGCCGCTCTTGAGCCGTGAGTGGCTGGTGACCAACGGATTGGGAGGTTACGCGGCGGGTACCGTCGGCGGGGTCATCACCCGGGGATTTCACGGCTATCTGATCGCAGCTCTGCCCACGCCGCTGGGACGCATAATGATGCTCAACGATCTGGTGGAGCACATCGAGCTTCCCGACGGCCGCACGATCCAGCTTGGAGGAGAGGAGCGCGCGAGAAATCCCGTGCAACTCCACGGCGCCGATTTCATGAAGGACTTCCGGCTCACCGACGGCCTGCCGGTATGGCGTTTCCAGGTGGATGGTTTTCTGATCGAGAAGCGGCTCATGCTGCCGCACATGCAGAATACAGTTTACGTGAACTACCGCGTTCTGGATGGCGACGGCAGCATCAAGCTGACGCTACGGCCATCGTTGAATATCAGGCCGCATGAGGCGCCGGTGAGTTCGCCGATCACAACGCCGTACACCTTATCGGTTTTCGAGGATCAATATGAGATTCTCTCCGGATCCGGCGTTCCCCCGCTGCGGCTGTTGTTGTATGGCACGCGCGCGGCCTTGACCATCGACCGGATTCGGATTCAGGAGATTGTCTATCGCATCGAGGAGAGCAGAGGGTATGCGGCGCGCGGAGACTTGTGGAGTCCCGGATATTTTCACGCTGAGATTTCCAAGGGATGGGATGCGACTTTGATCTCGTCGACCGAAGCGTGGGAGACCATCCGGGCGCTTTCGCCCGGTCAAGCCTTCGACTCCGAATTCGACCGCCGCGGCCGACTGTTGTCCGACGCGCAACCAGGCGCGCAGGAAGCGACTGCCGGCGAATTGGTAATGGCGGCCGATCAGTTCATTATTCGTCCGGCGGGACGTCTGGAAGATACCGCGCGCGCGAATGCCGCGGGCGACGAAGTGCGAACCATCATCGCGGGATATCACTGGTTCACCGATTGGGGCCGCGACACCATGATCAGCCTGGAAGGGCTGACGCTCACCACCGGCCGTCATGTTGAAGCGGCGTATATTTTGCGCACGTTCGCGCACTACATCCGCGACGGCCTGATCCCCAACATGTTTCCAGAGGGCCGCAAGGAAGGCCTCTATCATACAGCCGATGCGACGCTGTGGTTTTTCCATGCGATCTCCCGATACCTGGAAATCACCGGCGACCGCACGATGCTCCACTTGGTGTTGCCGAAACTGCTCGACATCGTGGACTGGCACGTTCGCGGCACGCGCTTCGGCATCCATGTGGATGCGCGAGATGGTTTATTGGCGCAAGGCGCGCCGGGTTATCAACTCACCTGGATGGACGCCAAGGTTGACGATTGGGTGGTGACGCCGCGGCGCGGCAAGGCGGTGGAGATCAACGCGCTTTGGTACAACGCTCTGAAGCTGCTGGAGCAATGGGTGAAAGACGAGAACCGGCCGGAAGCCGCTACGCATCTGGCGGAGTACGCCGCACAGGCGCGCGATTCCTTCAATCGCCGTTTCTGGAACGAGCAGACGGGTTACCTGTTCGACGTGATCGACGGGGAGCAGGGCGACGATTCCTCGTGCCGTCCGAACCAGTTGCTGGCGATTTCGCTGGAGCATCCGATTTTGGACGAATCGAGATGGAAGCCAGTGGTCGAGATCTGCCGCGAAAAGCTGCTCACACCGGTCGGGCTGCGGTCGCTGTCTCCCGATAGCAAGGACTTCAAGCCGAAGTATTTTGGCGATCTGCGGTCGCGCGACGCCGCCTATCATCAGGGGACGGTCTGGAGCTGGTTGATCGGCCCGTTCATCGATGCGTGGCTGAAAGTGCATCCGGACGATTTCGCCGGCGCACACCAATTCCTGCAGGGGTTCAAGCCGCACTTAGGAGAGGCGTGTATCGGATCGGTGAGCGAGATTTTCGATGCGGAAGATCCCTACACGCCGCGAGGTTGTGTGGCGCAGGCCTGGGGAGTTGCGGAAGTGTTGCGGACGTGGGTGAAGACTTGCCCTGAAAGCGCGGAAAAACACAAAGGAGCGCAAGCCGGTGCAACCGGCTCACGCCCTTGAGATACGTTTAAAAATAAGGCCCGCGAAGTTTCGCTTAACGGGAACGCTTGCGGCGGACGAAGGCGAGTCCGACAAGTCCGCCCCCAATGAGCAGCACCGAGGCCGGCTCCGGAACTGTCTGCGGAATATCGACATTGCCCTGACCTTGATCCGGCTTGCCGTTCTGAATCTTGGTTGCCTGATAGCTGAAGATTCCGTCCGGGTTGGCGGTTCCAGTAGACGATTCGAAGGAGAATCCATCGATTGAAGTGATGGGACCGGTCTGAGTTACGCCTGTGTAGTAGAAAGTGATGTTGAGGTAACTGGGGGAATCTGTAATCAACTGCCCGCCAGGAGTGATACCCACCGCGTTTTCCACCCAACCCCATCCGCCTGGGGTTGCCTCAGTGCTAGAGATCAGGCCTCCCACGTCGTAGAGGGTCCAGAAAGTATTGCAAGGCGTCTGGCCACCTAAACAAGTCGCGCCTGCGTTCGCGGATGGGTTTAACGACTCATTGCCGTCAACTGAGATGGAGTACGTCCAAGTCCAAACCCCGGCGACGGGGCCGGTCGGCGCTCCGCCATCAAGAGCAGGCGTAATACTGGCCATCGCGAGTCCCGAGAATACAAAGACCGCCACAAGTGATAAAAATAGTTTCTTCATTTTTCCTTAAACCCCTCAATTCTTTACTCCTCCTCAGGGACACCCAGTACGGCCGTGCTTTTTACGACCTCTACTAAGCCTCCCCAGCAAGAACGCGATACGTGAGGTGAGCTAATACGTTTTTACCAGATCCCACGAAGAATGCAAGAGTTTTGTTGCCTATCCCGTTACAGGGATTAGAATTAGGACTTAGGTACAGGCCCTCGGTAAGGTTCGTTACTAAAATGTATAGTACTTAGAGTACCTAGAGTACTAAGTTAATCGCAAACTAAGTACTTTACTACTAGAAGTCCTGTAACTCGATCACACTCTTATTCACGTCGAGCTTTATTAAAGAGTTTAAATATTTGGAGCTACTGGGATGGTTTTCGACTTGGGAGCCGCCGGTGGGCGAGGATGTGTCTTGCGATATCCGCGCGGTCCTCGGTGGAGAGTTCCCCCCGGCGATATGCGGCGATAACGGCGGCCTCGAGTTCCATCAGCTGGTCGAAG
>JBEKUT010000068.1:0-21324 GCA_049514735.1 Bryobacteraceae bacterium
ATCGCGGGCACCATGTAATCGGGCAGCCGCTGGCTCAACTCACGCCGCAAATCTCCACGCCGTCCCGGTTCCATTACGACGTAAGCAACCAACCGTTTGTCGCGTCCTTCGGCCTCGTGCGCTACCACCACAGCGTCTTTGATCCCCGGCAGCGCCCGTAGAGCAATCTCAATCTCGCCCAGTTCAATACGGAATCCGCGTATCTTTACTTGTTGATCGATGCGTCCCAGATATTCCAGATTCCCGTCCACGCACCATCGCACGCGATCGCCGGTTCGATAAACGCGCTCTCCCTCGTGGCCGCTAAATTTGCACGGCACGAAGCGCTCTGCCGTCAAATCCGGCCGTCGCTGATAGCCGCGCGCGACGCCCGCTCCTCCGATATAGAGCTCTCCCTCCACCCCAATCGGTGCGAGTTCACCGCAAGCGTCCAAAACATAAACGCCAGTATTCGTCAAGGGAAGGCCGATCGGCACATTGCCGCCTGTAACCGATCGATCCGCGTCGAAGGCGGTTGAGTACGTCGTAGTCTCTGTTGGGCCGTACAGATTCGCAACCCGCGACGCGTTCGTAGCCGCATAAATCTCGGATACTTGGTCGCCGTGCAGCGCTTCCCCTGCCAGATTCACCACGCCTACATCCGCCGGAAGCACATTCATCCGCAAGAGTTCGCGCATCGCGGATGGCACCGTGTTGAGCAAGTGAAAGCGCTCACCCGCGATTGCCGTTGCATTGTCAACGACAATCATTCGCCCGCCGCAGCTCAACGGAGTCCAGATCTCGTATACCGACAGATCGAAACCGAGCGATGTCGAAAACGCAACGGAGCTGAGCTCTTCGCGAGTGTATGCTTCAAGCGCCCAACCAACCAGGTTCACGGCGCCGCGATGCGTCAGCATTACGCCTTTTGGCTGGCCCGTCGATCCCGATGTGTACAAGACGTAAGCCAAATTGTCCGGCTCCGGAGTCTCGCGCAAGTTTTCGACAGATTCGCGCGCGATCTCGCCATCTAACTCGTCCAGATGAGCGACAGCGATTCCAATCGCACTTAACGGTTCACTGAAACCCGCCTCGCTCAAAAGCAAGCGTGAACCCGAGTCCCGCAGAATCGCATGTATGCGTTCAATGGGATAGCGTTCGTCCAGCGGTACGTAAGCGGCGCCTGCCTTGAGTGTTCCAATAACCGCCGCGATCATGGCAGGCCCGCGGCGCAAGAAGAGTCCTACGCGGTCCTCACGCTCGATTCCTTTTCGCTGCAGCCACCGCGCAAGTTGGTTCGCCCGTGCGTTCAACTCGGAGTATGTCAATCGCCAGGGCTCACGGTGTCCCTCGACCGCAATAGCATCCGGCGTAAGCAGCGTCTGCCGTTCGAAGCGACCCACCAAACTAACCTCAGTCCAAGTACGTTCACCACCGCTTGCCCTCTCATTGATCCAGTCAAGCTCGCTAGCGTCCATGAGAGGCAATTCCGCAATCGATCGCTCCGGGTTCGCCACCGCGGCCTCCAGCCAGTGCCGCCAATGGCGCACCAGCCGATCCATCGAGTCGTGGTCATATTCATCGGCGCGGTACTCCACTACGCCGTGCACTCCGGCCCGCTCGTCTTCCAGAAGGACTGCAATCTCGGCCTTTGCGCGCAGACTGGGAATAGGATATGGCTCCACGTCGACACCGCTCATGTGTAGCCCGGGCCGAGGCGTATTTCCCAACGCCAGGAGCACCGAAAATGGCAAACCGGCGTCGGCGCTCCCCACACGTGCTTCCTCCATCAGCTTCTGCAATGGAACATCTTGCCGTTCGTAGCAGGCCAGAAGCTCGCGTTTCACGTCCGCCACTACGCAAGCAAAACTTCCGCGCCCGCTGATGCGTACGGGTACAATGATGGTGTTTACGAAGAAGCCAACAAGCGTCTCGGTTTCGCGATGCGACCGACCCGCCACCGGGATACCCAAGCGGATTTCGGATCGCCCGGTATATCGCGATAGCACGACTCCCAAGGATGCCGACAAGATCATGTGAAGCGTTGCGCCTAAACTCCGCGCGACTGTCTCTAAGCGCGTACTGAACTCGGCCCCGAAGTCCACGCGGATCTCCGCCGCGCGATCGCCCCGCGGCGTCGGATTCTTCCCAGGAAGATTCAAGGACTCATAAGGCTCGGAAAGCCGTTGACGCCACCACGTAAGCTGCTCGTTCAGGCTGCCGCTCTCCACGCGATCCCGTTGCGATTCCGCATAGTCGGCATACTGAATCGCGAGCTCGCCAAGCTGCGCCTCGCGCCGCTCCCGCCGCGCGTTATAGAACTCGTTGATCTCCTCCTCGATCACACCAAACGACCATCCATCGCCCGCAATATGGTGCATCGCTACGAGCAACACCCACTCGTGCTCCGCGATGCGGAACAGTCGTGAACGCAGCATCGGCAATTGGCGAAGATCGAAGGACCGGCCGGTCTCTTCCATCGCCGCCTCGCGCCATTCCAATTCCGGCGCGCCGCGGAAATCTTCCTCAGGTAGTTCGAGCCGCCAAGCCGGTTCCACAACCTGCAAAAGCTCACTGCCCGACATCTCGAAGCGCGTTCGAAGCGCATCGTGCCGCCGGATGACCTGGTTGATGCTCCACTCCAGAGCCTCAACGTCGAGATCGCCCTTCAATCGCAGCGCGCCGCTCATGTGATACGCCGCGCTTTGTCCGCCCGCCAATTCCCACAGAACCCACATCCGCTCCTGTGCGTAGGATGCGCGAGCATGCCCGGATCGCTGCCGCCGCACGATCCCAGTCTCGCGGGCCTCTTGCAACGCCGTGCGGTCCACTACCTCCGCCAGATCCGCCAGCCGCGGGTTCTCGAAAACATTTCGCAACTGCAGTGTTACGCCGAACGAGTCCCGTATTCTCACCAGCAGTTGTGTCGCAAGCAGCGAATGACCTCCCAGTTCGAAGAAGTTTTCGTCCGCGCCCGCGCTGGTCCGTTTCAACAACTCGCACCAGAGTTTCGCCATCCGCTGTTCGGTAGGCGTCTGTGGATCGCGTCCGGAGTCGCGCGAAGGTTCGTCGACGGGTTCTGGCAAACGCGTGCGATCCAGCTTTCCGCTGGACGTTTGGGGCATGCGATCCAAGACCATCCACCGCGCCGGAATCATGTGATCCGGCATGCGCTCCCGCAAACTTCTTCGCAGAACCGCGACATCAACCACAAATTTCGAATGCGGCTTTACGTATGCAATCAGGCTCTTATCGGTGTCGTCCTCACGCATCACCACAGCGGCGTCGTCAACGCCATTTAGCGCCCGTAACTGCTCCTCGATCTCACCCAGCTCAATCCGGTAGCCTCGGATTTTGACTTGTTGATCGCGCCGTCCCACGAACTCCAGTTCGCCCTCAGCGGACCAACGCACAATATCGCCAGTCCGATACATGCGCCCTCCGCCGTGACCACTCCACGGAGCCGGCAGGAATCGCTCAGCCGTCAATCCTGGCTGGTTCAAGTAACCCGTAGCGAGTCCATCGCCACCGATATATAGCTCGCCACAAACACCTATTGGCACGGGCGACAACCTGTCATCCAGCACGTAAGCGCTGGAGTTTCGTAGAGGAAGCCCGATCTTCGGCGTAGTACCCGGAAATATCGGTTGAATGGTCGCGTCCACCGTGCACTCCGTAGGTCCGTAAACATTGAAGAAGCGGACCGGATGCAGTTGACTCGCGCTATTCCACAGCCCCGTCGGAATCGCTTCGCCTCCAACCAGGACAGCCTTCAGATTCTGCAGAGCTGCTTTTGACCGTTCGCTCGCCAGCAGTGTTTGCAATTGAACCGGAGTGCAATCCAGAACTTCAATCGCATTGCTCGAAAGAAAAACGGCCAGTTCCTCGCCATCTCGTCGAGCCTCATCGGGAACAATCACCAACGCATGCCCGCCCAACAATTGAACGATTTGCTGAACCGATGCATCGAACGAAAATGGAGCATTCAGCGCTACTCTCAAAGACGCCCCGCCGAGCTCCTGATACACGGCGTCTTTCAGAGCCTGATGGAAACTCGCCACGGCTCGCCGTGGAATCATGACGCCTTTGGGACGTCCCGTCGAGCCCGACGTATAGATGACGTAAGCCAGGTCATCGCCATCTTCAGCGACAACCGGACAAGTCCGCGGCTCCAATCCGACGGCCTCATCATCCAGCGTCACGATTCGGACGCCCAGCAGCGCCGGACGGCCATTTGCTCGAACCATCACTCGCGCTCCGGCATCCTCAAGCACAAATCGCACGCGTTCTTCCGGATCGCTCGGAGCGATTGGGACGTAAGCGGCGCCGGCCTTCCAGATCCCGATTAGCCCGATAATAGTTTCGGCACAGCGCGTACCCAAGAGGCCAACGCGAGAGCCGCGTCCCACGCCACAACGGATAAGATAATGAGCAAGCTGGTTGGCCCGATCCTCCAGTTCACGAAAACAAATCTCCCGCTCGCCCGATTTAACCGCCAATCCGTCGGGTGCGCAGCGCGCTAGCAACGTGAGCCGATGTCCAAGCAGTCCGTCGCGCGATTCGACGGACGCCTGCCGCGCACCAAGCCGCAGCACTGCGCTCTTTTCCTCATCGCGAAGCATCGCAAGATCCGCGATGGAAGCCCTGCTGTTCGACGCGATTGCTTCCAGAAGACTGTCAAACGCGCGTACCATTGACGATGCAGTAACATCGCTAATTACATGCCCGTCGTATTGAAGAACGCCTTCTAACCCCCTCGCGCATTCGCCAATTACCATCGAGAGATCGAACGGCATCGCGGGCGTCATCGAAACCGTCGCCGCATATTCCGCGCCAAAACGAACTTGCCGATCCGGCATGCCCAAAACGATCGGAAGGGCCTCTGCCGACGCATTCTGATAAACGAAAGTCGCTTGGATCAAAGGATGCCGCCACGAATCGCGTGGGACCTTCAGGTCTTCGACCAGGCGCGATACAGGATAGCCCTGATGCGCGTGAGCCCCCGCAATAACCTCGCGCGTCTCTCTGAGAAACTCTTCGAAGGTCCTGTCAGGGCAGTAGCGGCTGCGCACCGCCGTCATATTGACGAAGTACCCGATAAGCTTCGCCGCCCCGGGACGATTCCTGCCGCCAAAAGGAAACCCGAGCACGAGATCGTCTTGACCCGTCCAGCGATGCAATAGCAACTGGAAAACAGCACCCAGCGCAACAGCGGCGGTAGTGCCGTTTTCGCGCGCCAATATCTTGATTCGATCCGCGGTACGCCGTGAGACCGCAAACTGCTGCGCCCCCCCAGAACCCGCCGAATTGTCGGAAACAAACGCGAGCTGCTGAGGAACTCCGTCCAAGTGGGATCGCCAATACTGCGAAAGCCTCTCTCCGTTCCGTTCCAGTGCGCTCGCTTGCAGCCAGGCATGCACAGATAAACTCATTCGGAGTGATGGAAGATCAAGAGCCTCACCCTCGATCTCCGCGGTATACAAATCACCCAGTTCCTGAAGGAAAACTGCGAGCGAGGAGAAATCAAACAGAATGTGATGCAACACGGCCACGAGAACGCCCTCGCCGGCCGGCCCTTGTATCAGCCGTACCCGCCACAGCGGACCCGCAGCAAGATCGAACGGTTTCGAACTTTCTACTGACAACCGGACCCCTACATCCCCGATCTCGTACTCCACTTCTAGAGCGACAACGGGGTCCGAATGAACCACGCGCCGTGGCACGCCGTCCACATCGGGAAATGTGGTTCTGAGCGCCTCATGCCGGATCGCTAACCCCTCAAGCGCACGCCGCATCGCGCCCGCATCCAAGGCGCGATCGAACCGCAGCGCTCCAGCCAGATTGTACTGCGGGCTGTCAGGTTGCAGCCGCGCAAGAAACCACAGCGAAGTTTCATTCGGCGACAGAACTCCTCCGTCAGAAGCGCCGTCTTCCGTCGCGCGCAGTCGCGGCCCGTCGGCGAATAAACGAGTTTGTTTACGCGACAAAGACATCCAGCTATCCCCGCACGGCGCTTTGAGCCGGCATCGCTTCGACCGCCTCTTGCTCTGGCACTTGTTTTGGAACCATCGTCGCCACTGCCGCATGATCCATCGCGAGTCCATTAGCGGCCAGCCATTCATCGCTATAAATCGTGGACCGATAATTCTCGCCCCCATCGGGACAGATGCAGGTAACATCTCTCAACTCGGGATGTGCTTCCAGGTGGCGCACGCATGCCGCCAGAGCAGCTCCACCCGATCCACCCAACTCAACGCCAGTCTGCGTCAGCACCGCCCTGCAGAACGGAAAAGCCTCGCGGTCGGATACGATATAGAACTCGTCATAGTGACTTGAAGTTAAGAAGTCCGATCGTCGAGACGATCCGATGCCGGTCAACTTACGCACACCCGGCTTCCCGCCGAAAACTACCGATCCCGCCGCGTCCACCCCCACGATGAGAGTCGCGGGGCTGGCCTCGCGCAGATATCGCGCCGTGCCCGCCAGAGTGCCCCCCGTCGATACCGGAATATAGACCGCCTGCAGCGATCCGCCCGCCTGCTTCAGGATTTCAGGACCGGTCTGCATATAGTGCGCCAAAGGATTCGCCCAGTTCGAGTATTGGTCCGTCCAAACGTAACGATTCGAAATGTTTCGAAGGTCGTTCAGTCGCTTCAACCGGGATGGAAGAAATCCGCCGCTGCCGTCCGGCTCGCTTACGAGATCGATTTCCGCGCCATAGGCCGTCATCTTCGAAATGTTCTCAACGGTCGTCTTGGGATCGACGATCGCCACAAACCGCAGCCCCATTGACTGACAAATGCAAGCGAGTGCGACTCCCAGATTCCCGGATGTCGATTCAACAACGATCGAGTCTTGACGCAGCAGCCTTCTCGCTTCCAGATCCGTCATCAAGGCCTTCGCTGTGCGGAACTTCGATGATCCGGTCGGATTCTTCCCTTCGAGTTTGAGCCGCACTCTGCGCGGAGTGCCGGCGATCGTAAGCTTTACGGCGACAAGTGGCGTCTGTCCGCCGTCGGCTACCAAAGGCGCAGACTTCTTTTGAACCGCTGTGCTGATTGAGTTCATGGGGAAGACTTTGGAAAACTTCAGGAGGGTTTACTGGCAAAGCGCGGCAATGCGATCCAGTATCTGAGGATTGCAAGCGTCGCGCGGGTCTATGACCAGGTCTGGAATTGTAGGGACCAACGAAATGTCTTGAGCGCGGCGGCGTATTCCCGCGCCGGTGATGTTCAAAACGACGGTAGAATCATCTGGCGGCAAACCGCGGCGTCGTTGTCGTAGCACGCTCGCGAAGGCCACGGCCGCGGCGGGTTCGATGTCGATGCCTTCCGTCTCCTCATACAACCTCGCCGCTGCTTCCAGTTCGCCATTGTCGACTGCGAACACATCGCCACCGGACTCCTGTAAGGCCTCGCGCAAACCGCCCCGAATTGCGTAAGGCGGCCGCCTGTTCGACAAGACCCGGGCCTGCATCGCCGCGATCTGGCGCTTGCCGTCGTTCTCATCGGACGCGATCCACTCTCGGGACTCCGATTTCCAGGCATTGTAAATGGGTACAAATGGCAGGTTCTGACTCAACATTCGAGAAGGGACGTGTCCTTCGCCGCGTGCCAGCCGGCGCGACGCGTCATGTACGGCGATCGCGCCCGTGCCCGATCCGATCGCCTGAAAGTAGTAGTCGGGCAACCGCCCCAATGTTTCGAAAACACTCAGCATCACCGTTCCCAGTCCGTCGCGCCGCCCGACGTTCTTTGCGCCACCCTCCAGGAAGAAATTCGGTCTCTGTGCCACTCTTTCCGAAAGCGCAATCGCATCGGAGTAGTCGGCCTCTCCGGAAAGCACAACGATCTTCACGCAATCCCGTTGCGGATTTTGGAACGACAAGCGACCGAGCCCGGACTTCGGAATGATCGCCAGGCATCGGACGTCATTGATGGAACACGCTCGCGCAAAGGCCGCGGCAGTGTTCCCGGCCGACGCCACCACCATCACCTTACGCGGCGCATGAGGCAATCGTCCCAGGACACAGAACGCTTCCAGATCTTTGAATGTTCCCGTGCTGTGATGCGCGCCTTTCTCCGGCCAATAACCGTGAAAAGCAATCCAGAGGTTATTGAGTCCCGTGAGTTTGCATAACCCTTCACTTCGATACACCAGGCTTCTATCCGAGCCTGCGACGGCATGCCGTACCGGCAACCAGGATCGATAGCGAAACAGGCCGCCTTCATGCGTCGATGGCAGGAAGGATCGTTCTGAATATTCTGTCGTCAAAAGCGCGGCCTCGTGAGGCACGGCGCACTCCAGTTGATGCCCATCGTCTTGTGTGACGGCGCCGCAGACTCGGCAATGGAGTTTGTAGTGTGCCGCTTCCTCGCGTTCAATCGCAAGTTCAACGGCAGTTGCGCTGGAAAATTCAACCACGTGGGATTTCGCTCTTAAGACGTCTTTGTGAAATGGGATTTACTGAAGAGCCGCTGTTCCAAAACTACGCACCACAACAATCCCGTCCCCGACGTTGCGGTTAGGCATCAGCCATGCCGGACGCGCGGCGAGTCCGGCTTCTCTCGGAAGCTCGTAATATCTCTCGACCACTTCGATGGCCGCCGGTTTGGCGTTCGCGAACTGAATCGGAATTCCATCGTTGGCCGGTCCGTAATGAAGAATAGTGAACTCCGTTTCCCGGCCAGTCTGCAGTTCCTGCCCCTCTACCGCAACGTTCCTGAAGGGCGCATCCGCCGACAGATGAATCGCGACTATTGGGCTTTGACCCGGCGATTTCACTCGGAAGCGTGTAACTCCATCCGCGACCTGCATGTTAGCCACGTCGGGTGCCGGCAGGATCCAAAAAGGTGCACTTCGCACGATTGGAAATGAAGTGCCGGCGGAAAACCAATCGGGGAAGCCGGCCAGAGACTGGGTCCCGCCTCTCGGTAGTTTTGAGGTCCATGTATCGTCTGACCTTGCCGCAAGCGCCCAACTGGCCGTCTTTTGGTTTACATCCTCTACATAGAAGACCGAGTCCGACTTGCGATTCCGCGCGTCGTACCGAACCCCGGCTCCTAGCCCCACTGCCGCCAAGACTGCAACACAAGCCAAACCAGCAGGCGCCTTCCAGTCGATCCGCGTCTTGGCGAGAGCAACCCATGGAAGCATCGCGAAAACTCCGAGGCTCACGGGAACCGAGATTGCGGCGACCCCGGTACCGATCAGAGCGGAACCGACCATCTTCAGCATGGGCGCCAAAATGAGTGGGGCAACCGAACAAAGGATAACCGCAGGAATTGAGCTCACCCTCCACATCCGCCGGCCCGCGAACACCATCGGCGCGCAGCACAAGAGCGCCGCCAGCAGCGGCCAATCCAACACATACGTTGCGCCTGGCGCTCTACGATTCGTCCAAAAAGCAAGCAGCACCCATATGGTCAGGCCGCCCATCGCAACGCTCAGTGCATCGAACCGCTGAATCGCATAGCGCGCGGCAAATAGGGCAACCGCCGCGGCCATTAAGACGACAATGCCCGCATCCGCGCCGCTCTTATAAAGCGACGCCCCGTTCGCAGAAAACAGAGCGACCAACAAAACAGTGGAAGCGAAAGGGGCCAAGAGCATAGCCGCTATCGCCGAGACTCCGCCGGCCAGCAGACCACGTATACCGATCGCTTTTCGCCACAGCCCAACGCCGGCAACACCGATGAATCCTATCAGGGATATTTGCGATGCCCATGATCCCCACGAAATCGGGTAGTGCACGGCGTAACTCCCGGCCAAGTTGAAATAGACGAGTTTGGAAGAAGCCTGCGGAATGGTCGTGGCCCCTCCTAGAGTGCGCGCCAGCGAGATTGCAGATTCGCCCATGTGCTGCAGCGAAATCTCGCTTAGCCGGCTCGGTTCATCCATCGCGGAATGGTAACCCGGCCAATCGTCCAGGAACGCGAAATTGAGCCCTCCGATTCCAGCGTTTCTGAACACCGAGAAATCCGTGTTGTTGGGCAGCATTCGATAGACCGTGCTCGCCAAAGACGTTGTGTACGGATGCGGCACGGCCGCCAAGAATTTAGGTACCAGAGCGTCGCCAGTGACGCCGGTCTCGAACATTACCACTGGACCGGAGTCGCCACGCGTGTCGAAGTTGACGACCGCGGCAACTTCCTTCGACAGATCCGGTCTCGCCTTGACAAACGCCTTGGCTCCAAGAAGACCAAGTTCCTCGCCATCCGTAAACAGGAACCATATGTCCCGTTTCAGCGGATCGCCGCTGGCTTTCAATAGGCGTACCGTCTCAAGCAGCGTAGCGGCGCCGGCGCCATCGTCCGCCGCTCCCGGACTCGAAGGCGCCGAATCATAATGCGCCACAAACAGCACTGCCCGTCCCGAGGTCCCCGCTTGTACCTTCGCCACGATGTTCTTCACGTGAATCACAGCGTATTCACGATTTCGCACTCGCTCCGTGTACCAGCTATCTTCGATCTCCGGCGTCAGACCGGCACTTTGCAACTGCGCGGCCAGATACGCAGCGACTCTTGCTTCCGCTGGCGTCCCGTGCGGATGCGGCTCTCGGGCGATTGCCGCCACGTCCCGCATCGCTCTTGCAACGGAATAGCCTTCGATGGCCGTCCCTGCCCTCGCCGGAGTGTAGCGTTGTGAAATTCCGAACAGCACTGAGATTCCGAAGCAGAGAAGAAGGCCAATTCGAACAGGGCTCACCCTGCTCACCGATTTGCGTGCTTCGGTTCGTTCGGTTGCCGGACTTCTACCGAGAGTTGGTGTCACTACAGAAAAGTGGTGGCCGCAATCGTTAGAGCCACTCCGGTTCCGCGATCACCGCAATAGATCTTTGCAGCAGCGTCACCGATAGAATGAGCCGGAACTTCCTGTCGAAGCCCTCGAAGATGCCGTGCAACCCCCGCAGAGGCCCCGATTGCAGATACGCCACCTCGCCCTTCTGCAGGTATGGCCAAGGTTCCACGTCCACCTTCGCATCCAGCGTTCGCCGCAGCATCTCGATCTCTTCTTCAGGAACCTCCGCTGGCCTGTTCCCCATGCCAACTATGCGCAGCACTCCCCGCGTGGTCACGATCGGCGACCTGACCTCCCAATCGTATCGGCAGAACAGATATCCGGGGAAGAGCGGTGTTTCGAGCTCTATCACTCTGTTCGCGCGGCGGCGGCAGATGTTGTACAAGGGCAAGAACTGTTCGTAACCCTTTTCCCGTAGAAGGCGTGAGGTCTCGATCTCTCGATTCCGCCTCACCTGAATGGCGCACCAAGGGGCTAAATTCATCGTCTAAATTTGGGCAGACTGCCGTCACGGAAGACGCGAGAATAGTTCCGCAATTTCCCCGGTCAGGCTCGAAGTATACGAATATTCGATTGGCGTTGTCAAGGCAATCGTAAATTTTGCCTCGCATTGATTTTTATGAATCCTGACACAAAGTTACATAATGTACAGTGAATTATGAAATATGCTCTGGCCCTAAGCGGAACTACGGGTCGAGGACCCGATGGCGCGCTTATAACCTAGGTAATAACCAGTAGATACTCTGGATGGTTCGAAGGCGCCGTTCATCGCTACTTCCCTTGGACCGAATTGTTGCGGGCCGCAAGCGGGATAAGCCGACAGGCGTGCATTTTGATCGTCCAAGACCATTGAACGCAATCTAACAGAAGTGTATCCGGCTGCCGATGTTGCGTGGTTCGTCCGTGTGGGTTCATGGATGCAACGTTTGGAGACCCGCGTGCCGCCACGCGGGTCCGCTGCAGATTGATTCAAACGCAATAATCTGTTGACACCCCGATAGCCGAGCGATATATTGGAGTGGCCTTTGCGACTAATCCCGGCTCGGTTGCACGTAAAACCGTATCAGTTCGCTAACCTTAATGGCGGCAGCCATCCCTGTTTTGCCGATTTATAGCGCCGCTGCATTGATTTACGTCAAATTATGCGTCGGGCGTTAAATGCCTAATCTATTTGTGTTTATTTTACAAATTGCCGGCCGGGAGCAACTAAACATCCAGGAACCAACGTTCAGCCAGACCGGGCTCACAATGACTTCCATCGGCCAGGAGTATGCAGCGGCGCTCCCAGCGCCAGTGGACTGGCGGCCCACATCGAGCCCTAGCGGCACGGCGACGCCGGCGAGCGCCTTTGCAACCACTCCAATGCTTCACCCCGCGTACCGCGAAGCCTCTGAACACGGCCCCGTTTACGCCTGATCGCATTCCACTGGATAACCAGAGCCGCTCATGAATGGCACGCCACTCGATCCAAATCGGTTCCGAAGCGCATGCTGCAAGTTCCCCACGGGAGTGACGGTCACTACTCTCCGGGGTGCGGATGGCCAGCCTCATGGGATTACGGTCAGTTCCTTCACCAGCGTTTCCTTGGACCCCCCATTAGTGCTGGTTTGCATCGATCACCGCTCGCAGATTTTGAAACACATTGCCGTGGGACACCCCTTCGGCATCAACGTTCTGACGGAAGGACAACGGGATCTGTCTGCCCGTTTCTCGAGAAATTGGGGCGAGCGGTTTGCCGGCGTTGCGTGGCGCCCTGGTGAAACGGGCGTTCCTCTGCTGGCCGGCGTCGCCGCCACTTTCGAATGTCACGTCTCGGAAATGAAGCCGGCCGGCGATCACTTCATTGTCCTTGGCTCCGTAATTCATGTATCCGTTTCGGACCGCGTCGCTATGACCCATTTTGACGGGTCCTACCGCTGTACCACCCGGACGCAGTTCGCCTGAATCTGGAAAAGTTAGTCCTCACAATTCCTTCGTTAAGAGAACAGCGCCTTATGAATACCATCTCAGAGTTCAATCGCGATAAGAAAGTCAGAGTAGTGATCGTGGGCGGCGGGTCCGCTGGCTGGATGACCGCTGCCTATCTCGGCAAAACGCTCATTCACGGCGTCGAAATAAGTCTGGTGGAGTCTCCTAACATCGGTACCGTTGGTGTTGGCGAAGCAACCTTCAGCTACATCCACCTATTCTTCGAGGCGCTGGGTCTGCACGAAGAGGAATGGATGCCAGAGTGCAACGCGAGTTACAAGGCTGCCATTCGATTCGAAGATTGGAACGCGGAACGTCGTCGCTTTTATCATCCCTTCCAGCGATTCGAAATTGTCGACGGCCGTAGCATGGTCGAGTGGTGGCTCAAGCTTAAGAGGGATACAGCGCCCGTCGATTACTCTTGCTTCACGATACCGGCGATCTGTGACGCTCAAAGATCTCCGCGATATCTGGATGGACGCGTATTCGACGATAAAGTTGAAGGCTGCCTGGGGCCGGGTGCGGACATGAATAAGCCTTCGCTCATCGACGATCTTCAGATTCAATATCCCTACGCTTATCACTTCGATGCTTCGTTGCTTGCGAAATTCATGTCGGGCTATGCCCAACGGCACGGTGTGACTCAGATTCTGGATGACGTCCTCGAAGCGCCTCTCACGGAGGATGGGTCCATCCAGTCTCTCCTCACGAAGGACCATGGCAACATTGAAGGTGACCTCTTCATCGATTGCACTGGTTTCCGTGGGCTACTCATCAATCAGGTATTGAAGGAGCCGTTCATTAGTTTCAACGAATCGCTGCCGTGTGACCGGGCTATTGCCGTGCAAGTACCCAACGATCCTCTGAACGAAGGAATCAACCCATACACCACCGCAACGGCACTGAGTTCTGGATGGGTCTGGGACATACCTTTATTTCATAGGACCGGCACTGGTTACGTCTATTCGAGCGCGTTCCAAACGCCCGACGATGCCGAGCGGGAGTTCCGGCGGCATCTCGGTAAACGGGCTGAGGGATGTAAGGCCTCACACATCAAGATTCGCGTGGGCCGCAATCGAAACTCGTGGGTCAAGAACTGCGTTGCAATTGGCTTGTCGAGCGGTTTCGTTGAGCCCTTGGAATCAACCGGAATCTTTTTCATCCAACACGGAATTGAACAACTAGTGAACCGCTTCCCAGGACGCCGCCACAACGAAGCGAACGTCAAAGCCTATAACAGGGCGATCGCCAATTGCATCGACGGAGTCCGCGAATTCCTGACTCTTCACTACGTGGCCGGAACGCGCCAGGATACTCGCTTCTGGAAGGCCACCAAGCATGACCTCGTTATGCCAAATGGCCTTGCTGAGCGCCTGGACCTTTGGAAGCATGAATTGCCAACCAAGCGAACAATCTTCCAGGAAGAACATGGCTTCACCGACTATTCTTATTGCGTTATGCTGCTGGGCCTTGGGCATCGGCCGCAATATAGTTTGGCCGCGTTAGACTATGTCTCACCAACGCACGCGCTCTTCGCCTTCGACAGGATCCGCAGGAAGGCAGAGCACTTGACCCGGACACTCCCCAGCACCTACGAGTATCTCTGCTTCAAACGCGCGCAGACCACCTCTTTCGCGATCGCATAGCGCGTCTGCCCCAAAATATCTGCCAGCCGGACTCGGTAGGAGCCCGGCGTCGCCGATGAATACGACTTGCGCTCGTGCGTTGAGCTGTCGCACCGGCGTTAGCTTCCACACCTTCCCCCGCTTCTCGCCCCCTCGGTCTTGACTACCCACTCCCTGCTTGCACCCTCCGTACGATACCCGTCTTCGAACTCCCTTCTCTGATTGAACCCGGATGGGTGATTACGGCGCCGTGCTGGTGCATGATCGCCCGCATGCGCGCTTGCCTGAGTGCAACGTTGACGCCGTGTCCTGCACATATTTAACTTGATCGTGCATCGGGAACGCGTGGAACCATCGCCGTTCACCAAGGTTAACTCTCGAAATCGCCACGGGAATGGAGGTCCCTGCGTTGCGATGATAGCGGTAAAAAGCGCTTGACACGGACGGCCTATCGGCGTACGATCAACCCCACGCTCGTCAAAGAAACACTGCGTGTAATTTGTATTGGTAGTTTCAAACCGGTAATGCGCGGGAAGGAGGAAGGTCAATGTGCCCAATTAGCGGCGTTGACTTAATTATTTCGACGATAAAGCAAGGTCTGGGTTGCGGATTAGAAAGTGCGCCTGCTCGCCGCGTCCACGGTGCCGCGTCGTCCCAAATCGCCACGACGCTGCGCCAAGAACATGTTTTGAACAGGCGCCGCTCCGACCAGGCCCCTCCCGCTAGCCCACTATATTTTTCAAGGGGAAATTGTATGGACGGCATAAATGTTTTCCGATCGCTTACTTTTCTCGCTCTCACCCTGTGCCTCTGCATCCTTGGCGGGTGCAGCAGCAGCGGCGGCGGAAAAGGTCCGGTGAACAAGATTAAGGATGAGGCGCTCAGTGCCTCCCGCCTGCCCGATTCGTTTAAGTTTGCCGATGAAGATTTCTTCCACGACATGGATCGGACCAAAGATGGCCCGCTTCAACTAACGGCGAGTCAAATTCAAGGCCGCAATATGTGGTTGGTTTGGACGGGTGGCGACGACCGGCTCTGGGACACCCTGAATTGGAAAAGCTATGGCATCTTCGATCTGTTGAAGACAATTTCTTCGAATCCGAGCCTGAAGTTCGGACGCCACAATCGCTGGGAATACCTCGGATTGGTCAACGAGCCTTGCTTCGAGGAGGCGAAAGAGGGCGACCCGGACCGCTTCGGACTTTGGCTGGACAAACGGATTCCAGGATGCGACCCCCGCTTTGACGGCAAAGATCCCTTCGCGGACGAGACCAAGTATCCCGGCGTGAAATACCTTCATCGCGGCGAAGTAATGCCAGTCGGGTCGTTTTACGGTTATCCAACGGGTATCGTTGGGTTGCGGCTTTTTCCCAATCCTTATTTCGACGCCAAAGCCAAGGCGAAGTGGGATCCGGTCAAATATTACGCGAACGATCCCAATTACATCACCAAAGACTTGGTGCGTCCTTACCGCGTCGGTATGGCATGCTCGTTCTGCCACGTCGGTCCAAATCCTCTGAAACCGCCGGCCGATCCTAATAGCCCTAAGTGGGAGAATCTCAGTTCCAACGTTGGCGCGCAATACTTTTGGTTCGATCGGATCTTCGCGTTTCAGGCTGACGAGAAAAACCTGATTTTCCAGGTTCTGCACACGTACCGGCCGGGCGCTCTCGATACATCGCTGGTCTCAACAGACTATCTCGATAATCCCCGCACCATGAACGCGGTTTATTACCTCAAGCCGCGCCTGGATCGCGCGCTCTTGGCAGGCAAGGAGACGCTGGCCGGAGGCGGCGTGAACAACAAGCAGTTCAACGAATTCATCAAACCCGACAACCCGCAATATGGCTGGCTCGACAAACTCTTTCAACAGCCGGTTACATCATGGTCGCCGCGCGTACTGAAGGACGGAGCGGACTCCGTGGGCGCGCTTGGCGCGTTGAATCGCGTCTACCTCAACATCGGATTGTATAGCGAAGAATGGCTGCGGCACTTCAACGCATTGTTCGGCGGGGAGAAGACGACGCCGATTGAGATCTCTGTCGCGCGCGAGAATTCCACTTACTGGAACGTGACAGAATCCTGGACCCCGGCTATGGCCGAGTTTTTCTTGAGCGGCACCGAACCGCATCACTTAGCGGATGCTCCGGGGGGCAAAGCTTACCTCACCGCCAGTGAGGAAGTGCTCACTCGGGGCAAGGTCGTGTTTGCCGACCGCTGCGGACGGTGCCATTCGAGCAAGGCTCCTAAGCCGGCCGAAGGGGCGGACCCAGGTGTGTGTTCCGGCCCGGACTATCTAAAATGCTGGAACAATTACTGGACCTGGACTAAGACCGAAGACTTTAAGAAACAGATGCGCGATATCGTAATGCAGCCGGATTTCCTGGCCGACAACTTTCTGTCTTCGGAGTTTCGGATTCCCGTAACATTGACCCGAACGAATGCGTGCAGTCCACTAGCCAGCAATGCGATCGGAGGCAGCATTTGGGATAACTTCTCGTCGCAAACGTACAAGGATCTGCCCTCGGTAGGCGAGATCGCTTACTATCATCCGGTAACTGGCGCGCCGCTCAAGTTTACAATGCCGGCGGGCGGACGCGGCTACACGCGGCCCGCATCTCTTGTTAGTTTGTGGTCCACGGCGCCGTTCCTGCTGAACAATTCAGTGGGAGATTTTGACTCTAACCCGTCGGTCGAGGCCCGCATGAAATCGTTCGACATTGCCATCCGGCAGATGCTATGGCCCGAAACTCGAACGAAGGACAATATCATTGGCGGCAAGGTTCCCGAACCTAGCCTCATCGATCGCACTACGGCGGACAGTTACATAATTATTCCGAATGGGTTCCTCCCGGGTGTATTGGCGGACTTTCTGAAGTTCGACAAGTTATTTCTTACTTGGGCGAGGGACAAAGACGGTCTCAAGGTCGGCCCGATTCCGAAGGGTACGCCCGTTGAATTGCTCTCCAATCTCGACCTCGATCCCGGAGAGCAGTTGAGCTTAGCGGATCGCCTGAAGCGGGACAAGGATATTTTGGAGCTGGCGCATCGCTCCAAGTCCGACCTGAAGAGCGCGCAGGGTCTTTCGGAAGATCGGCTACAGCAGCATTTCGGCAACGTCACGGACCTCCTTTTGAAGTTGAGCAAATGTCCCGATTTCATCGTGAATCGGGGGCATTACTTTGGCACCGATATGCTCGATGCGCTCGACCCCAGTCAGAGGGAACCGGGACTGAGCAATCAAGACAAGGAAGCGTTAATCGCGTTTCTGAAGACGTTCTAGTTCGCGCAACACAAACCTTATGTCAACCCGACGCGCCTTCTTGAATCGTGCGGCCGCGGCATTAACGCTGTTACGGTCAATGCTCAGGGCCCGCGCGGCAGCGCCTGCGGACGCCCCACGTCCGCGCTGGCCCGCGCTTCAGGTTAGCGCCGGGACGCCGCCGGCGGACTTCGATTGCGAATACATAGTCGTTGGATCGGGGCCAGGAGGCGGGACCGTGGCGGCGCGCCTGGCCGAACTCGGTCACAAAGTGTTGCTACTCGAAGCTGGCGGCGATCCGCTGAAGCTCTCCGGCGGCAATGCACTTCACCCTGACCAAAATACGCTGCCCGAGGATTACGAGGTGCCCGCGTTTCATCCCAACTCGAGCGAGAACGCCGCCCTGAAATGGGATTTCTTCGTGCGTCACTACTCGAATACGGAGCAACAGAAGCGCGACTCTAAGTACCGCGAATTCTACGAAGGCGTGCAGGTGGACGGCGTGTTGTATCCGCGGGCGGGCACGCTCGGCGGATGCACTGCCCACAACGCCATGATTATGGTTTACCCGCACAATCAAGATTGGCAGGAGATCGCCGATGCGACCTCCGATCCGTCCTGGTCCCCGGATCGCATGCGCAAGTATTTCGAGAAGCTCGAAAACTGTCACCATCGTCCCATCGATCGTTTCTTCAAGTTTCTAACTGGGCTGAATCCATCGCGGCACGGATTCGGCGGCTGGCTGCGCACCGAGAAAGCGCTGCCTCTGCAAACGCTTCTCGGCGACAAAGACTTGATCGAAACCATCAATAAAGGTTTCAAGACGGCCTTCAAGGAATTGGGAAATGAAGGCCGGCAATTCATCCAGGGACTCGAAAGCCAGCTCGATCCAAACGATTGGCGTCTGGTTGAAGCGGCAGCGCAGGGCATTCACTATACGCCGTTGATCACCAACGGCCACGCACGTACCGGGACGCGGGAGCGTCTCATCGAGGTTCAGACGCGCTATCCGAAACGCTTGCTCATTGAAACCGGAGCGCTCGCCACGAAGGTACTCTTCAATGACAGCAAACAAGCCATCGGCGTCGAATATCGTAAGGGATTCAAGCTCTACCACACTTACGGACAACCGTCGGAGCAGGGCGAAACAAGAGTTGCACGGGCGTCGCGTGAAGTGATCTTATGCGGTGGCGCGTTCAATTCACCCCAATTGTTAATGCTCTCGGGTATCGGCCCTCAGGCGGAACTGGATCGCTGGGGAATTAAGCCTGTGAAGATTTTGGAAGGTGTCGGCAAGAACCTTCAAGACCGCTACGAAGTTGGCGTCGTCCATCGTTTGAACCAGGACTGGCGCTCGTTGGACGGTGCCACCTTCACGAAAGGCGACCCTCCCTATCTGGACTGGGCTAATCGCCGCTCCGGCATCTACACCACTAACGGCACGATTTTGGGCATTATCAAGAAGTCAAAAGTTGCCCCGCTTCCCGACCTCTTCTGCTTCGGCCTGGTTGGTAACTTCCATGGCTACTATCCCGCTTACTCCAAGCTCTTTGCCGAGCAGCACAATCGTTTGACCTGGGCGATTCTTAAAGCTCACACCCTAAATCACGGCGGCGAAGTGACACTGAAATCGGCCGACCCTCTCGTTGCTCCTTATGTCAATTTCCATTACTTCGAGGAAGGTACCGACCAAGGCGGCCAGGATATGGATGCCGTGGTCGAAGCCATCAAGTTCGTCCGTACGCTGACGGCCAAATTGAAGTTCATGAGCGAAGAGATTCCTGGGGCTGACGTGCAGACCGGCGAACAGATTCGGGCGTTCGTGCGCGATAACGCATGGGGTCACCACGCCTCGTGTTCCTGCAAGATCGGGAAAGAGAGCGAGAACGGCGTCCTGGATTCCGCATTCAGAGTGCACGGCGTGTCCGGCCTGCGCGTTGTGGACGCCTCAATCTTCCCGAAGATTCCGGGCTTCTTCATCGCCAGTTCCATCTACATCGCGGCGGAAAAAGCGGCGGACGTGATTCACGCAGAATCGAAGGACACTCCGCCGCACGACAGAATGTCTTGACGTTTCAGGAGCAAGCATGGCACTCGATATCGAATGCGCGGCGGTACTTATCGGGAATGTTCTGTATTTCCGTCGTCAGGCGATAAGCGAAGGCGGCGCACCGAATTTCTGGACTCCCCAGACACTCGCCTGGGCCGAAGAATTGCGCGCATTTCTCAATGTGGACGTTTCGGATAAAGACACGCCCCCTTCGTTGGGTGATCGGCTCAAGCGCCACTTGGAAGATAATGCGCGGCTGTGTCAATGTTTGGAAACGAAGTATCCGGGAATAGTTTTCGCGCAGTTGCTTGATAAGTTGGCTCAGAAGGTCGTGACGGCGTTAAAGAACGAGCAACCGGCCGGGGTAAAGGAGATAGATGACGTACTCGAAAAAATGCGGCAACTTACCGGCGACGTTCCGCCGGCCGGACTCGTGCAGACGGCCCTGTTCCACGACGACCGCCTGGCGGCTGAGGCCGCGCTTGCGTTTGAAGAAGGTCTCCCCTTCCCTTGGACGTTCCTCCTTGAACTCGACGGGATATCGGCATCGAGAAAACTCCGAAATGTGACGCCCACAGACGCCACCAATCAGGACGAGGCGCAACTGATCGGGCTGGCTTTCTCGGGCGGCGGTATCCGAAGCGCCACGCTAAACCTCGGGATTTTGCAAGCCCTCGCCGAGTTGAAGCTATTTCGCTACTTCGACTATCTCTCAACCGTCTCAGGCGGAGGATATATCGGAAGCTGGTTGCACTCCTGGATCAGCCAAACAAAAACATCGGAGGATGTGCGCGCGGCGCTTTCGCCTCAAGAGTCGCCAGACCCGGAATCGATAGCCACCCATCCTATCAAGTGGCTGCGTCAATACAGCAATTATTTGGCGCCGCGCACGGGCTTTTTGAGCGTCGATTCGTGGAGCATCGGTGCAATATGGGCGCGGAATACGCTTCTGAACATGATTGTGATCGTGCTGGCCTTGGCGGCGTTATTGATGGTGCCCCGTGGCGCGATGGTCATGTTCGACGTGGTTCACCGCAGGTCTTTGTTGGCGTGGATCGGGCTGCTTCCCCTAGCCGCGGCCGTTGTTGTGATCCAGCAAAACCTGCGCTCATTTGGGAAACATGGCGAGCGAGCGGATTGGTTCCGGTTTCAACAGAAAGGGATCCACCTGCTGGTTGCGCTACCAGTCTTCTTGTCCTCGCTACTGGTCTCGGCCTGGCTGCTGGAAGTTCGCAAGGGCCGTGCCGGTTTCGCATTGATGGACGTCCTGGTCAGTTGCTCATTCCTTGCGTTTCTCTGCTTCGTTGCATTTCTTGGAGACTACTGGCAACATTTCTTCAATTCAACCGGTTCATCATCGGGACTGCCGTGGCGCTTAACGAAATTTACACTGGCCGTTCTGTTTATAAACGGCATTTGCGCGGCGCTCGGTGGATTGCTGCTTCTTATCGTCGACAAAGTCTTCCAGATGTGGGATGCCAGCCGTGCGGAGTGGCATGACTTGGTTTGGGGCCCCGTCGCAATCTCCGCGGTCTATTCGATTGTGATTATCCTCCATCTAGGTCTTTTCGGGCGCAATCTTCCCGACGACAGGCGCGAATGGTGGAGCCGGGCGGGCGCGGTGCTGGCGCTCTGGTTAG
>JBEKUT010000069.1:0-21904 GCA_049514735.1 Bryobacteraceae bacterium
GCGAATACGGGAGTCACGGCGAATACGAGGGTCACGGCGGTTACGGGGATCACGGCGGTTACGGGGATCACGGCGGTTACGGGAGTCGCGGCGAATACGGGAGTCGCGGCGAATACGGGAGTCACGGCGAATACGGGAGTCACGGCGGTTACGGGAGTCACGGCTCGGTTACAGGAGTCGCGGCTAGGATACGCAGTCACGGCGGTGGAGGGGATCACGTCATGAACCAGCCGCCGTTCACGTGGATGGTCTGGCCGGTGATGTAGGCATTGCGCGACAGCATCACGACAACTTCGGCGACCTCGTCCGACTCGCCAAATCGACCCACGGGAATGCGGTCCGGTTTGGCATTCAGGTTCGACCGAACCATGTCGGTGTCGATTAAGGCCGGTGAGATCGCGTTCGCCGTGATGCCTTCTTTCACCAGCGCGTTGGCGTAGTAGTGAGTCAGTCCAAGCATGCCCGCTTTGGATGCGGCATAGTGCGGTCCGACGACGCCTCCGACGTGGGCGGCTACCGACGAGATATTAACGATTCGTCCCCAGTGCTGCGCGCGCATGTTGGGAAGGGCGGCCTGCGTCACCATGAAACAGGATTTGAGATTCGTGTCGATCAGGTCGTCCCAATCCCGTTCCGTGATCTCTTCAAGTTTCTGCGGCCGCGCGATGCCGGCGTTATTGACGAGAACGGAGACGGGCGCGAGTTCTGTCGTAAAGATACGCGCGATCTGTTCCGGTTTTGCTACATCGGCCTGGATTGCGATCGCGCGGCGTCCGAGCTTCTCGATCTCGTGCACAACGGACTCGGCCGCCGCTCGGTTTGTGTTGTAGTTGACCAGAATATCCGCGCCGGCGCGTGCGAGCTCGTGCACTTTTTCGAGGAACTGTCCGGTGGCGGCGTCGACGAACACGGAATAATCGCTGCTATTCACCGAATCGCCCCAAACCACGCGCCATACCAACTGCGGGAATCGATTGGTCAGCTCCAGGATGAAGAGCACGGGCTTATCGGGATTCTTCTTGATATAGTCGGCGCTCTTCGATATCGCGGCCTTGTACGCTTCGTCCGAATCGACGCGGATGGCGGCGAGAAGGAACGTCTTGGGGGCGCGGGCGGACTCGTCGGGTCCTCCGAAAACGCCCTGGTGTAGATTTCCAGGGGAATCGATGGCGGACCAGGTGTAGGTCTTGGCGCGGCCGCTCGCCGCGGAGTAGAAGGTGGCCTGCCATGCGCCGGCGGTTCCGTTTTGCCCCTTGACTTGCGGCAGATTAATGCTTTCGAGTTGCACGGGAAGCGCGTCAATGGCCCAAGTGCGCACCTGCGGATACATCTGTTGGATCGCGTGGTGGCCAGTAATTGGTTCGGGCGGCGGCACGGCTTCCTTTGCCGCCTCTTTGACCGGAGGGCTGTCGGAGCACGAACAAAGGACGATCAAGCACGTTGCGGCCAAGGCTCGCGTGAAAAACGTCGCTGGTCGATTCATTCGTCTGTCCTATTTACCGGAGTATTTACTCAAGTCTTCAATCAGCTTCGATGCAGCGGGTGGCGGCGTTACTTCGCCGGTCACAATTTCCTTATTCGTTAGCGGCCGTCCGTAGAGGTCCCTGTTGGAATCGTCGTCGGGGCGGAGTGTCGCGCCTTCGAGCGAGATGCCGGCGAAGATGCCGCGCGCACGCGACCAACTCAGAATTTCGGCGTGCATCTGGGCATCGGTCTCAGCGGTGGAAGTGCGGCCGACCGGGCCAGCAGCAGCAGCGGCGTCGGCGCCAATCGTAAATTTGCTTGACAGCAGCTTGTCCATGCCGCGCTGATTCATTACGAGCAACACCACATCGGTTTCCGATCCGCCAATCTGGAAACCTACGCTCCCGCCCTCGACGCGGATCGCGGCCGGCGCGGACCAGGCGCCGCCTTCTTTGCGGCACTCGATGAATCCTTTTCCAAACTTGCCGCCAACGATGAACGCCCCCTTCTTGAGTCCAGGCACGATGACCACGCATGCCGACTTGTTAAACAGATCTTGTGGAATGCCTTTGTCCGGCGCGGCCATAATTTCGTCGAGGACGATCGCCGACGTTTCGAGTCTGCGCACGGCGTCATTCGCCGCGTGGAGCGACACACTTACTACCCCGGCTGCGAGCAGCACAACAATCTTAGTCATGGATCGTAGTGTACCGAATCGATGGAGGGGTTCAAAGGATACGCCGTTGCGGGATTTGTCGAGGGAGTGGGTACACCGAGATAAGCGAATGATTCCAAATTGCTTATCACTTGCGGCGCGGGCTTGCGGAGACAAGAATTGGGGTCCTGCTTCCGCAGCGGGTGCGATTCGATTGGATGGGCATCGGCTGTTCAGGTTGCTCAACTCGATTAAATTGTACCGAGCGGGTCAAGGGAACGCGCTGGTCTCCAGTCTGGATTGGGAGGTGTAAGAGACTGAGCCGCTGGAGTTTAGGTAAGGCCCCGAACAGATCGCGACGCTCTGGAAATCCCTGACAACCCGCCAATCAGGCCAGACCGCTCTCCGATTTTGCGCACAATATAGAGCTCTGGCAAGTCACCCTGCAACTCTTTGTTTTCGCAGATGAGGCTTGTGCCGGCGTCGGGAGCCCGCAGGGGGACGATACGCCGATGCATCGAGCATTCATCGACCACGCTGCGGAGCTATTGAGCCGCGTGGGGCATCACAGTCTGGGAGATGAAATCGACGCGGGGCGAGTGCGTGTCCTTCCGAAAATGCACACTCCTCAGATGGGTCTCACGATTCGTTCGTTCGCGATGTACCTGGCATTGTGCAGTCCGAGCGAGGTGGTCCCACAGTGGGTAAATCCTCCATTTCGATTTAGGGACGATAGCCTGAACCTGCTCCTAGTCTCATGGCCACTTGAAATTTATCCCATTCAATTCCGGGCTTCAAGAACGCTCGTCACTGAAACGCGAAATATAGACAAAGATCGGTTCGGGCTTTTTACCGTAGATCCACTCAAACGGCCAGGTGACGTCATGACCCTCGTGAACAAGTTATAAACATCATCGCTGGAAGCTCGACGAATCCCAAATTAACCAATACGGGCTTGGCAGCATCCTGCACCCGGAACAGAAATGGTGGGAGCACATTGGAATCAAAGACCGGTGCTTCATATTCGCCGCCGTCAATTCCGATATGGTCCTGGCTGCTCCGACTTGTGAGGACCTGGCCCGTCCCGATCCGGTTGGCGACCTGGTCCGCGCGGTTGGCCCGAATCTCGTGATTGCTTTGTTGATGGACGGCCCACAATTGAAGGAGCGGTGGTCCAGCCGGTACGCAACCGTACTCGCCGACGACCCTGGCTGTTCGGTTCTCACGCTAACGAGTCTGGGCATGTCCAAACTCAGCCGCCCGCGATCGGGGCCAAGCCGCTCGAATGTCATCGGACTTTGGAAAGACGCGAAGAACGGAGTGCCGCAGGAGATCGAACTCGATGCCGGTGCAGAGGGCGTTATCCTTTCGATTACCATGCGTCATGAGGAGGAATGGAGCGCCGACGGACGCTCCGATGGGGGCTACGCCATCTACCCGGTTCTTTCAGGTATCCATTGCCTGAAAGGCTTATAATGGCGCGAGCCGATGATCAAGTTCTCGCCAACAGATACTCAAAAAGTTGTCCGTTTGATTCTCAATGAGCTGCCTGCCGATCAGGAAACTCCGGACGTGCGCGAGGCTACCCAAGCGGTCCAGGATTGGATGACTCAGAACCGTAACATCAGGGCCCGAAACAAACAGCGGCAGGAACGTCTCAGAGCGCTCAAAGCTAGGTAGTCACGCGCTCGCCATAATTGAGATCGTAGAACTTCTGATACTCCCCCGACTTTACGTGCCGCACCCATTCCTGGTTGTTGCGATACCAATCGACCGTAGCCTGTAAGCCCGGTTCGAAATCCATTTGAGGACGCCAGCCAGTCTGTTTCATGAGCTTCTCGCTCGATAGGGCGTAGCGCCGGTCGTGCGCGGGGCGATCCGTCACAGACTGCATTAGACTTTTCGGTTTGCCGGTAATCGCCAGTATCCGCTCCACCACTTCTATATTCGGAAGAGAGCGGTTACCGCCGATGTTATAAATCTCGCCATCCCGCCCTTTTTCGAGTACACTCAGGATGCCGCGGCAGTGGTCGTCCACGTAGAGCCAGTCGCGAATCTGCTGGCCATCGCCATAGATCGGCAGCGGACGATCTTCCAGCGCATTCGAGATCATCAGCGGGATCAGCTTCTCGGGAAACTGATAGGGGCCGTAATTGTTTGAAGCCCTAGTAACCAGAATCGGCAGCTTATAAGTCTTCGCGTAAGCCAGCGCGAGCAAATCGGAACCGGCCTTCGCCGCCGAATACGGACTGCTCGCATTCAGGGGATACTTCTCGTCGGCCTCATGCGGCGCTTCCAGACTGCCGTAAACTTCGTCTGTCGATATGTGAACGAAACGTTGCACACCGTGCGTGCGCGCTCCTTCGAGCAGCGTGAAGGTGCCGCGGAGGTTGGTATCGAAGACCGGCTCCGGCGAATGGATGCTGCGGTCGACGTGGGATTCGGCCGCGAAATGCACCACGGCTTCGGGTTTCGAATCGGCGAAAACGCGTTCCACTGTGTCGCGATTTGCGATGTCGCCTTTGATGAAATTGTAACGGGGATTGTCCGCAATCGAAGCCAGGTTTTCCAGATTGCCGGCGTAGGTCAGCTTGTCCAGGTTGATGATTTCATGATCCGTGTTCCGGATTGCGAGCCGGATGAACGCAGATCCAATGAACCCGGCTCCGCCCGTTACGAGAATTCTCATCTTGAGCCATTGTAAGCGGGAACGAGCTCGGTAATCGGCTGGCCCGGCAAGCGCTCCAGCTCACCCGGTTCGAGCGCGCCCGCTAGAGACAGCACGGTCGGGAAAAAACTGAGGCTGTCGTAGGGCCGCTGGATCTCGACGCCGTGCGGCACTCCCGCGCCGGCAAATAGAAGTGTCGCGTGAGTCGAAATGCGGAAGAACGACCCATGGTTTCCGCCGGGGTTGAAGTTTCGCGCATTAAAATTCCAGTGATTGTTCGCCAGAACCAGCAGGTCCGCCTGCACGTTGTTACGGCGGCGTTGCTCGAATCGGCGTAGCAGAACATCGTCCTGCGTGGGCGGTTCGGTCTGGGCAGGTAGCACGATGGGCGAGAGCTGCTCGCGAAGTCCGATAATGCCGTTCGAATATTCGGTGCGATGGACCGCATTCAGCCACTCCCGTTCCGTGTGCCACGCAGTCAGCCACTCCGCCCGATCCCCAGCCACGGACAGATCGGGGTCCTCGAAATAATGCAATGGCAGTCCGGCCCGCATGGGCTGCTCCGTGTAATGAAGCTGGCCTGACCGGTCCTGCGTGAGCGATTTCACCGGTACATAGCGAAGCTCGTCTCCGCGCGAGAGGATGAGGGCCTGGGAATCGGCGGACACGTAAAGCCAGATTGCCGAATCGGAAACTCGCATGGCCAGAAAATCGATCGGTTTCGTTCCCACTCCGGGCTGCACGCTGTTTCGAACTCTCAGGCTCGTGAGCAGCGGAAAATAATCGACGCGTCTAAAATCGGCTGCGCTATCGGGACCGAGCGCGTAATTCTGCAGATCGTAAATCGTATTGGGATCGCCCATGGCGCGCCGTGGTATCAGGTCCTCGATCTTCACCCGTAAAGGATCGAGTTGTGACGGCTCCGTGCTGAGCAAACGCGCTAAGATCCGCGTGTACTCGGTGTAGCCGGCGTAGTCTTCTTCCCAGTAACGTAGGCGGGCGCCCTCACGCCGTGCGTCGCGGTCCAAACCAGCGTCGCGATCCTCCTGCGACCACTTGCGCTGCTGCTCCTGAACGAGCAGCGCCTGGCGATCGATCTTGCGCTTGAGAGCGCCAAGCTCTTCCTTGATTTCAGAAAGCTCCCGTTCCCAGGTTGGCCGCTGCTGGTCCAGAATCGCGAAGAACCGCCGCACGGCGATTGCCCGCTGCTCGCGAAGAAGATCCTTCCGCGACAAACGCTGCAGAAGAATATGGAGCTCGTTAAAGCGGTTGTTGCGGAAGTGAATGGAAGCGCGTTCATTTCCGTCCAGGTCCAGCAGAACCGTCGGATACTGCTCCGCCTGCGCCTGCAAGTAGGCCGAATTCCGACTCGCCGTGGTCACTTCCGATACGAACGGATCGAGCCCCTTCAACTTGTACTGATCGAGCGGGTGGCGATTTGTAATCACGTGGTGTCCGCCGCCCTCCGCGCTGTTAAAAAAATCGACCAGGCTGTAGCCTTGACTATAAGTCGAAGGGTCGGTGTTCATGCCGTGATCGGAGACCAGCACAAGGACGGTGTTCGCGGCTTGCGAACTTCCCTGGATCGCGGTCCAAACACGGCCCACCAGGGAGTCGAGATGTTTCAGCTCGTCGTACTGCGTCGCGGCATCGTTCGAGAGGTGCGCGATGTGATCGTAATCGCCCGTGTACAGGTCGAGATAAAGGACCTTCGGATCGGCCAGTTTCGCTTCCAGCTCGCGTTCGATCTGCTCGTTGACGCCGCTCGAAAGGACGAATCCCGATTGCCATTCGTTGATGAGCTGGCCCGGGCTGCGCGAGGTGATGCGATGCAACAAGCTGCCTTGCAGGGTCTTCCAATACACGCCGCGCTGATAGAGTTGCAGGCTCTGGTAACGCTGCTCGACGGGATAGCGATCGATCAGCAGCTTTACGCCGGCTTCGTCGAGCACTTCCACGGCGGGCATGTCCACCTGTTTCAAGCGCGCGTAATTGACGTAAAACGGGAAAAAGTTCATGTAATCGTACACGCGATTCGTGTACCGGTCGTATTCGACGTTGCCGCGGATCACAAGGTGCTGGCCGGTGTCGAGCAGCGACCATGATGGGACGGAGAGGCTGATGCCGCGCACGTAGAAGTTTGAAACCGTGGCGCCCTGCTCGTGAAAAACGAGGTCGATCCACGGCAACCGGCTCTTACCGGTGACAGGATCGCGATCGCGGACGTAGCGGTTGACAAGTCCGGCGGGCAAGCCGTCCACTTTCAGAATCACTAGTCGCTTGGCCGCGGTCGCCTGCTCGGCCATGGCAATACCCATTGCCAGCGCGAGGAGCAGAATTGAACGAAGTGAGCGCAAGAATCTATCGGTCGCCTTCAGAAACCGCGGACTCCGCGCCAGTGGTCAAGGCGATTTTTTGCGGCGGCATTTTCAGCATCGCTAATCTCTGGAGACAATCGGCGCATGCGCGGCGCATCGCATCATCGGACGTCTTGGCCTGCACGCGCCGCACGAGCGCTTCGCTGGAAGCTCGTAAATCGGCATCTTCCTCGCCGATCTGAGTGATGACGTCGAGCGAACGCTGCATCCGATCGACGTTATAGGCGACCTCGGGCTCCGGGCCGGAATCGACCATTTGTTCCAGAAGCCGTTTGTTCCACGCAAAGCGCCGACGCCGGTCGATGTCGGCGAGGAGTTCGGGCGTCATCCGATCGGTGTGCCGATAGATGCCGAAGCTGCCAATGGTGGCGAGGCGAAACATCACGAGGGCGTGTTCGGAGTGAACCTGCTTGGCGATTTCACGCGCGCGTCCACGATCCAGTTTGCGCTCCAGACCTTCAGGCGAAGTGGCGTAGGCGCGAAGAGCGGTGTATTGATCGCGCGCCAACTGGGCTTCGGTGGCCATGCTGTCCTCAAACGGATTCAGGCCCAGCCCCTCGACGCGGTGCAAAAGGTCCGCCCGCAAACGCGGGTCGAGCGAATTGTCCAGAAACAGGGAGTACCGGAATTGCGAATAGGCGCGCAGCCTTGCGGAACGATCCACCGCAACGCCTTGCCGCTTACGAACAAAGGTGTAGGTCGTCTTGGCTGCGAAGTATTCGAGGTTGCCGAAAGTCGTGAGGCCAAGAATTCCGGTTGCGACTTGGTCGGCCGCGCGGCGGATCATTTCGTGACCCTTCGGCGTGAACGGCTTCCGGAAATCGATCAGCAGTAAAGGCGCGGTCGGGTAGTCGAGACTGTACAAGGCCACCGGAACCATCACGGAGCTGTGCGTAGTTGGCGCGGCGGGCGTGACGCGCGAGCCATCTTCGTCGAAGGTCCAGGTTTCGGTATAACCCTTCCATTTCGCAAGCCAGTTGCCTTCGAAAGGATTCCCGATACCAAGCAGTTGCCCGTTAAAGGCCGTGGAAGCGGGGGCGTTACGTTCCGCCCAAAGCAGGACCGTGGAATCGTTCCCTAGGCCGAGTTTCAGTGGTTGGAAATAGAGTCCGTTCTCTTCGGCTTTTTGACGCAGCAGTTCCCAGTTATGCTGGCGGTATCGAATCTGCTCATCGCGCGCTTTTTCAAATGCCGTAGTGAGATACGTCTCTCTTACCAGATCGCCAAACAAGCGCGTGCTTAAGTAGAGGCGCGCTTGGACGCGCTCGAGATCGTCGGAAGAAAGCCCGCTGGAAAGATCTTCGTCATGAACGGCCGACAGGACGTTCATAGCCTCGAAAACGTGCGCGCTTCGAAAATCGCCTGCATTTCCGGAATAGGCGCGCGTGGAAGCACGAACCGGAATATCGATGGGATCGAGAACTTCAGATTGGGTGACGACATGCGCCACCTTAACCCAGGTGTCGGGACCGGAACTCATATCGATAATCGATGCGGGAACGGAATTCTCACGGCGTTGTGACGAACCGGCGCGAACATAAACAAATGGTAAGGCGGCGACCATTCGCTGTCCCGCTGTAGGCCGCGCGTAAGTCAAAACCCATACGTTCCGCACTATGTCATTGGTCGGATCGGAATCGCCCATGGTATCCACCAGGACGCTTATGAGCGGCAAATCCCCAGCATCTTCCGGGAGCTTGGCGATGAGTGTGTCGACTTCGGCTCCGCCGGGTACCGCAATACGTTCCAAACGAATCCGGTCGCCAGGCGCCGGGGCTTGCGCAAAAGTCCCGAGCACGGAGGAAAGTACCAACGCGATTCCACACAGGCGCAAATCAAACAAACCCGGCACACCGAACCTCTGCTTGTATGACGCGTTAAAGCTCTCCGGGTTTTAAAAACCTTTGGTGTGTCTGCCTGAAAACCTTTTCATAGATCTTTGTTTTGTGATAGACTCCGTTGCTTGAAGCTCACCTTTATCGACTATCTCCTGCTGTCGCTGTATTTTGCCTTCGTCCTCGGCATCGGCTGGCTGGTAAAACGCCGAGTGTCCACCAGCGACGAGTTTCTAACTTCCGGCCGGTCCGTACCCGTTTGGATTACGAGCCTGGCTTTCATCGCCGCGAATCTTGGCGCTCAAGAAGTGATCGGGATGTGCGCGTCGGGCGCCAAGTACGGCATTTTGACCGCGCATTTTTACTGGATTGGCGCGGTCCCGGCGATGCTTTTCGTCGGTCTCTTCATGATGCCGTTCTATTACGGCAGCCGCGCCCGCAGCGTCCCGGAGTACCTGAAACTGCGCTTTGATGAAAAGACCCGCGGGCTCAATGCCATCACATTCGCCGTGATGACGATTTTTTCGTCCGGCATCTCAATGTACGCGTTGGGTTTGCTCTTCCAGCTCGTCCTTGGATGGAATTTCACCAGCTCCATCATCCTGTCGGCGGCCATTGTTCTCGTATACACTCTCCTCGGCGGACTCACCAGCGCGATATATAACGAAGTTCTTCAATTTTTCTTGATCGTCCTGGGATTCGCGCCGCTCGCGATCCTATCTGTCTACAAGGCGGGAGGATGGGCCGGCATTGCGTCGCGTATTCCGGCGAACATGACGCACACCTGGAGCTATCTCGGCAGCCCAGCCGACAATCCCATGGGTGTCGAGTCATTCAGCCTGGTGGCGGGATTAGGATTCACACTATCTTTTGGATACTGGTGTACGAACTTCCTGGTGGTGCAACGCGCCATGGCGGCGGATTCGATGTCGGCTGCCCGCCGGACGCCCCTGGTCGCGGCTTTTCCGAAAATGTTCCTGCCTTTCGTTGTCATCATGCCGGGCATTGCGGCTCTCGCGATTTCGAAAATGTCACTAGGTTACGATCTCCCGCTGAAACCGAACGGGCAGGAGGTGGATTACAACATGGTGCTCACTACTCTAATGGCCAAGTTTTATCCATCGGGCATGCTGGGCATCGGGATGACGGCGCTGATGGCGTCGTTCATGTCCGGGATGGCCGGAAACGTGAGCGCGTTTAACACCGTCTGGACCTACGACATCTATCAAAGTTACATCCGCAAGAAAGCTCCCGATGCGCATTATCTCTGGATGGGCCGCGTCGCTACCGTCGCCGGAGTGGTCCTTTCGATTCTGACCGCGTACGTCGCCGCGATGTTCAACAACATCATGGATATTTTGCAGCTCGTGTTCGGCATGGTGAATGCGCCTTTGTTTGCGACATTTCTGCTGGGAATGTTCTGGAAGCGCACCACCGGACACGGAGCCTTCGCAGGACTGTTGACCGGAACCGTAGGAGCCACGCTGATGCTGAGTTTTACGGTCGCGGAGGGCAAGGGCGGCTGGTTCGGAAACCTCTATACATTTCGTTCCAGCATGGCGCAAAATTTCTGGATCGCGATGTTCGCGTTCTCCCTTTGCTTCGTCGTAACGTTGTTTGTGAGTCTGGCGACCAAGCCCAAGCCTATCTCCGAACTCCATGCCCTGGTCTACGGCGTCACGGAAATTCCGCACGAAGAGGGCGTCGTGTGGTACAAGCGCCCGTGGCTGCTGGCGGCCATCGTAGTCGTGGTGCTGATCGTTTTGAACGTCCTGTACTGGTAAAAATATGAACGATCTACGCGTTCCCATCGGGCTCCTTTTCGCAATCTTCGGGATCATTCTGACTATCGCCGGCATTGCGATGCCGGACAGCCGCGCAGCTCTTACGGAGGTCAATGTCAATTTGTATTCTGGTATCTCGATGCTGGTGTTTGGTAGTGTGATGCTGTGGCTAGCCAGGCGCGCGTCTTAATAGAATCGTTCGAAGCGAGGTTTCATAGCACGCCCGATGTGTTTCGGGCGCCAGGACGCGTGAACCTTATCGGCGAGCACACCGACTACAATTTCGGCTTCGTACTTCCCATCGCAATCGACCTGGTCTGCTACGCGGCGTCGGCCCCCAATCGGGACGGTCTTCTGCGCATTTATTCCATGAACTCGGAACAAGGCCGGGAGTGGCCCGTGAGCCGCGTGCGCGATCTTCTTCCCGCGAGGGATTGGAGCGACTACGTGATCGGAGTGGCGCGGCAGATTCCCAATCTGCGAGGCCGCGACGTCATGTTCTACAGCACCGTTCCGCTTGGATCGGGCCTGAGCTCCTCGGCATCCCTGGAAGTTTCGTCCGCCCTGGCTTTAGGTTGGCCGCTCACAAACGGCCCATCGCTGGATCTTGCCAGGCTGTGCCAGGCCGCGGAAAACAAGTTCGTGGGCTTGCCTTCCGGAATTATGGATCAGTACGTCTCCATTTTCGGGCAGGAGCAAGCCGCGATTCTGATCGACTGCCGCAGCTTGCAGGGAAAGCCGGTCTCGTTACCCGACGGCGCGGAGATTGTTGCCGTGAACACCATGGTCAAGCACGAACTCGGGCAATCGGCATATCGCGAACGCGTAGCCGAGTGCGCGCTGGCCGTGGAAGAGATCCGTGCCGGCGGAGCCAACAACGTCGAGAGCCTGCGCGACGCCTCCGAAGAGCACCTGCGGCTAATCTCCGATGAAGTAGCGCTCAAACGGGCGCGCCACATAATTTCCGAGAACTGCCGCGTGCTCGACTTCGTCAAGGCGAGCGGGAAAGGCGATCTGAAGGAGATGGGCCGGCTCTTCGTGGAATCGCATCGCAGCCTGCAGCACGATTACGAGGTCAGTTGCGAAGAGCTCGACTTCATGGTGGACACCGCGATTGCGATGCCGGGTGTTTATGGAGCCCGCATGACTGGAGGCGGCTTCGGAGGCTGCACTGTCAATCTTGTAGAAACGTCATATGTCGACCAGTTTCACGAAAGTCTCCGCGACGCATACTTCGCGCGTTTTCAGATCGAACCAGCTTTCTACCGCGTCCACCCGTCGGCCGGCGCGGGCCGGATTTCCTAAACCTCCCTCCGTAATTAGTACGATTAAGATATATGGAAATCATAAAAGTCCTCGGACGAGAGATCCTCGACTCGCGTGGCAATCCTACCGTTGAAGCAGACGTTTATCTGGCCGACGGAAGTAAAGGACGCGCTGCCGTCCCATCTGGCGCATCCACTGGTGAACATGAAGCGGTCGAACTTCGCGACGGCGACAAACACCGCTATCTCGGCAAGGGTACCCTGAAGGCCGTCAAGAACATCGTCAACACCATTGCTCCCGCGGTTACGGGGATGGACGCCGAAGACCAGAGCGGCATCGATCGCAAAATGATCGAACTCGATGGCACTCCCACCAAAGGCAAGTTGGGCGCGAATGCCATTCTCGCCGTCTCCATGGCGGCTGCGCGCGCACAGGCGATCTCAGAGGGCACGCCGCTTTATCGCTACTTGGGCGGCGTCGGGGCGAACCTTTTGCCAGTGCCGCAAATGAACATCCTGAACGGCGGCGCGCATGCCGACAATTCCGTCGACCCGCAGGAGTTCATGGTGGTTCCCTACGGCGCGACAAAATTTGCTGAAGCGCTTCGCATGGGCGCCGAAGTTTTCCATACCTTGAAGGGCGTTCTGAAGAAGCGCGGTTATTCCACCGCCGTCGGCGACGAAGGCGGCTTCGCTCCGAACCTCAAATCGAACGAAGAAGCCCTGGAGGTCGTGCTCGAAGCCATCACGAAAGCCGGCTACAAGCCGGGCGAGCAGATCGGTATTGCGCTCGATCCCGCGGCGAGCGAGTTCTACGACACCGACAAGAAGAAGTACGTTTTCAAGAAGTCCGATAAGAGCGAGCGCACCTCCGAGCAGATGGTGGAATTCTACGCTGGATGGGTTGCGCAGTATCCCATCGTTTCCATCGAAGACGGTATGGCCGAAGACGATTGGGATGGCTGGCAGCTCCTGACTGAGAAACTCGGCAGTCGTATCCAACTCGTGGGCGACGACATCTTTGTCACCAACACCGAGCGCCTCGGCCGGGGCATCGCACGCGGGATCGCAAATTCGATTCTCATCAAGGTGAACCAGATCGGCACCCTTACGGAAACACTGGAAGCGATGGAAATGGCGGCTAAGGCCGGGTATACCAATGTGGTTTCACACCGCTCCGGCGAAACCGAGGACGCCTTCATCGCGGACCTGGTGGTTGCCACGCGCGCCGGCCAGATTAAGACCGGATCGGCCAGCCGCACGGACCGCATCGCCAAATACAATCAACTGCTGCGCATCGAAGAAGAGCTTGGCGCGGGGGCGAAGTTTGCCGGCCGCAGCGCTTTCACGCAAAAAGCGGTCGAACGAAAGGCTTCCCACTCCTAATGCTGGGCCGCAAAAAGCCTCTCGTTTTAACGATTCTGGATGGATGGGGCTTCTCCCCATCCACCGAAGGAAACGCCATCGCCGCCGCGCGAAAGCCGACTTACGATACGTTGCTGCGCGAGTATCCGAACACTGTGATCCACACCTCCGGCCCGTCCGTCGGATTGCCGGAAGGCCAGATGGGCAACAGCGAGGTTGGGCACCTCAATATCGGATCGGGCCGCGTCATCCAGATGGATGTCACGCGCATCGATATGCTGATCGCCACCGGCGAGTTTTTTAAGCACCCCGCTCTGCTCCATCTCATGAAGCAGGCCCGCGGTCGCCGGTTGCATTTCCTGGGCTTGTGCAGCGATGGCGGCGTCCATTCCTATCTAACCCATCTCTACGCGCTTCTGAAGATGGCGAAGCAGGAGGGCATCACGGATGTATTCGTGCACTGCTTCATGGACGGGCGCGATACGCCGCCCGAGAGCGGCGCCGCTTTTGTCGAAGGAATCCTGCAGCAGATGCGCACCATCGGCGTCGGGAAGATTGCGTCCGTTGAAGGGCGCTACTACGCCATGGATCGCGATAAGCGCTGGGAGCGCATTGAGCGCGCGTTTGGAGCGATGGTTCTCGGAAATGGCGAGAAGGCCACGGATCCAGTCGCCGCGGTAAGACGGTCCTATGAAAAAGGTGTGACGGACGAGTTTATCGAACCCATCACGATTGTGGATTCACGTAACGAGCCGGTCGGCCTGATTCGCGACGGCGACGCGTGTATGTTTTTCAACTTCCGCGCCGACCGCGGCCGCGAAATGACCATGGCGCTCATGGATCCGCTACTGGAAACCCCGTCCCGGTCTCTCGCGCCCAAGAATCTCTCATATCTGACCATGACGCAGTACGATAAGAGCTTCACGGTACCCCACGTCATCGCGCCGCAGCATCCCAATAACATTCTGGCCGACGTGATGGCGCAGTTGCAGTGGAAGAATTTGCGCGTGGCCGAGACCGAAAAATACGCGCATGTGACCTATTTCTTCAATGGCGGAAACGAAAAACCGTACTCCGGTGAGAGCCGTGAAATGGTGCCGTCGCCCAAGGTAGCCACCTACGATCTGAAGCCCGAAATGAGCGCCGCGGGGGTGAAGGATGTCGTGGTGAAGGCCATTGAACAAGGTGGCCTGGACATCATCGTCATGAATTTCGCCAACGCGGATATGGTCGGGCATTCCGGCAAGATGCAGCCAACCGTGCGCGCCGTCGAAGCCGTAGACGCCTGTCTCGGGGAAATCTACGCGGCCTTGCGGCGCAGCGGCGGTTCTTGGATCATCACAGCGGATCACGGCAACGCGGAAATGATGATCGACCCGATTACCAAGGGTCCGCACACCTATCACACGACAAATCCAGTGCCTTTCGTTCTGGTGGACGACACGCGCACGCAATTGCGGACGGGTGGAGCGTTGCAGGATATTTCGCCAACAATTCTTGGGTACCTCGGCGAGCCGCAACCCAAAGAGATGAGCGGCCGCGACCTTCGCATTTAGGTTTCCCAAAGACGAACTACGAACCAACAACCACGAACGCCGTAAACGAGCCGCGACCGTAAGGGGAGCGCTTCTTTTACCCCGGCCTTCCCGGCAACGAAAAACAAAACTCCGACCCGCTCCCCGGCTCCGATTTCGCCCAGATTCTTCCGCCATGCCGTTCGACAATTCTGCGGCAAATCGCCAGCCCAATGCCTCCGCGATGTTCGAACTCAAAGATGTGCGGCAATTGCTCTGGCTCGATCCCTTTGCCGTTGTCCTTGACGCAAAATACCCACTCGTTCTCAGTCCGCGAAGCTGCGACGTTTACGCGCGGTGTCTGCGGTCCATGAAACCGGATCGCGTTCTCCACTAGTTTCTGTAGCAACCGCGTCAACTGCGATTCGTCGCCGACTACGTCCGGCAGCGGATCTTCGGTAATAACCGCCAATTCCCGCCCGATCAGCGCGTGAAGATTGATCCGCACCCACTGCAGTAAGGTTTTCAGAGAAACGATTCTGTATTCTTCCGGCCGCGGTTCCTCAAGTTCCGAATATGCGATCAGGTCCGCCAGGGTCCTGTTCATGAACGCGATCGTTTCAAGCGACGCGCCGACGCGTTGCGCGCTCTCCGCGGCAAGCTCTTCCCGTTCCAGCTTCTTGAGGTGTTGCGTAACGGTGCGCAGGGGTTCCGCGATCTCGTGCGCCGCGATTGCGGCGAACTGCCGTAGATCCGAATTCGACCTTCGCAGCGCCAGCGTCTGCTGTTCGATTTCTTCTCGCGATCTGGCGCGGTCGATGAAATGTCCCACCCGGTCGCAGATTCCCGTGAGAAGGCGAGACGTCTCTTCGCGTAGCGTGTAGGCCTCCGTCGTATAAAATTCGACGATCGCCACGGTCGATTCGCGCGCAATAACCGGGAATCCAAAGCCGCTCCTGATTCCGGCGCGTTTGGCTTGCTCGGCGCGCAGGAAGTTGAGGCTCTTCGTAACGTCCCGGCGAAAGATAAAATCGTTTCGCGCCCAGATCGATCCTGGCAACCCTTCGCCGTATCGCAGAGCGAGCGTGCAGCTCACCTCCGTGAAGGGCGTCGCTTCCTCGTTATCGCTCCAAGTCGCCTGGCATCTTAGGACCCGCTCGTGTTCGTCGACCTTCCAAGCCAGCCCGGCATCGTAACCGAGTCCGCGGCAGATAGCTTGTAAAGTCGCCTCCAGCGCCTTCTCCACGGGTATATTTTCATTGAGAATCTTGACTACTGTGTCCAGAAGTTTCCGTTCGGAAATATTGCGCAGAACCCCCGTGAACATAGGCTGACCATCGACAATCGCCTCGCCGAACGACACCTCCACTGGAAACTCGCGGCCGCTGCGATGGTGCGCCGGAAGTTCCAGACGCTGCCAATTCATACTCGGCTCGCGCGATGAAACGTAGCGCGTGAATGACGCCAGGTGCTTCGCTCTTAGTTGCTCCGGCATCAGGACCGTTAAGCTCTGTCCCAGAAGTTCCTGCGGAGCGTATCCAAACAAGTCCGCCAGCGCCCGATTACAAAAGGTGATTACGGCGCGAGAATCGATGGTCACGATTCCGTCCGATGCCGATTCCGCGATGATGCGCAGCTGCTGCTCCTTGCTTCGCAAGACATCCTCCGTGGCGCGCCGTTCGATTCCCATCGCGATGGCCCCCGCCACCGACCCGAGCACGTCCAGCAAGTTATCGGAGAGCGCATGCCGGGCGAACATCGCGAGCACGCCTATCAGCTTCTCGCCCGCCAAGAGCGGATAGCCGGCAAAGGACACCATGCCTTCCCGAACAGCCCACTCCCGGTTCGACAAGCGCGGATCGGTGAGCACGTCGTTGGTCAAGTGAGGCCGCCGTTCGGCAGCGATCAGGCCGATCTTGAACGCACCCACAGGTACCCGCGCGTGTGGTCCATCGACGTGCGTGTACAGCCCGGCGCTGGCCCGCAGTTCGAGAACTTCCCCCGTGCTGTCAACGGTCCAGATGCGTGCAAACGCCGCGTCCAAATAGGAAACGGCCAGATCGGTGCATCGCTGCAACATCAGTTCCACTGTTTCACTCGATACCAGCGCGAGACCAACCGCCGCGCTAAAATCCCACAGCCGGAGCGATTCAGTTCTTGTTTCGGTGGGCAGCTCCAGGTCCTTCATGGAAGGAAGCCGCTGCTCGTTTCATGACCGTCCGCGTAGATAGCGTATTGCTTTTCGGGCATCGATTGCGAGGCGAGCAGCACGGTGTCGAGAGCGTCGTTGCCAGCGAGCACAAGCACCATGCGTTTGCCGTCGAACGGGTTCGCAGCCGCGTAAGCAAGCGCTTCGTGCCCCTCGGCGTGCGGGACGTCACCAATGCGGAATAGCGCGTCCTTGTAATCCAGCCCGAGCTTCGAAGCAAGCGCGGCCAGCGCGGAGTTGCTTTCGGGACGTCCTACGAAAACCACGTCGTGGCTACGCAACTCCGCCTCGGTTACCTCGAAATCTTTCCGAATGGGAGCGGCGCTTTCGAAAACGCTGTAGAGCTTCTTCTGGACTCGCTCGGCCGCGTAGCGATTTGCGCCCGCGTCCGGCCCTGTGCCATACACGATCAAAGCGGATCGCGCGCGGCGCGTAAGATCGCTTGCCAGATAGATGGCTCCGCCTTTATCGGCGGGCATCTCGAACGTAACGCCGGCGGCATTAAGAAACGACTGTGCCGTGACCCGCTTCGTTGTGTTCGCCTCGAAGAAATCCTGCATCAACTTGACGAACTTATCGTCTCCCAGGCGGCGGCGAAGCGAATCCAGGAAAATCGCGCCCTTATTCATCTCCAGTCCGTAACGCGCGAGTTCGTTCGGTTCCTGCAATTGCAAGCGCCGGTAAGCGGCCCAGCGCGCCTGCAGGGCGTCCTCAAGATCGCCGGAATCCAGGTCTTTGCGGTACGCAATCGCACCCGCGACAAACCAGTCGTCAGCGGGCGACGCCGGCAGCACCCATCCAGTCCATAGAGTGGACGGGGGCAGGTGATGCGCGGCCGGTTCCAATTTGTGCGTCGTCGCGATCGCGTTGGACGAAGGCGCATCGGTCGTGAAAAGACGGTAGCCGGAGGGATAAAGTCCATCATTCTTCGCGTAGGCGTGCCTCTCAGATGTAACCCACGGCGTCTGATTGGGCTTTCCAAATGCAGCCCAGACCATCATTCTCGACGCCATATCGGCAGTCGCCACCTTAGCGTCCATCGTGCTCGCGCTCACCAGCGGCGCGGAGCGAAATGCCAGGAACGCAAACTGCTCGTCGATCTTTCCCCGATACTTCTCGTACATCTTCTGCCAGGCTAGATCGCGAATCATCGGCACATAAGGCACAAAATCCGGCGACCCCTGTGGATCGGGTTCGTATTCCAGGCGCACATCCAGATCCTTGGCGTTGTTGTCGCCCCAGTAAAATCCTTCGGTGCCGCCGAACCACTCACTCTTCGAACTGCGCCACAGCTTGGTATGATTCGTGCCCAACTCGAACATCGCGATCTCGTTGTTCTTCGCGTCGCCCATCAGCCACTCGTTCGTGTACAGGCCGTTGTTGCGATTCGATAGATATTCCACCATCTTGTCGATGTTGTCGCCGTACTGGATCGCCTTACGCGCGCGATATGCCACCGGCGTTCCTTGCGCGTTGAAAGGACTCTGCCGGATTGTCGTCTCCGTCAAAATTACGCCCACATCGTTTTGATACCAGTCTGTCCCGCTCTCGACGCCTCCTGGATAGCTCTGCATCAAAATGCGATGACCTTTTTCCGGTTTGATGTCGAGCATTACGTTGGTCTGTTCGGCGAGCGTCAGCGGCCACCACGTAACATGGCCGATCACCATCTTGCCGTCCTTTGCCGCGGAACCGGTCGCGGCGAAAGCGCTGCATCGATCGTTTGCCGGGGTCGGCCGCTCATAGTGCGGCGCTGACAGGTGCAGACCCTCCAGACCGGTTGGAGTCACGGGAAGAGCTTCCTGCAACTCACTCATTTCTACTTCGGTATTCGCCGTCACAATGTCGAGCAAATCGACCTTGCGGCCCTGGAACTTTGCGCCCGCACCGGCCGCGCCATCGGCGATACCCTTCATCTCTTCCAGAATTTCGTCGTCGAAGCCGCGCAGGAAGAGAGCGTTCGCGGTGCTGCGCGCCTGATCCCAGCCCTTCGAGTCTTTGAATCCGAGGTCCGCCATGCAGCGTTCGATATACTCGGGGATTTCCTTCGCCATCAGGCGGCCGTGTTGATACCCTCGCTCATACGGCTTGCCTTCGATGTGCAAATAGATCCAGCCGCCGTACGGGTAACGATAGGCCGGTCCGTAACGGGTCACCGCCTCCGGCGCCGGCCACGCGCCCTGGTTCGAAACCTCGTCGATACTGACCCCTTCGAACCACGCCTTCCCCTTGAACTCTCCGCCCAGACCAACGTTCAGGACGATGTTGTCCCGCGCGCGCGTCGCGACGAAGTTGAGAGTCAGCCGCGTCCAATCGTGCGTGCGGCCGACCGAGCTCGAATGGACGTCAAACGGCATCGACGCCATCGTGAGCGCCGCGCCGGTCGCGATCGGAGAAAGATCGAGGTCACTGACCTCGATGCCCTCGGTCCGCACCCAACCGCTCAACTCATACCGTTTGCCGATCATGAGTGAGATGGGAGCCGACTGGACGAAGGCGTCTTTCGAATCCCCCGCTTCCACGCGCAGCGATTTACGCCCGGCGCGCTGGATGGAGGAGTCGATGGTGGCTACCCCGCGAACGGCCGTCCACTGGCTATCCGTCCCATCGAAAGAGGCATGATAAAGCGGAGTAGCGGCGAAGGCCGCAACCGCGAAAACAGTGCACACGGCGAAGCGCGTCATAATAAACTATCGTACTGCGGAGTAAGATGGTCAATACCTTCTTCGAGCACCGTGTGAATCGGCTATTCGATCTTGCCGAACAGATCGAAAAGGTCTTTTCTGCCGCAGGCCTGGAATATCGCGTAGCAGGCGGTCTCGCGGTGTACCTTTACGTCGAGGAAGCAAAGCCCGACGCCGGCCGCCTGACCCGCGACATCGATATCGCGGCCAGGCGCGAGGACCTTGAAGCAATTGCTGCCGCGGTAAGACCCTTCAGGTTGGAGTACCGGCACGTCGCCGGGATTGACACGTTAATGCAAGAGGGTGAGAACTCCGCTCGCCGCGCCGTGCACTTAATCTTCAACCTTATACTCGGTGCCGCCCGCAACATCCGCGGAATCCGATTGATCCCGCTCGAAGACCTGGTTCGCATAAAACTCACAAGTTTCCGCCTCATAGACCAGGCTCACTTGAAAGACATCGAGGAAGCCCGTCTCATCACGCCCGAAATCGAGGCCAATCTCCCAGCTATCCTGCGCGACAGATTGATCCTGATCCGCAAAACGGAATAGCCCCGAGCCCCGTCGCTATCCGCCACTCAGCCTTTTAGCGGGTCCACTTAGACGACTTACCTGCAAGCGGTGACTCGTAGACAAGCCCTCTCTTTTGCATCTACTGTAGCCAAAATCACGCATTGCGATCCGCAGCCCCGACTCCATCATCGCGTTAAACGCCAGCCCATCCTGAAACATCCGCGGACATCTCACCGGCCCTTCTGGTTTCCAGCTACAAAAAGGATTTGGCGAAATCGGTGGTAATCCCAAACAAAATAATAGGTGTCTGGGACGTTCCTTTGAAGGCGCTCGGAATAGTTCATGCCACACCGCACGATCATAAGACGGCTGTCCACATGAAACTCGTCGCCGGAACCTTCAAAGCACGCTGTGCACAAAATCCAACACTCCCATCCGCTGCCGTTGGATTTTGCTAGGGGCGGGGGAAAGACTTCCCCAGTCTGCAAATCAACTAGCGCAGCGGCAGAGCAGTTGGAACCGCATCCCCAATACGTGACTCTGTAGTGTCCGGCGAAGTTGGGCGGTTCTTTAGCCGCTTTCGTCAACCTTGTTTTGAACATGCGCTCCGAACGAGTGAGCAACTTCACAGATGCGGCAGTTCCATGCATCGTCTCGCCGGCCAGAAAATCTTCGAATTCAGGCGGGTTCTTGGCAGTCCAATGCGGCGTTCCGCCCGGCTGCGTCGATCCACTCACGGCACCGGACGCCAGAACGGCGATCAGTCTTAGAATCGTAACCGCGCCTCGAATCCGCCGCTGTTTCCTTACCTTCGAACGCAGCGTTAACTTGAACGATCCATCGCTGTGGCGTGCCGTTGAGCCCTGAGGTACAGATTTCCGATACACAACATGTCGCACACCATTCTGGCGGTGAATATCACAGGTTTGTCCATAAACATCGCTGGCGTCAAAGCGAGCGATTCTGCCCTGCCTTATATTCAGTTCAATTCTGGGGACAAGGCGGAGCAGCATTTTCGGGAGTTGGGCACGAGTCTCTCAAAGCAACACGGCTGCAGCTTGACAAGATAAGCGTTGCGGTACTGACGGTAGTCTTAGTTTAGCAGACCAGTAATGGAGACCGAACCATTCGTGCCCACACCCAAGTCGATTCTACATCCGTCGATCCCGCCTCACATATCCCCAGCGGCGATATGATGACGGGTCACTGAGCCCGCAACTCCACGGGCCATTACAGATGCGGAAGCAACTCGTAACCGCCATGTTCAAAGGCGATGGCTGGAACGCGCACGCACTCCCCAGTTTATGTTCTACTCTTTCCCGTGAACACCCTTTTCGAACAGCTCCAAAAATCCAAAGTCTACGATCTTGGCCAGCCCTACTTCACCGGCATGCCGCATTACCCGACGCATCCCCCATTCCTCTTCGGACTCACAAAAAAGCATGGCGACCTCGTCACCAAGCATGGAATCAGCTCATCGGCCGACGCCATTTCGATGGGCACCCACGTCGGCACGCACATCGACGGGTTGGGCCATTTCTCCTGCGACGGAAAACTCCACGGCGGCATCG
>JBEKUT010000070.1:0-21232 GCA_049514735.1 Bryobacteraceae bacterium
GCGGTGCTCGCGATGATATTGCCGACAACGATGGAGCCAGCGCCTTGTCCGGTGGCCTTCGCCACCACCTGGATGTCGCCGGTAGTGGTATCGAGCGATGCGGTGGAAAGAGTGGACTGCGAGTTGATCGCATCGAGGACCTGTTGTTTCGAATAGGTCCCGATACCAAAGTTGATGTTCTGAGTGGTGCCCCCGACCGTGTAGCTCAAGGTTTGGGCAGTGCCAAAGGTGAAGCTGGCGGCCCCGCTTCCCTGTACCACCGCCGAGGTGGCCTGCGAACCTAACAGGGCCGATCCCACCAGTTGGGCGGACGTTGCCGCCGAGCCCGCGATTTCGTTAACGCGGAAATTAGTGCCGTTGTTGGAGGCGACCGTGAGTTGGTTGTTTGCGAAGTTGGCCGTCAGGCCGGCTTTCTGCAGAACCTGGTTGGAGGCGAACTGCTGGTTGAGGTAGTTCGCGATATCGCTGCCGGTGGCCGAAGTGCCGTAGGTGGAGCCGGCCGCCAGACCCAGCGTGCTGTTGGCGCTGCCCGCTTCTACTTGTACCGATGCGCCGGCGCCTGTGAGTGTGGATGTGATTACCAGTTGATTGTTCTGCACGGTGGCTGTCGCATTGCTGGCGAAGTTGCCCGTGTTATTAATCTGGTTCGCGATGCTGCCTAGCGTGACATTGGCGCCGGAGGCCAAGGTGACATTATAGGATTGCCCGCTCACGCTCAGATTCAGTTGGTTGTTGGTGTCGGGTCCGGAAAGCCCGCCGCCCGCGAGACTGGTCTGGCTGAGAGCAGAGACAACGTTGGTTCCGGAACCTACCGTTCCGACGCTGATCAGACCCGAGGTATTGGCGTTTGTGTTTAACAGACTCGCAACGTCGTTGGCGGTGGAAGTGATATTCCCGCTCGCATCGGTCGCGAGATCCACGACAAAGTTGTAGCCGGTGGTGGCGTTGCCGCCCACCGCGACCCCGAGCGCGCCGCTGTCTCCCGTATTCACGAGAGCGATGGTATCGAGGTTGCCGGAGGTGCCCGGAGTTGTGGAGGTGAACGTCAAGCCGGCGTCGCCGCCGTTGGTGAGTGACGTCTGAGCCTGATTCGAAACCACGTGAGCGCCATCGCCGCGGACTAAGGAGGCCGTGACCAGATTATTGCCGGTGAGCAGGCTCACAATGTTTGCCGCCGTAGTAGTGACGTTGCCACTCGCATCGGTGGCCAGATTCACCGTAATGGCGTTGCCGCTTTCGGTGTAACCGAGCGAGGCGTTGTCGGCACTGTGCGCGAACTGAACGGATATGTTGTCGCCTGAAGAGCCGGGTGTGACCGCGGTGAACTGCAAAGCGGTAGTCCCGCCGTCGGCGAGATTCGTCGCTGACGTTGGCGCGACAATACCGGTGCCGCCGGCCGTATCCGTGACCGATGCCACAGCCGTGAAACCGGCTTGGCCGGTAAGATAAGCCGCCACTTGGGCCGCGGTGGAAGTGACATTCCCGTTGGCGTCGGTGGCCAGATTGACCGTAATGGCGTTGCCATTGACAGAGTAGCCGAGAGCGGAACTGGGGCCCGAATTCGTGAGTGCCACGCTGACGGCGTCGCCGGCTGTGCCGCCTGCGGCGGACGTAAACGTCAATGAATTATTGCCGTAGCCCGTGAGAGTGGTTGTACTCGCGGCTGGGACGATGACGCCGCCCCCGCTAGTTACCGCGACGCTCGCGAGATTCGTGAAAGCGCTTTGACCGGCTAAATAGGACGCCACTTGGGATGCAGTCGAAGTGACCGCACCGGTGGCGTTGGTAGCCAGATTCACTGTAATTATGTTGCTGTGCGCGCCGGTGACCGTGACGCCGAGGGCGGTGTTGTTGCCGGCCGCCGCGAGCGTAACGGTAAGGGGGAACGCAGGTGTGCCGGGGGTGGCCGCGGTGAAGGTCAACTGCGGATGGCCGCCGCCGGCGAGAGTGGTCTGCGCGACGTCAGCGACCACGGATGCGCCGGTGCCGCTGGCCGCTACGGCAACGTTGGCCAGAGCCGTGAATGAGCTTTGACCCTGCAAATAGTTAGCCACCGTAGTTGCGGTGTTGCTGGCAAGGATATTCCCGCTGCCGTCGGTGGCGAGATTCACCACAATATTGTTGCCGCTAACCGAAAAGCCCAGCGAGGAGTTGTCGCCGGAGTGCTCCAGTTGAACGGTAGTGCTGTTGCCGCCAGTGCCGCCTGTCGCCGCGGTGAAGGTCAACGCCGGATCGCCGCCGCCCGCGAGGGTGGTCGCACCCGCCGCGCCGACGATGACGTTGCCGCCGCTCGCAACACTGACATTTGCCAAAGTCGTGAAGGCGGCTTGGCCGGCCAGATAAGTGGCTACCTGAGATGCGGTGGAAGTGACATTCCCGTTGGCGTCGGTGGCCAGATTGACCGCAATGACGTTGTTGTTCACGCCGCTAACCGTCACGCCCAAGGATTGGCTGTCGCCCCCGTTCACTAGTGCAACGGTGGGGGTATGGAGGAGCGTTCCGGTTACTGCCGCGGTGAAGTCTAAAGCGGCAACGCCGCCGCCGGCGAGATTCGTCGCCGCCGTATCGCCGACCAGGCTGGTGCCCCCGCCAACGGCGGTAGTGACCGAAGCCAGATTCGTGAAACTGCTTTGGGTCGCTAAATAAGCCGAGACCGCGTTGGCCGTGGAAGTGATGTTTCCGTTGGCATCGGTTGCCAAGTTCACCACAACGTTGTTGCCGGTTACCGAGGCGCCGAGGGAGGAACTGTTGCCGGAATGCTGGAATGTAACGTTGATGTTATTTCCAGCCGTGCCGGTTGCGTCTGCGGTAAAAGTCAACGCGGAATTGTCGCCGCCGGTAAGCGACGTAACACCGTGAGCGGCGATTATCCCGTTGGCGCTGCCTGCGGTGACATTCGCCAGGGCCGTGAAAGAGGCTTGGCCAGCCAGGTAAGCCGCCACTTGATCGGAGGTGGAAGTGACCACCCCGTTGGCGTCGGTGGCCAGATTTACCGTGATAGCGGAGCCGGTTACCGAGACGCCCAGAGCCTGATTGGCAGCATTAGCAGCTAACGAGACTGTGATAGGGCTGGCAGGCACGCCGGGTGTGGCTGCGGTGAACGTTAACGACGGAGCGGCGCCGCCCGTCAGATTGGTGGCCGCCGAAGCGGCGACAACGCCGTCACCGGCATTACCTCCCGTTAAAGAGGATGTTGCGATAGCCGTGAAATTTGAGTCGAGGCCCAACAAGGTGTTTACTTGGGCCGCGGTGGATGTGGCAACCCCGCTGGCGTTCGTTGCCAGATTCACCACCACGTTGTTGCCGGTTACCGTGTCGCTGAGGGTGGAACTGTTACCCGAACTCTGGAAGGTGACATTAATGGCGTCGCCAGCCGCGCCGGGGGTAGCGGCGGTGATGGTCAACCCGGAGTTGCCGCCACCCGCGAGATTCGTCGCGGCGGCGTTGGCGACCAGGCCGCTGCCGTCACCGGTTGCCGCCACCGACGCTACAGCCGTGAAAGCGCTTTGGCCGGTCAAATAAGCGGCCACGTCGGCTGAGGTGGAAGTGACCGACCCGGTACCGTTCGTGGCCAAGGCCACGGTAATTACATTGCCTGCGACGGTGACACCGAGGGCAGTGTTGTTCCCCGATTGCGCCAACTGAACGGTGTAGGCATTGCCGCCCGAACCGGAAGCGGCAGCGGTGAAATTCAACCCGGAATTGCCGGTGCCTCCCAAATTCAAAGACGCAGTGAGCGCGCCGCCGAATGACGCTGCCGCGGCATCGCCACCGCCGGTGAGATTTGTGGCCACCGAATCGGGGACAATGCCGGTCCCGGCGCCCGTTAAGGCGGAAGTTGCGATGGCCTCGAAAGGTGCATAGGTGTTCAAGTAGGCGTTCACTAGAGTCGCAGTGGACGTAGTAAGGCCAGTGCCGCCGGTTGCCAGATTCACCACCACGTTGTTGCCGGTTACTGTAGCGCTGAGGGTGGAATTGTTACCCGCATGCTGGAATGTGACATTAATGGCGTCACCGGCCGTGCCGGGTGTTTTAGCGGTGATGCTCAACCCGGAGGCGGTAGTGCCGCCCGCGAGGGCCGTCGCAGCGGCGGCGACGACGGCGCTAGCGCCGGTGCCCCCTGCCGTGACCGAAGCCAGAGCCGTAAAAGAGCTTTGGTCTTCCAAGTAACTAGCCACTTGGCTGGCCGTGGAAGTAACAGCCCCGACATTGCTCGTGGCTAGATTCACCGTAATCACATTGCCTACTACGGTGGAGCTCAGAGACTGGCTGTTGCCGCCATTCACTAGCGCAACGGTAATGCTGTTACCGGGGGTTCCGGCCGCAGCCGCGGTGAAAGTCAAGGCGGCGTTAACGGCTCCCGAAGTCAAAGTCGCATTGACACCGCCAAACGACGCCGTTGCGGCAGCGGTGTTCGAAAACGTCGTCGATGCCGCCGTCAGACCGCCGATGGTAGTCTGCGCGGCCACGTTGGTGGTTAAAGTCGCGGTTCCGGCAACGGGCGCGCCTAAGGTGGCTGCCGCATTAACAAGCGCACCTATGGTCGCCGTTCCAGCAGCCAAACTGCCTACTGTTGCAACCGCGGAATCGGTCCCCCCGACCGTCGTCGTTGCAGCAACCGGAGATCCGGCCTGCAATGAGGCGGCCACTCCGCCCGCAGCGCTGATGGTGATGGGGTTCGCGATCGTCTGCGTTCCGGTCGCGACTGCCGCCGTTGCGCCGGGAAGCGTGCTGAGGTTAACCGCAATGGCGTTGGCCGTCGAAGCTTGCCCGTTGATTGAGAACTGCAGGGTCGCGTTGCCCGCCGTGGTGCCTTGCGTAGTGGCTGTGCCGGCGTTGTAAGTGCTTCCTGTGAGAGTGGAATAATCGAAGGCTCCGCCTTGTCCGGCCTGGAACGAGCCGAACCCGAGCTGATTGGTGGTATCGCCGGTGACGGCGACATTGAAGGCCTGCCCGCTCGAGCTGGTGAACAACAACTGATGATTGCCGTCCAAGGAGTTCGATGTCGGAGAGAGCGTAATGCCAGCCCCTTCCAAAGCGGAGTTGGAGGACACCTGGCTGTTCAAAGCGCTGACCACCGAGGTGAGGGATTCGCCCGCCGTGGCCGCGACCGAGACTGTGACGGGACTGCTCAGCCCGGCGCCGCTGAACTGGACCTGGATGTTGCCGGCGTTCGCCGCGGTGAATTGAGTGGAGCCCAGGCCCGTTACCGAAGACCCCTGGACCGAAGTCGTCAGAGTTGCGCCGGTGGAGGGCGACCCGGCCGCGGTAGTGACGTTGCCGTTGGTAGTGAGACCGAGCAGCTCCGACAAGGAGCCCGCGCCGCCGTCGACTGCCGTGACAGCGGAACTCGACGTATTGTTATTGGAAGTGATTACGATTTGACTGCCATTGAGAGAAGCCGTACCAGCCGCATGGAAATTGCCGTTGGCGTTCAAGGCGTTTACGATGGCCGTCTTGGTGGAGCCGGCGCCCGTTGGGATGGTAGTGACGTTGATGGTCTGGCCGCTGCCGTCGAACTGGAAGCCGATAGTGCCGGCGGCGGTGGTATTTAAGGTGGACTGCGTGTCGGTGCCCGTCGCAGCCGCGTTCAGAGGGCTGAAGTTGCCCAGCAACGCATTCGCCGTCTGGTCTCCCGCCTGCACCTGAAACGCCGCGACGCTGGAGTTGAAGGTCAACTGCTGACGCCCGGCTGCGTCGGTATTCACCGATGCCGTGATGCCGGCATTGGCCAGCGCGGTACCTTGTTGCGTACCGTTATTTCCCGCTGCCTGGATGGCGGAGTTAATCGCGCCCACCAGGTCGGACGTGTCGCCGATGTTCTTGGTGTTTACCGCAATGGCTACGCCCTGACCTGAGAATCCCGGTCCCTTGAGATAAAAAGTAGTCGTGTTGGGGGTTGTTTCGGAGGCCGCATTCGTGGCGTTGGCCAATATGTTGGAGACGCTGGTAGACCCCGATCCGGTACCGATATCGGTTCCGGTGGTGCCGATGGCTTGAACGCCTTGTAGTCCCAAACTGGCGCTGTCCACGGTAGACTGGCTGAGGTTTACGGAAACCGATCCGTCACTGATGGCGTTGATGTTGCCGCTCGCGGTACCGCCGCCAATGAAGACGGAGAGATTTTTCGCAAATTCGCCGCCGGTATTGAGGCCAATCGCCTGCGCCTGCCGGTCGATTTCACCAAGCACGCTCTGGAATTCTGTGTTGAGATCATCGCGGCTTCCGGTGAACGTCCCGGTGGCCGATTCCGAAGCCAGCGTGCTGGCGCGGTCGAGCAGTTGTGTAATGTTGCTCATGCCGCCATCCATGATCTGCAGTTGGCTCTGACCGTCGGTGGCGTTTTGGAGGCCCTGCGTCAGCACGGCTTCTTGGGCCTGGTAACCGTTGGCAATGGCTAAACCGGCCGCGTCGTCGCCGCTCTGCGTAATGCGCAGACCGGAGGTGACCTCGCTGATGGTTTTGTTCTGGAAGGCGGTGCTGGTCTGCAGGTAGTTTTGCGCCTGCAAAGATTCGACGTTGGTATTAATACTAAAAGGCATTAATTTCTCTCCTTGAATGAACCCGGGCGGAAGTTCCTTTTCGCCCGTGGTGTCTATGACGCCCCGAAGGTTCTAACTGGCCTTATCGGGGGGCGCCAGGTTTGTATGAGTGCGATGAGGAAAAAATTTGCAGAGTCGCGGGTAAGTCCGCGATGCGGACGTCGCGCGCTGCCGCGCAGTTGGCTTCGCGCGTGATTTTCAGTTCTTTGCGCAGAATAGAGACTTCTTTAGGCGCCCGTATTCCCACCTTTACTCCCCAATTAGCGGTTTCGAGGATTTCGATTTCGACGTTGTCCCCAATCAGCAACGTCTCGCCCGCCTTGCGCCTGAGAATCAACATGGACACTCCTCCGGTTTTCGGCGCGTGAGCGGGGTGAGGGCCGCCACGGACTGCTCGTAAGAATAAAGATTGTCATGCCGGATGGCCTGCAGCGCTTGGCGAGTCGCCACGTTAATGACTATTGGCGCCAATAAATTGGCGGTGGCAGGTGCATTTTCGCGAATCGACAGCAGCGCCAATACCAGGACTTCGGAGCCGATCCGCGGCTGGCGGCCGGCGGGAAGATCGAGCGCCGCGAGGTCTTCCGGAATCACCGACAATTTATAATCCGGATCGGCCGCAAGCGCCTCCATCGCGATGAAACAAAGCGCTGGCGTGGTGGTGCTCTGCAGGAACAGCAAGGGATGGTAGGCTGGATCCTCGAGCCGCAGAAAGCGCCGTTCGTCTTCAAAAGCCGGGATTCCGGAGGGAAAATCGAAACAGGATTCTTCGCCGCAGGGCATGGTTCCGAAGTATTTGGTTTCAATGGTGGGCATGGGCTAGCAATCGGAATGCACGCCGCTTGCCGTATTCAATCTACGTTGCATTCTGAGGAAATAAGCCTTTCATTTCCGGGCGGTAGACTCAGGGTATGAAGTCGGCACAGCGCTTGACTGCAATCATCGGACGTGAGGACTGCGGATTTGTCGCGCTGTGCTCTGAGTTCGACATTGTCAGCGAAAGCGCTGCGATTGAAGAAGCGCGCGCCAACCTTATTGAAGCGTGGCGGCGTTTTTTGAACCCGCATCGCCTTCTGAGGTGGCTCGGCGATCTCACGGCGAGGTTTTCGTGACTCAGTTGAGGCGCCGGTTGGGCAAGCTTCGAGTTCTTTCCAGCTCGTAGATCTGGCGGCTCCTTGAACGGAAACGATTCGCCGCCGTGCGGGAAACCGATTCTGCCCGGCAGTGCCCTGGTACAAGTGCCAAACACCGACTACCCTAGTCATTGAATCATGAGAATTGACCGGCTAGAGGTCGAGAACTTCAAGGGGTTTTCTCGGCTGGCTTTCGACCTCCATCCGAACTTCACGCTATTCATAGGTGAAAATGGGGCGGGCAAAACCACGGTGCTCGACGCCCTCGCGGTGGCCGCTGGTTTATGGCTGCTGGACCCCCCGGACTCGGCGCTCGCCGGCAGCCGCCGTAAGATTTTCGCGACCGAAATCCGGCTTGAACCGGAAAGCAAGGGCGATCGTGTTCAATTTCGTGAGTATCGTCCGGTCCGAGTGCAGGCGACAGGCCGGATTGGCGAGCACGAGCCGGTTACATGGACACGACAGATCCGGGCAAATGGCAAGCGCACGAGCAATATGGAGTCGAGAGAAGCGTTGGCGTTCGTGAAGGACATCTATACGCGAGATGGCGCCGGAGAGAATTCCGGGTATCCAGTTCGTATGCACGTCTCATTCGCCGCAGGTAATTGGGGAGTTGCGTTCAGAGGAAATTCGAGCGCTTGACGATAATGACGATAATAAGGTGACGACACCCGAGCGTTCCTTCGGTATCGATTCCAGCCGCGTCTTGGAAGAATTGATGGACACACCGGCGCGAAACGATTCCGTCAACGCTCTCTTACGGCGACTGTTCCACTCGATCGACAAAGAAGATTTCGACGCCGCGCGGCCGTTGTTGCCCCAAGTTGAGACTCGGCTAGGTCCGGATGATCCGGGGGTCACGCGAGCGCGGGGTCTGATGAGCTTCCTTGAATCCAGTTTATAGGGACGATTCACAAGGGCATCGAGCCGGTAAGCCTCACTCAACATCGCAACTCCGCTCATGCCGGCTTCGACAATTACGCAAAATTACGCAAACAAAGACGAATTGCGAATTTCGTTGGTTGCCGATCGGCGCGGGCTTTGCTGTTATTGCCTTTCGCGAATTCGGGCCGATGGGCAGGCTATGAAAATCGAGCATTGGCATTCCCGGACCCGATATCCGGTGGAACAGCTCGACTAAAGCGGCTTCGAGATTGGAAAGGTGAATCCAGCGCTATTAATTTGAGACCGTTTTGTTCAGTTGTTGTCTACTGGTTGCAGAAACGCCTCGCCCGTCCACCGAGATAATCGATATTCAACTTAGGATCTAGCGTATCCACGAACACCACCCGAAACGTCCGCGACTCCAGCATGCCCGGGAAACTCCCGTTGCTGTCTCCGATCGTCAGTGTGCCCGAGGCATCGCCCCAGTGTCTCCGATGAATGGCTCGGGTTGGCACTCTACTCGAAAATCTCGGTCACGGAGAAGGTGGCTTGTGCAGCCTCGGAGCGATACTCGCGGTCCACCACAAGACGAATCACTTGATCGTTCTGGTTCGAGTATACAGTCATCGCTTTTCGCTTGGCGTGGATGACCCAAACTTCGAACGCGCCTTCGGCAAAGTAAAGCGTCAGCTTGCGATCGATTTCTTCTCCGGGCGAGAGAATTTCGACGGCGATCATGGGAGAGCCCAAGAAGTACTTCTCATCGCGGCGCTGATCGGGCCAACTCACACTCACATCCGGTTCGATCCATCCCTGGGCGATTCGGTATCCGGTGTGATCCGGCCACACACGACTCTTGTCCAGTCGAGCCCAGAATAAGAAGAGGATCTGCCTGGCTATTCGCGAATGAGCCAGTTCTGGTGGAGGCGTTATTGTGATTTCGCCTTCGAGCAGTTCCCGCTTCCCTTCGATTTCGGGGAGACGCTCGAACTCTGCAAATGTCATGAGCGACGTTGGGCTCATTTGATCTATTCTAGCTCTTGTACCGCCGGTGTAGACTCCGAATATGAAGTCGTGTGCTTTGTGCTTCGATTGAGGAGGTCGCCGGGCGCTTCTCCTGGCGAAGTTTTCGCGACTCAAGTCTAGGTTCCGGTGGGGTGGTCCGAGTGAGATGAGAACGATTAGTCTCGCGATTTTTGCAGTGTTGACCGCATTGGGACAGCAGGCGAAACCGGTGCGGGTTGCGGAATATCCGAGCGCGTTGGTGCGGGAAGAGCAGACGGTTGTTGTGGACGGGTTGAGCGAGACGTGGCGGCTGCAATGGGCGGTGGCGCCTAAACGAGCCTGTGAACCTAGCGAGGACTCGCTGACTTGCCCCTGTATCGGTTTTGCTAACGGGGAAACCGGCGATTTGTCTCTTGTACGGCTCCGTAACGGAAGGCAGTTCGACCGACTACATCTAACGCCATTCTTCACCGCTGCTCCCGCTGGACTTCACGATTCTCGTTAGTAAGCGGCTGATCGTTCAAACTATGCATTTCGGCGATCATGGTCACGATGGAAAGGCGGCCGCGTTTTACTTGCAGACTGGCGCCGGACCGCGTGGACATACGAACGGTGTCGTGGTAGGGCTGTCCCGGAGTAATGCAAGACAGCATGTATTCGGCGCCGCTTCACGTCCTGGGACGCCGCTGTGCTTGCGTGAGCACGAGTGGGAGGCTCTTCTCAAAGCATCGGGACCGATAGATGTTTTGGACTGGGCATGTGGCGATCATGGGGCTGAGACACAGATTAGACTGCGCCTCTATTGGACCCCCAAAGGCATCGACGGTATCAGCCGCGATTACACGTGCCCTCCCACACCGAAACGCTTGATTCGTCAAAAGCCACTATCTGTTGACTGAAACGCTCTTTCCAGAGTAAGGAACGTTCCGCGAAGCGCCGGTATCGACAAACATCACATTGAACGTTCGCGACTGGAGCATGCCAGGGAAACTCCCTTTGCGATCGCGGATCGTCAGCGTGTTCGACGCATCGTCCCAATGCATGGGAATCGTCGCGTAAACACCTTTCTCGTAATCGTAGTTGTCGTTCTCATCTTCATACAGCGTGAAGTCGGCGTTCGCGCCGGGGTAGACGCGCAGTTCGATGGGATCGGCGGGCTTCTCGGACGCGTATTCGACGTCGGGTCCAAAGGGGACGATAGAACCGGCGCGCACATATAACGGCATGCGATCGAGAGGCGCGGGAGCATCGATGGCGCGGCCACCTTGCACGAGCTTGCCATCCCAGAAGCCGTACCATTGCGCGTCGGGCAGATAAAGATGCCGCTCGGTCGCGCCCTGTTCCGTCACAGGATTAACCAGAAACGCCGGACCATACATGAACTGGTCGCCAATGTTTTGCGCGCGGACGTCGGTGCGGAAATCCATCACCAGCGGACGCATGGGCGTGTAGTTTTCGTTCGTCGTTTTCCACGCCAGCGAATAGATGTACGGCATCAAGCTGTAGCGCAGGCGGTCGTATTTCGTGAGAATGGCCTGCACTTCCGGCCCGTAAGACCAGAGCTCGTTGTGATCGGGAGTGCGCGTCCCATGCACGCGGAAGATGGGACAGAAGGCGCCGTACTGGAACCAGCGCACGAACAATTCGCGATACTTCGGGTCGTTCAAATCGCCGCCCGAAATAAAGCCCCCAATATCGGTGGTCCAGTAGGGAATGCCGGAAAGTTCGAAATTCAGACCGGCCGGAATCTGGCGCTTGAAGCTTTCGAAATCGGAGAGAATGTCGCCCGACCAGGCCGTGACGCCGTAGCGCTGGCTTCCCGCGAAGGCCGATCGCGAAAGAATGAAGACGCGCTTGCGATCCGATTCCTTGCGCTGACCCTCCGAAACGGCGGAGTTTGCCATGAGCGGAAAGATATTCGCGTAACGCGCCCCGCTGCCGATTGCGAGCTTGTTGTGCAGCAGAACGTTCTCTTCGATGGCCTCCGTCTCGGGCTCTGTAGTGTCTTCCCACCAGGCATCGACGCCGATTTTAAAGAGCGATTTATCGACGAGGTTCCAGTAATAGGCCCGCGCGGCGGGATTTGTCGCGTCATAGACGGCGGTGCCCTGGGGATGGAATGCCGGTGCGTTAGTGCGGTCGATGAAGAAACCGCGCTTGTCCATGTCTTGATATGTCGGAGTGCCGGGATAGAAGAACGGCCAGATGGAAACCATCAGGTGGAAATGATTGCGATGCAGGTCGTCGAGCATTTCCTTAGGGTCGGGATAATTCTTGTTGAAGACAAACTCGCCGGTTTTGGTCCACCAGAACCAGTCCTGCACAATGTTGTCGACAGGGATGTGCAACTCGCGGTATTTGTGGGCTACCTCGAGCAGTTCGGCTTGGGAGCGGTAGCGATTCTTGCACTGCCAGAACCCATAGGCCCATTTCCCGAACATTGGAACGGTTCCAGTGAGCTCGCGATAGGCGGCAACGATGCGATCGAACTCGGGTCCGTAGATGAAGTAGTAATCGATGGTGTCGGCGACTTCGGAGCTGATGTAGAGGTAATGGACGAAGCGGTTGTCGAAACGCGTTCGCGAGGTATTGTTCCAGAAGATGCCGTAGCCGTTGGTCGACAGCAGCATCGGTACGGCGATGTTGGTGTTCTCCTGCGAGACATCCACCGATTCGCCGCGATAATTCCAGACGCCCGCTTGATGTTGTCCTAAGCCGTAGAGGGCCTCGCGCGAGCCGTAAATGCTGATGGAATCTTCGGCCTGGTAAGTCTCCTCGCCGTTCACTTTGGCAGGCGTCATTTTCTTGGGACCTTCCTGGAGGAGCTTGTTACCTTTGCTGTCGGTGTAGGTGATGACGCCGTCTTTTTTGCTAACGGTCACCTTCACGGCGGATGTGGTCAGCTCGACGTTTTCAGCAGTGACTTGCGTGGTCCAGTCTGTGGGGGGCCAGGCCGTTTTCGTTACGACGTAATCGGGACGAGTTGGAAATGACGCGGTCGGCGAGTAGAGGACGTGGATTATAGAAGGCGTGCAGACGTCCAGGCGGAGGACGCCTTTCTGCATGGTCAACAGCAGCCCGTGAGCCTGCTTCTCGACGGATTGAACGGGATTGAGCGGAATCCATTGGGCGTTGACGTGGGCAGTCGAGGCCAGAAGGAAGGCAACAGCCAGGGTTGCTTTGTGCATTGGAATCCCTATTTTATGCTAGTTTGCGGGCAGCCGCTCCCTGCCGCGCGTGTGAAATAATCCCGTTCGTTACGCTCACTGACGCGCGCGGCTCGGTAACACTCAGAACAGGTTGGACAGAGTTGCAGAGCCGCGAGGGTTACCGAGCGCAGGATGCCGATTATTTCACGGACCCTCCCGGCCCGCGGCTCGGCTACGGCCTATCTCTTAACTTGCCGCCATGCCGATCAGAATCACAGCGATCGGCGTGTCACCGAGCTTGGTTTGAATCACCCAGTCGTCGCCTTGCTGCGAGAAACCGGTCTTCGTGTCGTCGGCCTTCCAGAGGCTGATCACCGCGGGGTGGGGCGTTCCGGAGGCCTTCTTGCTCATGTCGACGAGTGTGTCGAAGCCCGGCGCGGCATTTAAATCCTTGTCGTCGGCCGCGGGCACCATCAACATAAAATCGCGCTGTGGAGCGGCGCCCTGATGATCGCCATTGACGGGCATCATGCTGTAGCGCAGCGTGTAGACGCCGGGCTTGATGTTCTGACCGCGGCGATCCGCTCCCTTGCCGTCGAAGCGGATGACCGCGAGCAGCGCCCCCTGCGGAATGCTGGGGAGCGTGACTGCTTCTTCGCTGGCGTTCTTGCCGCCCGTGGGCTTGCTCGACCGGAACCAAATTTCGCAATACGCGGCTCCGTTATTCGTGATTTTAGTGCCGTTTTTTTCGAGTGCGCCGGCGATGGCGGGAGCAAGATCGGAAGGCGGCGGACCGGCCGGCTCGGCTTTGTATTGTGCGCACGCGACAGCGGAGGAGAGTGCGAAAGTGAGACTGAGTAGCGGCAGGTGTTTCATCAGTTTCATATTAGAACACGCGGCCAGGGAAGCTGTACCCTGGTAAACGACATCATGAGTTTACTTCTTCGTTCTTCCGTTCTGGCGTGTGCCGCGCTCTTGAGTGTATCGGGCGCACCCTTGCGGCTCGCGATTGCGGGCCTGGTTCACGGTCATGTGGACGGATTCTTTAAAGCCGTGCAGCATCGAACCGATGTTCAGATTGTCGGCGTGTTCGATCCGGACATTGCTCTGCAACATATGTACGCGCAGAAGTACGGCTTCACGAACGACATTTTCTTCACGGATCTTGCGGCCATGCTCGACCGCGTGAAGCCCGAAGCAGTGGCGAGTTTCACCAGCACCTTCGACCATCCGATGGTAGTGGAGGCGTGCGCCCGGCAGCACATCGACGTGATGATGGAAAAACCACTGGCGGTTTCGATGGAGCATGCGCGGGCAATTCAGAGCGCGGCGGCGCGAAGCGGCATTCAGGTGATTGTGAATTACGAGACCACGTGGTACCGGAGCCACGCTGCGATGTACAAAATCTTCAAGGAACAGCGCGCGGGCGGGAGCATCGTGAAGATGGTCGCGATGGATGGGCATCCGGGGCCGAAGGAGATTGGCGTGGGGCCGGAGTTTCTTGGATGGCTCACCGACCCGGAGAAGAACGGTGCGGGTGCGTTGTTCGACTTTGGTTGTTACGGCGCGAACCTGATGACCTGGATGATGGACAACCAGCGCCCGATTGCCGTAACGGCGTTGACGCAGACGATCAAGCCGCAAATTTATGGACGGGTTGACGATCAGGCGACCGTTCTGATCCAGTATCCGGGCGCGCAAGGAATTATCCAGGCGTCGTGGAACTGGCCGTTCGACCGCAAAGATTTTGAGGTTTACGCGCGGCATGGGCAGGCTGTGGCGATTAAGGGCGACCAGCTTCGGGTGCGGCTCGGAAGCGCGGCGAAAGAGGAATCGCAGACGCTGGAACCGCTGCCGCCGGATGAGCAGGATTCAGTTTCGTACCTTGCGGCGGTGGTGCGTGGGAAGATCAAACCGGCGGGGCTGTCGTCGCTTGAGAACAATATGATCGTGACAGAGATTCTGACGGCGGCGCGGGAATCGGCGAGGACGGGGAAGACGATCCGGTTGGAGTAGCAAACCAGAGAATCGAATTGTTCATAATGAAGAAAGGCGCCATCCGATGATCCGCAGTGCCAAAGATCTTTCTCCCGACCAGAAGGCCGTCATCGAAAGCCTGCTTGGACGCCGCGTGCTGGAGAACGAAGCCATCAGCATTCGCGCCATAGAGCCCCCGCTGCTTTCCGGCCAGAGGAAGCAGGAGCATGCGGCGGAGCTGAGGCGCCACTTCGCCGAAGTGTACCCGCCGTGGGTCCGGCTCGCCGGAAGAGGCTGAGGAAATCCTGACGGAGGCAATCCGCAGCTCTAGGCCCGGATACCGCCCGCATCAGTGAAAGTCGTCCTCGACAACACCATCCTTGTGCGTGCCAACGAGAACTCACAAGGTCTGGCCAGAGATCTGCTGATAACCATCGTCGAGAATGAGCACACGCTCTTGCTGTCGAACGAGCTGCTGCACGAACTGGCGAGAGTGCTTCGCTATCCGCGATTGCTCAAGTTCTATGCAGACCGCGATTGTCGGCGAAGCGGACGTACTCTGCACAACGGACGAAGATTTTTTTGAGGACCCTGCGGGCGCATACCTTCGCAAGATGGGGATCACCGTCATCGACGACATCGCCGTGATGCACCGATTGCGATCCTGAAGTTCGTTGGCGGAATCGCAGACGCTGCAGCCGCTGCCGCTGGATGCGCAGGATTCGGTGTCGTACCTTGCGGCGGTGGTGCGGGAGAAGATCAAACCGTCGGGGCTTTCGTCGCTCGAGAACAATATGATCGTGACAGAGATCTTGACGGCGGCGCGGGAATCGGCGCGGACGGGGAAGACGATCCGGTTGGAGTAGCAGACTCGAAAATCAACGTTCAGAACTTGAACGAGCCGGTTCCGCGGCGGCAGGAGCACCGCGGAGCAGGCCTTCCGTGCTCAAGTCTTCGTCGATCTCCGGCCAGTGAATTCCAAATCCTGCTCCACTAATTTTCCAGTGAGACCGCTGTTCCATGCTCGCGTTCAAGAGCCGGGGATACCACGCGAGCGGAACGATGATCGTGCGCCCATCTGCGAGATCCACAGCGAGGGTCTCCTCTGTGACATGTACATCTCGTACACGTTCTCCGGAATTAATTTGGGAAGCGTTCATGCGATTTCTCCAACAACAAGTTGCGATTCTGTGCCACTGTCCTTAGAACTCGGCTAAGCTCGGCCGGCCCGAAGCCGAGGTTTCTGGCCAGCGCGACCGGGTTCAGCCAAAACTTTGCCGACTGACGTTCGCGGTCCACATGGATATGAGGCGGCTCATTGGGCTCATGACTGAAAAATAGAAGCGATACGGCCCCACCTTGAGGATGGTTGGCGCGAATCCAGTATCGCACCGTTGCGAGCGGGTTTCCCGGTACGTCGAGACTTCAGTTGCAGTAGAATAAGAGCAACGAGTGCAAGGGGCCACCACCGGATCGTGGAGGTCCTATGTCCGTCGCCACTTCGAAGATCAACGTTCTCGAGAAAGATGGCCTGGAGGCGCTCCGTTACGTTGCGCCCGAACGCCTGCAGTTCGAGGCCCCACATGGCGCTTATCTTGACCTGCGCGGGTTGAGTCTCGAACCCCTGCCGGAAATCGACGAGCAAAAATTGACGGCGCTCTGTCGCGTTGTGCGCGGGTTGCTGTTTGCCGCCGTGGACGGGGCGAGGTCGGGACATCCGGGAGGGTCGTCCTCGAAAGTGGAACAGGTGCTGACGCTGCTCGCGAGCGGCGTACTGGGCTTCGACGCGCGGCATCCCAAACATCCCGGACGGGACCGCGTGGTCTGGTCGGCGGGACACTGCTCGCCGCTATTCCATGCCGTGCTGGCGCTGATCTATGAAACGCTGCGGCGGGAAGGTATCCGGATGGGAAACGATGCGGCGGGCGCGGCGGTGTATCCCGAGCAACTGGCGAAATTCCGAACGCTCGACGGTCCGAGCGGCCACGTGGAATCCCACTACGCGTTGGCCGATACATCGACGGGCTCGTCAGGACACGGATTCTCCGCGGGTCTGGGATTCGCGGTCCTGCATCGCTCCTGCGGGCTCGCGACCAAAGCGTTCGTGATCGCCGGCGATGCCGAGACCGAAGAGGGCATGAGCTACGAGGCTCGCAATGTCGCGGCCGCGGTGGGCGCGGGCAATCTCGTTGTCACGCTCGATTACAACGGCTATGGAATCGATGGGCCCATCACCGAAGCGATGCCGTGTCCGTACGTGAGCCACTGGGCCGCGCAGGGCTGGAACATCGTTGAAGTGGACGGGCACAATTTTCTGGAGCTGGCTTATGCTTATCGGCTCGCCTCACGGGGCTTCGAAAATGGCATGCCAACGGTGGTGATCTGTCACACCACGAAAGGGAAATATTACGGCCGGCTGGAGAACACGGCGGACTCGCACGGCACGCCGCTGGGTCACAACGAATATGTGGATGCGATGCGCAGGCTCGGCTTCGGAATTCTCGGCAAGGAGGGCGAGGCCGCTGCCGATATTCAAACGGTGATTGAGGCGCTGACGGATGGCGAAACCGATTACCTGATGGAACGTTTGAACGCCGCGGCTCGACGGATCAGGCCGGAGGACGAGTTGGTGGAGCGCATGGAGCGGGCGCTTCCCGATCGTCCAATGCTGGATTACACGGCGCTCATCCGGCCCGACATACTGCCTCCTGAACTGGTGTTCAAGGAAGGCGATTCAGTCGCCACACGCAAAGCTACGGAGGCGTGGTTCGCCTGGGCGATGAAGCACACGGCGTTCTTCTATGCCGGTGCGGGCGACCTCATGAAATCGATCCTTACGGGCAAGGCGGAGAATGTGTACGGCGTCATCACCAAAGACAATCCGCTGGGGCGTGGACTGCGCTTCGGGATCGCGGAACAAAACATGGCAATGATGTCGTGCGCCATGTCGCAAGATATTCTGCCGGGCGGCTTCCGGCCCATGACGGCGTTCGCGACGTATGGCGTCTTCACTCCGATGATGGCCAACGCCGTCCGCATGACCTTGATCAACAGCGCTGTGAATCCACGTGCGAGCGCGTTCTTTATCATGCTGGCGGCGCATGACGGTCCGGAGACTGGGGAGGACGGTCCCACGCATCATGGTTTGTTCTGGATGTCGCTGTTCACGGCTTATCCGGGGATCAAAGTGTACAAGCCGCTGGATGCGAATGAGGCGGTCGAGATGTTGTTCCACGCGGCGCATCGCGGCGAGCCGGTGGTGTTCTCGGCGGTGCGTCCCGGCACGCCTGTGTTGAAGCGAGGCAATGGAGTCCCGCCGGCCATTGAAGCAATTCATGGCGCGTATGTTTTCAGGCCGTTCCGCGAGAATCATAAGCAAAAACTGGTACTGGCGATCAGCGGTGGGCAAGTGATGGCGAACGTGTTGGAGATTTTGCCGCAGATCGAAGAACGGGCCGACGTGAAGCTGTTGGCAGTCACGTCGCCGCAGTTGTTCGAGGAGTTGCGGCGGAACAACCCGGCGAAAGCCGACGAGATCTTATCGGACGAAGAGCGGCAGTATGTGGTCGCGCTGCATAACGGGTGGCACGGCTTCCTGTATCCGTTCCTGCTGCCCGGCGATTATACGCGGCGCGTGTTTGGAATGGACGAATTTTCCCGCTCGGGACGGCCCAAGGAGATTTATAAGCGGGAACATTTCGATCCGGCTTCGTTGAGAGACCGGCTATTGGCCTGTATAGAATCCCGGCCGTAGGTCGTGGGGTCAGGCGCGGCCGGCTCGGTAACGCGCGTCGATTATCGCTCGCCTGAAGAACCTGTCGAAAAAACCACGGGCTATTTCCGCTCCCTGCCGGTCACGGTCGAGATTCTTTGATCACTTGGGTCGGCCGCAGGGCCATGGACAACTCCTTGCACGGAACGGGGCGCTCGATACGCAGGGAGTTATGAAGACCGCTACTTCCGCGGCGGCATGATGTACAGATAGATCATGTGGCCGCGGGCGTACGTCTCGGCCTTCTCTTCGCGGTTGGCCTTCCATCCGGGCACCTTATAATCGTGCGAGACCACGCGAACGCCCGCGCGAAGACAATGTTCGAGCTGTGGTTTCAGGCTCTCATTCGATTCGGTCATAAGATACATCGTGACCACGTCGGCGGGGCTAAGATCCACGGTGCGCATGTCCGCGTGGATGACGCGAATCATGTTTTGCAAGCCCATGCTCGCGATGCGCTGTTCGGAGGTTCTGGCGAGGCCTTCCTCAATCTCAATGCCGACCGCTTTGGCCCGATAATGCTGGGCGGCAGTGATCAAGACGCGGCCATCGCCGCTGCCGAGATCGTATAATGTTTCGCCAGGCCTAAGATCGGCAAGGTCGAGCATCAAGTCCACCACATGCTGCGGTGAGACGACATATGGCGCCAGACTCTTGCTGAAATCGCGGTTCCTCCCCTGCGCAATCAGGACGTTTTGCGCAGGCGCGGAAATACTCAGGAGCGCCGCGAGCACTCCTACCAGAATCGGAACCCTCATATTGACCTACTGACTAGAGATGGCTGCGGTCGGCTTCCCGTTCCTCGATTTTACGATCCGGGAGACCATTTCGGAGACCGCGAACCAGAGGTCGCGTGGCTTACTAATGGTGTATTCGGTACCACGGAACGCATGGACGGCCCGGCTGATGGCATCCTTCCAAGGCACGGCCTGTGGATTCAAGTTGTAATTCATGTAAAAGACGGGAAACTCGACGTTTCCAACCTGTCTTAGAGAATCCTGAGGAACATTGGCGTCCAGCATGACCTTGGGGCTCGCGAAGATCAAGGCGTCAGGATGATCCTTCTCGGTTCCGACTTCTTTTTCGATCAAGTCGCCCAGAAAGTCTGTATCGCCGTGCTTTTCGCTGAGGCGTTTGAGATCGACAGTACCCAAATTCAGGGATTTCAGCGCATCGCCGAGCGCCGGGAAGTCGATGCGATCGGCGTTCGCCTGGCGGTAGATCACGCGCTGCTCCTGCATGTTGAACGCAACGACTGAGAATTTTCCGATGCGAGGCTCGCGGGCGATGCTGCGGAGAATCCAAACCAGCGCGGCCGTATCGAGAGGCTGAAGAGTGGCCGAAAGCGCGTTCTGGGGCGCGAAATTCATCAGCACTTTCACGTTGAGCCGCTGCTCCGGGATGCGCTGGATGGGCGGTTCCTCGTTGAACTGTTCACCTTCCTCGCGGCGGATCATAGCGGGCTCGATGGAGAGGGCCATTTGACGATCTTTTGGGGCTAGCTCCGCGTCGGCGTCCCAGTAGGACGAGCAGACGCGCTCGCTGCGGTCCCGCATAAGCCAGTCGATATGATACTCGCCCTCGCCGACCTGCAGGGAGCCTTGAAGGAACGCATCGCCTTTTGGATTTTCCTCGATAGCCGGAACATGAATGCGTTGGACAAAGTAGGAATATTGGTTTTTCTTGCCGGCGGGGGCGACCCGGAAAACGATGCTCAGCGTGTTTTCAGAACCCGCCAGTTCTTTGAGGGGGATGGTGACTTCGTATCCGGTGTGGAAGCGCAGGTCGAATCCGAGTTGCGGTTTAACAGGTGTGACGGTGCAGGCGAGATCTTTGCGAGGGTCGCCTGCCTCCAGCACCGCAAGATCCGTATTATAGAGGTTCACGGTACTACTGGAACCCATTGGAATTTGGGCGCACAAGATGCTTGACGCCGGGAAAACGGCAAGGAATACGAGCGGAACGGCCTTAGTGGCGATCATGCTCACCCGTTACAAAGTGTTCTCTATTGTACAACCACAAGCGCCGAACGCAATAGCCCATTTACGGCGGCGTTCGAAGCAGTGTCCGTGGTACTTTAGCAATCCCCGTACCAGGACCTCAGATCGTCAAAAATGGGGGATTTGAATAGAGTGCATCCTGCGGCGGCGGAAAATGTTGCAGAGGGTTCGAACCGATCGGGAAATTTTGGCGTGCCCGCGCGTGTGTTAAAGTTCGAAGCAATGGCAAGCCGAAGCGTCAACAAAGTAATCCTGGTGGGTCATCTGGGCAAGGATGCCGAGACCAAATTCACTCCGGCGGGCGTGGCCGTAACGAAGTTCTCGGTGGCCACGAACCGGCGTTGGAAGGATCAGCAAACGGGCGAGTGGAAAGAAGAGACCGATTGGGCGAACGTCGTCCTGTGGCGGAGCGAGAACCTGGGCAACTACCTGACGAAGGGCAAGCAAGTCTACGTAGAAGGCCGGTTGCAGACGCGTAGTTGGGACGACAAGGACGGAAAAAAGCAGTACATGACCGAGGTGGTCGCCGATGAAGTGATCCTGCTAGGCGGCCGTGGCGAAGGCGGCGGAGCGCCGGGCGGCGCGGATTTTAGCCAGCAGCCGGTGTCCATGCCGAGGAGCGCGCAGCAGAAGTCGAAGCCCGCGCCGGCTGCGGAAGAGACGAGCTTCGATCAGGGGCCGGGGATTACGGACGACGACGTTCCGTTTTGAGCGTACGGCGTACTGCGTGCGGCGTTCGATTCGTATTCATCCGCTTGGGGACCGTCAG
>JBEKUT010000071.1:0-25969 GCA_049514735.1 Bryobacteraceae bacterium
TCCAATGGAACGATTTATCATTGAACGTTAACCAGTGTCTTATCTGGTTGTCTCACCTCAGGGGCACACCCCATCTCGACGCCAAGGACGTTTGTGATGGCGATGAAAATGACCATGCACCAGATGTCCTCGATGACGTGCACCACATCTACTTGGGGCCGCCCGCTCTTCGCTGGTCAGCGACTTTGGCCGCCACAGACAAGTTTCGAGAGACTGCCTACAGAGTCATGAAGCAGTGGATAGCCTGGGAGGAACTCAACTTGAGGTTACGACCCTACGATATATATCGTGTCCCACAGTGGCGCCCGAACGAAGGCCCTTGGATTCATTCCTCGCGACTCGGCGGGATCGTCTCTCCCGGCGTTATTGCAGACTTCGGGCCTCGCTTTGCTGCGGTGATAATAGCTCTGGAGCCGCGTTGCACCACGTCTGAGGCCGCTGATATCATTCGCTTCATCGAATTCTTGCGCCAGAAGGGTATAGAGTCTCACGATCTTAACCTTGCCGAAGGCGTGCTAAAGACCACGCGATTGGGATTCAGAGGTACGATCGTCTATTAGAACAAGGGAGAGTTCACCGCTCGGCAAATCGGAACTGACTAGGTGCCAAAAGCCCTCAGTTCTGGATTGCATCCAGCATAGTCGGCAATACGGAACGTCGGCCCTCCGGATTAGTCCCGATAAATCGGCTTGTCGGTAGCTATCGCACGGAAGACGAAGTTTTCGGCAATGTCGAGGCGAATGCCCCTTCCGTCTCGGAAAGGGTAATTAACCGGCACGGCGATGAAGTTGAGGTAGAAGCAGCGATCAGCGCCTGATGATTTATCGACTTCAAGTTTTGCGGAGCCGGCATCGCCGCCCCACTCATCCGAGGCAAGCCGGTAATCGGCAGCGTCTTGATTAGCCGAACCGCCGACCGCTTGAAGCGGTTTGCCCGTGATTTCCGCCCGTGCGAATCAATGTTTTTGGAAGCTGATCTATATTGAAGTAGAACAACACGCCCATTGGCAAAGGGAAGAAGCAGGCACTGGCGGCGAAGCGCTATCCGCACGAGGCTTCATGGCGCTACGAGGTCACACAAAATTCCCGCGCCGGACGATGCCGATTACATGATTCCCGGCGCGGGGCAAAGATACAGAGAGCCTTACTTTACCATCTGGTCCGCGGTATAGAGGTTGGACCTTCCGCTGCCATCGGTGAATTCGGTGAACGTCTTGAGATTGAGAAACCTTCCCTCGTGGTGGCCGGTGACGATCACCTGCGCAAAACTGAATTTGTAAAACGCGGTGAAACCGACCGCCGGGCTGGAGCTCACGCTCGCGGCGTAAGCGATGCCTGGGACCGCCCCCCAGACGCAGGGCGTGGGAACGCAGGCGCCGAAGACCTGGACCGAAATGCCGGCGCCCGCCGCCTCAATGATTATCTTGACGATGTCATTCGTGGCCGTATCGGTGTTGGTCCAGACTCCGAAGAGCGGAGAGGGCGATACGATGGCGGGTACGGCCCCAGTGGTCGCTTTGTGCGAAGGGGCCTTAAAGTCGAACTGCTGCTTTGGTGTCATTTGTCCTCCTGTTTGCCCCCGTTTCACGAGAGCCATCCTGTTAGTGATATTTGGAAGGCAGTCGTTTCAGGAAGAACATCTTATGTACGCCGGCTTACTGGCGCGCTGGCGGGACCTCATCTAAACGGCTCTATCCGACGATATTATCGGCGTGAACAGCTCGAACTGGAAATGCCCAAACTGTCAAACCGAGAACTCTTCTGGCGCGCCGCTGTGTATTTATTGCCAGGCGGCTCCTGTTGCCTCCGTGCGCGATTCGTCTCGCCCGAAGCGGTTCCCGATGTGGGTCGCCGCCTTGCCCGGGCTCTTGTTTATGATTGTTGCGATGGTATCGCTGGTGCGGGCATCCAAAGCGGTCAACCCCGCTGCGGGCGATCCCGCGGTGACCCCCAACAAGCCAGCGTGTGTAGATACTTACGGCATCACTCTTAATTTGAGCGAGTACTACGTTCGCGAATGGCAATTGGGAGATCCGGTGCTGCCCCAACGCGGCGACAATAAGACGCCAGAGCTCTCGACGGTGCTAAGAGGCATGGCGCGCAACGGCTGCGGTGAGGATGTCAAGAATGTGCGGCTCAAAATGGTGGTGCACGACGATGCGGGAAAGAAGGGAGAGGGTTTTTACTTTATCGAGAAGATGGCGGCCGGGGAGGTGACGGCGTTTGAGAAGGCCTGGATGGGGAAGGTGGTTACTTATGAGGTCACGTCTAATCGATAGGCTTTAGCCTTCCGCTAATGGTGGTGCAAGGCGCCAACGACCCGCGAGTGAACAAGCGCAACTCCGATGAGATTGTGATTGCCGTTCGCGACCGCGGCGTGCCAGTTGAATATCTGGTGGCTCCCGACGAGGGCCACTTCTTCGCAGTCTCCGATCGCGTCAAAGAGATCGCGGTAGATCCGAAGACGGTGAAGCTCGCGGCAGCGGTCAGCCTTCGAAAGTTGGATTGCCCGTTCCGGACCGCAGCCTCATGCCGGGAATTTCTAATTTCAAGGCGACTCAACGTGGGCGGTCAGACCCTGAATATCGCCAGCACCAGCGAAGTGAAGGATCAAGCGCCTTCACGGATAACGTCGTGCTGGACAAGGTGAAGCTCACGCCTATTGAGAGGCACGTGAAGCAGGGGCCAGTGGCGATCGATCTCACATTCAATGGGAACAAGGTCACTGGTACGATGGCAATGAACGGAAACAGCAAGCCCGTAGACCTTGATCTCGGCGGTCCAGATTTCGCGGACGGCGCAGGCTCCATGGATGTGATCGGTGCGCTGCCGCTGGCGGAGGGCTACAAGACTACGTTCCATGTTGTCGATCTTCAAAAGATGCAGCCGAAGATTATGGAATTAAGTGTCACGGGCAGCGAGACCGTGAGTGTTAACGCCGTCAGCTTCGACGCCTATAAAGTGGAGCTGAAACCGGCTGACGGCGGCGCGGACCGCATTACAGTTTGGATCTCCAAAGACAAGCATGAGCCGGTGAAGTACTCGGCTGTGCTTGCTTCGATGGGCGGCGCCACTCTCACGGCCGAGCGCCAGTAGCAGTGGCGCAGACGATCGCCGAACGGGTGGAACAGACGAACGGTTTTTGTCGTCTGTTTTCTGCCGATAGACGCCGTGACCTTTCGCTCCGCACTGTCGGACGGCGATCGCCCCCAGTTCTTTCAGGTCTTCGCATGGCTTCCAGGCGATCGCTCTTGTCGTCTGCGCTTTCAGAAAGCACAGGCCACAAGAGGCGATGGCCTGTCCCACCTCACGGCTGCGCCGTACGCCAAACCAATTTGAGCCCTCCCAACAACCCCGCCGGCAGCGGCTTCAGCCCCTCCATATTCTGCGGCTGAAACCGCACCCCATATCTCAAATTGAGCAGCTTATAATCCGGCATGCTTTGCCCCGCGAGCTCGTTGATCGCGAGATTTCCCACCTCAATCCGAATCGCATTGCCGCCGGCATGCAATGCCTTCGTCACATCGATCTCGTAAGGCGGACACCACACCGAACCCACTCGCGTGCCGTTCACAAAGATTACCGCGGTCTCACGCACCGGACTTTCGAACCACGCGCGCATCCCATTCGACGTGCGAGTCGGCGTCACCGGCGTGCCTTCCCCAAAATCGAGCACAACTTTTCCAGCCTCCTTCGGGACATCGACAGATTTTTCATAAACCGCGTGTCCTGAAAAGAATCGAGTCGCCTCATCGTCGCTCCACGAATGCAAGGCGTGCATATCGACCGCCGGCTGGCCGGCAAACGAAACCTTCCAATCGGAACCGATGTCGATGGTGCGGACGGCCCCATGCTCGCTGTCCTCAACCGACGCCGCGCGATCCGAATAAACCAGAACACGCGATTCGAAAGGCGCGAGATTCAACTCCACATTCTGACCGCCGGCACCCGACACCGCGCCCGTAACCGGATTCCACCACTCCCCTTTCTTGCCCTCCGCCATGCGCACCCGCGCCATCGCTTGCACTCGCCGATTGCTCGTGTTTACGACAAAATAAACATCGGAATCGGCCAGCTTGCGATGCACAAAACCGATCGCCGGCTCGCCTGTAGAAAAGTCAGGCGTGTACAAATCGGAAAGCTCCCCGAGCCGCGCTGCCTCCACCACAATGCCGCCGCGACTTTTGTACTCCTCAATTTTCGCCTTCGTGGCTTGCGGCGTTCGCTTCACCGCCGGAATTACGAGCACTGGATACGGCAAACCCACTTGCTCGATCGCGCGATCGTCGATAAAGTCGAAGTTGAAGCCTCCATCCAAAATCTGTGGGACCACATCGGGACCCAACAGCGCGCCCATCGCCTGATTCACGGAATCCTTTCCCAACGTGAACCCCGCCCACGCATCTTCGGTTGGCAGATACAGCCCGACATCGTTCACCGGCTTGCCCTGCCGCAATAGAAAACTGATGCGCTGAAAATACTTCGCAATATCGGGCATCGCGATGAACCACGGGTTGTGATCGTTGAAAACAGCGGCCGCGTAAAATCGCCAACCCGGCTCGCCCGCATACGGCGGCGAATAGGGCCAACCGTGCCCGATGAGCTGATTCACGCCTTGCAAAAAGTGCAGATCCCCTTCCGCCTTCATATCGAGCGGCGTCGCCCGGAACGACGGCGAATGCAGCCACGTCCACGTCTCGGACGACGTCACCGGACGCCCATAAAGATGGCTCGCCGATGTAGCCCAGCGCGTGGAAGAAAAACTGCGCCACTGGGCTCCTTCGCCTTCCGGTAAATCTACCAGCGCATTGCTCGAGAGCATCACGGGAGGAATCCCATACGATTGCGACCGGAAGCGCGTCCCGTGACGTTTCGCCCACTCGCGAATCGGCGTGAGGTAATTTTCCTCCGCCAACTCCGTTAGCGTCTTTCCCCAATCCCGCCGGATATCGTAGGTCTTTTCCCCGATATCTTCTACGAGCGCCGGAAGCAGCGGTGTAAGATCGTAACCGCGCCGCTTCTGAAACTCCTCCAGGAAATTCGGCGTCCAATCCGACCCGTACACTTCCAGACTGTCGCTGAACACAGCGTAAGGAGGATACGGTCCAAAGGCCTGCAACAGGCGCTCTCCGGCGACGCGCAAGTGATGTTCAATGGCCGCGCGATCGTAGTGGTCCAGCACGAAACCATCGGCGTCGACGGCCGGGCGCTTCACTTGCTGTCCGGTGCGGCTCGAAATAAAAACCAGCAAAGTTTGCGGGCCGCTGACGCGCCGTGGCAATTGGATGCGCTCTCCGTTCGCCATGAACGCCGCAATAAACTTCTCGCCATTTTCGATCGCGGGCATGGGAACCCACTGCTCGCCCGCGGCCACGGACACGCGATCGCAGCGCAGCCTGCCGGCGGCCTCGGTAACCGGAACATGCGGCCCGCCGTACGGCCAACCGCTGCCCAAAGTGATATCGACGCGCTGCCCGAGTTCGCGCGCCTTCGACGCCGCGAATCGCAATGCATCGATAAAATCATCCGAAAGATAGGGCAGATTGCGAACGCCGGCCGTGGGATCGTCTAGAACCACCGGGTACACCGGCTGCACTTCGACGCCTCCGATGCCGCAGGCCTTCATGGCGCGCAACTCGCGCTCCAGTTCCGGCTTGGCGACCGCCGCTCCGAACCACCACCAGCGCATCATGATACGCGCATCGTCCGGCGGGTTCTCGAATCCTTTTCGCAAATCCTGAGCGGCCGCGCAATAGAAAACGGACGCGGCGAAAATCCAGGCCAGCAAGCGACTGGGCATGGCTTTTATTATGGATATAAAATGAATTCAAACTCAATTTCCCGGAAGAACCGCCCAAAGGGTAAAGGCTTCGAACTACGAACCAACAACGACGAACTAACAACGCTTCCCCGCGGAAGTGTGTCCATAATTAACTGAATGCCCCTTGATAAAACCGCCCTCGTCGTCGACGCTCTGAACGCGTTCCAAATCGAACTTCCGTCGTGGGGATTCGCAAACACCGGGACGCGCTTTGGCAAATTTCTTCAACCCGCCGCCGCAACAACGCTGGAAGAAAAGTTCAGCGATGCCGCGCAGGTCCATCGCTGCACCGGCGTTTGTCCCAGCATCGCCCTCCACGTCTTGTGGGATTTTCCTTCCGACGTGCAACGTCTCTCCGCGCAGTACGGCGTGCGGGCCGGCGCCATCAACCCGAATCTCTTCCAGGACCAAATCTATAAATATGGATCGCTGGGCAACCCCGATGCAGCCATCCGCGAACACGCGCTCCAACACATTCTAGACAGCGTCCAGATCGCAACTCAACTCGGCAGCCGCGACATCTCGTTATGGTTTGCCGATGGTTCGAATTACCCCGGTACTCAAAACCTCCGTCACCGCCGCCGCTGGTTCGAGGAAGGACTCGCCGCCGCGCACGCACGTCTCTCAAAGGATCAGCGTCTGCTCGTCGAATACAAGCCCTTCGAACCGGCGTTCTATCACACCGACATCGCGGACTGGGGCATGGCGCTCCTGCTCGCAAAGGCCGCCGGGCCGCAAGCGAAAGTCTTGGTCGATACCGGCCATCATTATCAAGCGCAGAACATCGAGCAGATCGTGGCCTGGCTGCTCGATCTCGACATGCTGGGCGGCTTCCATTTCAACGACCGCCGTTACGCCGACGACGATCTCACCATGGGCTCCATCGATCCCTATCAGGTGTTTCGCATTTTCCACGAAATCCTACATTTCGAATGGGAGACCGGCCAGCGCGCCGACATCGCGTTCATGATCGACCAGAGCCACAATCTGAAAGGCAAGATCGAAGCGATGATTCAGACCGTCACGACGGCAGCCGAGTTGTATGCGAAGGCCGCTCTAGTGGATCACGAAAAGCTCGCGCGATTTCAAAACGAGTGCGCTCTCGTCGACGCCGAGAATTGTCTGAAGGATGCATTCTCCACCGATGTTCGCCAGGCCATCCGCGAGTGGGCGCAATCGCACGGCCTGCCCGCCGATCCTTTGGCGGCTTTCCGTGAGAGTGGCTATCTCGAAAAGATCACCGCCGAACGCAGCGCGAAGAACGCCGCCGCTGTTTCCAGCTACGCATAAACCGATGCCGCGCTACGCGTTTAAACTGCGTCTCAAATCTGGGGCGATCGAAGAGTACGATCGCGAGCACGCCCGAGTCTGGCCCGAATTATTGGCCAAGCTGAAAGAGGTTGGCATTTCCGATTACTCCATCTTTCGCCGCGATCGGGATCTGATCCTCTGCCTTCGCGTCGACGATTTCGACCGCGCCTGGGACGAGCTCGACCGCGATCCCGTGAATCAACGTTGGCAGGAGTTCATGGGCCGCCTGTTCGAACCCGTGCCCGATCTCCAACCCGGCGAGCGTTTCGCGATGCTGCGGGAAGTTTTTTACCTCGAGTGACGGTACATTGAAAAAATGCCAGGTTCTCAAAATGAACTCCGTCTTCCCGATCTTCGGATCGTAGGGTTTCGTGCGTTCAAAGAGCTGGAAATCAAAAGACTCGGCCGGGTCAATCTGCTGACTGGGAAAAATAATTCCGGCAAGTCTTCGGTACTCGAAGCGTTGCGTCTCTACGCCAGCGCTGGTTCGAAAAACCTCATGCTGGAGCTGGTTGATTCCCGTGATGAGAATACGCCGACCGAACGTCGCACCGAGCTAGCCGTCCTTAACCTGTTTCACGGACGTATTACCGTCAGCGATGTGCCGCGAGGCTTCCGTTTCGAGATAGGCCCCATGAAAAGCGACTCGGACCGTTTGATCGCCGAAGCGGGGTGGTGGGATATCGGGCCGGCTGTCAAACTCAGGTTCGGTGCGCGAGAAGGGGCGGTTATCGCGTCGAATCAGAGAGACCATATCTCTGCACCCGATCCCGCGCAGTACGTTGGACCGTCCGGCGGATCTGGCGCATTAATCGGAGACCTGTGGAAGCGAGTTAGCTTAACAGCCCTCGAAGACGACTTGGTCGCATGCCTTCAGCTGATCGCTCCGGACGTCGAAAGAGTCTCGGTCCTTCCTTTGGGCGATCATCCAATTCCTTTCGTGCGCGTTAAAGGTGCATCTCGACCCATCCCTTTGCGGAGCCTCGGCGACGGCATGAACCGCCTGTTCGGCATTGGACTGGCACTCGTCAACGCTCAGAACGGTTTCCTGTTAATCGATGAAATTGAGAACGGCATTCATTATTCCGTGCTGCCCCGCCTCTGGAAGTTCATCGTCCAAAATGCGGAACGCTTAAATGTTCAGGTATTTGCGACGACGCATAGCTGGGACTGCATTACAGCGTTCCAGCAGTTCACGAGTGGCAACGGTTCTGACGGAATGCTCATCAGATTGGATTGGAGGGCTGGCGCAGTTCGCGCCGTCGAATTCACTGAAGACGAATTAGCGATCGTGACTGAGCAGCATATTGAGGTAAGGTAACCTGAGCGGCATCTCCATTCCTCGTCCTCGTCGAGGGTCCGGACGACCGCGAAGTATGCAAGCAGCTTCTTCGTCGCCAAAGCGATCTTGAAATTCTCGCCATCGTGGTGGACGCGGATCTCGATTTGAAAAGTAGGTGGGCGGAGCTTTCCCACAAAATCCGGACTCTCGGCTACGAGACCTGCCCGAACCAACCAGACCCACACGGAACGATCATCGTAGAAGAGAACATGCCGTTACTGGGCGTCTGGATCATGCCTGATAACAACATCACCGGCGTACTCGAAGACTTCGTCGCGGCACTTATCCCAGAAGGCGATCCGCTCTGGCCGCGAGCGCAACAATGCGTGGATCAAATTCCTCGCGAGCAACGCCCATTCAAAGAGGCAAGCTTGCCGAAAGCAAGAATCCACACTTGGCTCGCGTGGCAAGAGGAGCCAGGAACCAAGATGGGGGAAGCACTCGGTAAGAGTATCTCGATCCGAACACAGTGAGCGGCCAGCTTTTTATCGCTTGGATCCGCCGAATGCTCGATCAGAAACCGACATTCCAAAGCGAGCCTGACATTCTCGGTTAAGAGCTACTTCGGATCGACCGTCAGCGTCGCCTTCCCATCCACCTTCTCAAACTGCATCGGAAAACTTTTCCCCACATAATAAGCGTCCCACTGATCCTTATAATGACTCGACAAAATCTGGCCTGATTCGCCGATTGTCAGATTATTCAGCGACCCATCCCAACCCGACAAATCAGCGATGAAGCGCATCGAAGGTCCCATCTTTCGCGTGGTCTGTTTTACCGTGGTTGACGACCCGCTCATCGGCACCGGGCCGATATTGAAGTATCGTCCCACCAGCGGAATCTCGCCGCCCACCGGATGCTTGATGGTCAGCTCGTTATACGCCCCATATTCCCAGCGCGCCACATTGCCGCCCTGAAACTTGCGGCCATCCTCGTACGCATCGGAGAGACAATGCACCAGCGTCTCGTCCAGATCCTTAAACCAACCCGTCCCGCCATTCTCGACGATCCTCTGAATCACGGCCGGCGCGATCTCATAATCGTACTGGTCGCCCTTGCCGGGAGACGCCGAATTGGCTACGGCGAGCCTCAGCCGCTGATAGACCAGCGCCATAATCAGAGGCGCCGCCATGCTTTTTTCCACCTGCCCGTTCCATCCGCGCAGCACGGCGACCGATTGCTGCAGCTCAGGTTTTGCCACATGCTTGCGATCGCACGCCGCCACTAACCGGCGCGCTAGAAAATCGTAAAATCCGGAGTACACGTCCTTCTCCACCGGCAACATATCGGCCGGCTTCCAGCCGCTCCGCGCCAGGAGCAAATCGCGAATCTGCCGCGACCGATAGTGCGGCGCAAATTCGCCGCTCACGCGATACGGATAATCGGCCGGAAAGGGATTCTGATTCGCCGTGACAATCAAACCGCCCGGCGGATTGTAGAACGCTGGCAACTGCTCGAACGGAATGAAACCATCCCACTCGAAATCGCCCGAGCTGCCATCCACCGGAACATCCCCGTCGTAAGTTCGGCGGATCGGCAACAGCCCCGTCGCGTGATAGCCGATGTTCCCGTCCACATCCGCATAGACGAAATTCTGTCCCGGACCTGGAAAGCGCTTGAGCGCGGCGGTAAACTCTTCCCAATTACGAGCGCGATTGATATCGAGAAATGGGAACTGAAACGAACCGGGCTCGGCCGCGGCCCATCGCAAAGATAGATACTTGCCCTCATCCGAAAACATCACCGGACCGTGCCGCGTCACCCACAAATCGATAGGCTCGGGGCGCTGTCCCTTGACGGCGATGGCGTCGCGCTCCAAGCGAGCCTGCTCCTGCGCCCCGCGATACAGATAATGTCCGGTGCGTGGATCAAGCTTTTCGATATAGAGATCCTCAACATCGAATCCGAGATTCGTCACGCCCCACGCAATCCGCTCGTTGTGGCCGATAATAACGCACGGCACGCCCGGCAGCGACACGCCGATCACATCCAAACCTGGCGCTTTCAAATGCACCTGATACCAGGTCGACGGTTCCGCGTAATCGAGGTGCGGATCGTTTGCGAGAATCGGCTTGCCGCTGGCAGTCCTCTTCCCCGCTACGGCCCACGCGTTCGACCCCGGCTGATACTCGCGTCCGCTGCGCGTAGAAAAAAGAAAATTGACCTTCGCGGCGTCGCCTCCCGCGAGCAGCGTCTGCTTCTCGATTTCATCCTTCCAGGTCGTGGTCAGGTTGCGATGCATCTGCAATCCGGCAAGGATCGAATCGACGGCGCTCCAGGGACGCGGATCGTAGCCCAGAATGGTGAACTCCACGGGCAGCCGGCCGCGATGCGTTTCGATAAAGAAATTCACTCCCCGCGCGTACGCGGCGAGCACCGCGCGATCGGCCGCGGGCAGCGTCTTATACTGCTCCTCCGCATTGCGCCGCATGCGCAGACGGCGTGCCTCGCGATCCAATTCGAGCGTCGCCGGGCCGATAATTTCCGAGAGATCGCCCGCCGCCAGACGCCGCATCGCATCCATCTGCCAGAGGCGATCCTGCGCGGTCACGAATCCTTGCAGGAAGACGGCGTCTTCCCAACTGCCAGCGGAGATGTGCGGAACGCCCAGTGAATCGCGCACAATCGTCGCGCGCTGCGAAATCGGCGCCGCAATCCTGCCCGAGACCTGAGCCAGCGGCCGATAGGCAATCCAATAGACGGCGATCAAGCCCGCAATGAGCAAAACAGCTATGCTCAAGTTGATGTATTTCAGAACCTTGCTGGAATGCACTCGTATGGATTCTAACCCAACGCCACGCGGCAGCCTGAGCTAAATGGGCTTCCGACTCATCATTCTGATCGTCATTCTCCTCGCCAATGGCTTCTTCGCGGCCTCTGAGGTAGCGCTCGTTTCCGTGCGGCGCAGCAGGCTCCGCGCGCTTGCCGAGCAGGGCAACGCCGGCGCGCAAACGGCACTCAATCTTTTGGCGAACCCCGGCCGTCTGTTGTCCGTGACGCAGGTCGGCGTCACCCTCGCGAGCCTTGGCCTCGGCTGGGCCGGCGAGGGTACGGTCTACGATATGTTCGTTCGTTTGCTGGGACCGCGCGTTCCGTTAAACTGGACGGCTACCCTCCACGGCGTCAGTTTCGCCCTGGCCTTCTCGCTGATCAGCTACGCGCACGTCGTGATCGGTGAAGTGGTCCCGAAAAACCTCGCGCTCGAAAAGGCCGATCGCGTGGCGCGGCTCGTTGCGCCGGCGCTCTTGGTGTTCTCGCAACTCACGGCGCCGTTTGTTTGGATTGCCGAGCACACTACGGCTACCGTTTCGCGCTGGCTCGGTCTGCGAGGCGGCCACGCCGCGGGAGGTCATTCGCCCGAGGAGATTAAATTCATCGTCTCTTCGAGCCGCACCGAAGGCCACCTGAAGCAGTTCGAAGAGGACGCCATCGAAGCGCTACTCGATCTGCAGGATTACTCCGCACGCGAGATCATGGTGCCGCGCAACCAGATCGTTTCCGTCTCCGTCGACGCGACGCTCGACCAGGTTCTCCGCATGATGCGCGAACATCAATATTCGCGCCTACCGGTCTACGATGGCGGGCCGGAACATATCGTCGGATATGTCCACTACAAGGACCTGATGCGCATCTGGGAAGAGCGCCGGCTGGCCATCGAGAGGAAAGGAACGTCGCGGCCTTTCCGGTTGCAGCGAGTGATCCGCAAGCCGCTGGTTGTTCCCGAAACGAAGCCTCTCAACGACCTGGTCGATGAGTTTCGAACTACACACATTCACATGGCTATGGTGGTAGACGAGTTCGGAACCATCGTGGGTTTAGTGACGCTGGAAGACGTCCTGGAGCAGATTTTCGGCGAGATCGGCGACGAACACGACGTCAAGCGCCCCAAGCCGAACGCGGCCGCGCCGATCATCGAACTCGACGGCAGCACCACCATTCGCGATCTCGACAATCAGTATGGACTCGAACTTCCGGCCGACGCCGGTTTTGAAACGCTCGCCGGATTCCTGCTCTTCCAGTTGGGCTACATCCCTAAGGCGGGAGAATATTTCGACTATCGCGGACGCCGCTTCACCGTTCTTCAAATGGACCGCAATCGCATCGCCCGCGTGCGGATCGAAAAACTGCCGGAACCGCGGGAACCACTAAGATCGGACTCGCTAAAATAAGGCCAGCCCTTGTTTCGACTCGACGGACAGAACGTGTATCGCTGCGACGCATTGTCGCAGTTCCCCTGGCTCGAACACGGCTTCGGAACGCGGCTGAGCAATGGGTGGCCGGACTTGAACCGTCTGGTCACTCCCAAGCAGATCCACTCCAACCGGGTTCTCCTGGTCGAGCCCGGAGCCCCCACTGGACCGGCCGCACGTTTGGGCGAAGGCGACGCACTGGTGTGCCGGAGCGGCGACAGTATCGTCGGAATTCGGACAGCCGACTGCGTCCCGATACTTGTCGTGGACGAGCGGAATCGAGCAGTAGGGGCAATTCACGCAGGATGGCGCGGGACAGTGTCGGAAATTTCGTCGCACACCGTAGACATTATGACGTGCCAATTTGGCACAAGCCCAGAAGACATTTGGGCCGCGATTGGCCCGTCCATCGGGCGCTGCTGCTTTCAGGTCGGGCCGGAAGTAGCGGCGCATTTCCCGGCCGATTTGCACCACCAGAGCTGTGTCGATCTGCCGGAGGCGAACCGCCGACAGTTGGAAAATGCAGGAGTACGGCCAGACCGGATATTTGTGAGCGGATTATGCACGGTGTGTCAAAGCAGCCTATTCCATTCCTATCGACGTGATAAGGAACAGGCTGGCCGAATGATCTCGGCGATAAAAACACAGAAGGCGTGAGCCTCAAGCCCACGCCTTCGTCTTGCCGGGATGGCGGGTAAATAGTGGTCGCTTCTTACGCTGCATTTACCAGCAGATCGTCGAGGCTCTCGATTCCTTCTTCTTGATTCCTGTCGGCGATTTCCTGGCAGGCGATGCAATAAGGCGCCCAAGGTACTGCATTTAAACGTTTTGGACTGATGTCTTCCTCACAGTGGAGGCAGACACCATACATCCCCTCATCTATCCGGTGCAGCGCGGCCCGGACATTCCGCAACAGGTTCGACTCCCGGTCAAGGTTCCGGATGGCGAGCTCCCGCTCGGCTGCGTTCTGCACTTCATCTAATGCATCCGGACTTTTCTCGATGGTGATGCCGTCCCGGTTTCGCAGTACCTGAGCGAGCTCGGCCTGCTTTGCTTCCAGGATCTCTCGGTATTTGTTGATCTCGGTCTTCGTCATGGCTAACTCTCCTTCTTAATATCGGTTATGTATTGCAAAATGGTTTAGACGCGTTATAGACCCAAAAGGTTATCCCGACCGCGTTTATGATACAACTATAATGTTCTCTAGGGATTGACGGCAATCGGACACCGTCGCCTTCCGCCCTCGTCAAACCAACCCCAAAAATCATACCACACTTCCGTAGCAATTCAACGGCCAGCTCAAATCCAGGTACTAGCCTCTTGCTTTCGGCTTCGGCCAGTACGCCTAACTTCTGCATCTTATCGACTTGAACCGCAAAAACTATTACGGCAATCTCGCGACTTCGGTTCCGTACTTGCTGGCGGCTGGCGATTCGACCGCTTCTGCTTCCGCGTGCGTAAGAATTTCTTGCCATCGCCAAGCCCATCTGATGCGCCCAGCCTCCGTTCGGATGCAGCGTAAGAGCATCCTTAATGCCAAACCTCTCCACGCCGTACAGGTAGCATCACGGCGAGGAAGTTCTCTGTTTATTTTGGGAATATCCTACTTGGGGACAGATGGGGATGGGATAGATTTCTTGGACCGGTCCTGCCGCATCATGCTGAGCATCTGTTCCAGGGTCGCCTCGGGAATCGCCAGCGTCATGGTCATCGTGTTCCCCTGCGCGCTGGTCTGCAGCCCGTCGAGTAGCGTGGAAACCTGGGCCGCGGTCTTATCGCCCTGACGATTCGTCTGGATAAGACCCGCGACGAATTTAACGACATCGACGAGGGCCGAGGCGTCTTTGGGCGACCGCGTGATCGCTTCGGCGGAAAGTTGGACGGTTTGTCCGAATTTGATGCCGCCACTCGCCTGTTGCACGGCTCCCAGCAGGTTGCCCTTCATGGCGCTGCTCAGATTCGGATCGGGCATGGCGGAAGCGAATTCCGATAGAGGGACTAACGTGGTAAACCAGAAGTCGTTATTCGCGCCCACCTGGCGGACCTTGCGCGCCAGAACGCTGCCGCCGCCTCCGCCGGATTTGCGGCGGTCGATCGCTCCCTCAACCCCATCCAGTTCGCCTAACACGGCGGTTGACGAATCGAGAAAAACAATCGCGCTGGAGATGTTTTTCTCGTTCGTGGCTCCCGCAAGGATATTGAAGCCGTGGTAATTGACGGTGGAACCGCCATTTGCTTCGGCAACCTCGCCGATTTTTGCGGGCAGGAAGGTCCCCTTGGCGAGAACCAGCCAACGCGACGGGTCGTAGGTGAGTCCGTTGGCGGCGATCACGATCTCCGTTACGTCGCGGCGCGGATCGAAACCCGTGGCTGCAATAAACTTCAAAAAGTCCGGGTCGTCCAACTGCATGTGCGCGAGGACGTACATGCCAAATGGAGAGTTCTTGGCCCGATCGACGTGCAAGCCCGCGATCACTTTCGCGTCCGGCATTACCAGGCTCAGCAGGGATGCGTCGGCCGCGTACCCGGCAACCTGGAGCAGCGCGATGCACAAAAAAGTTTTCATTATAAATAGCTGACGTTCCACCCTCGCCCCGATTACACCTACTCTACCGTGAACTGTTTCTTAGTCTCCGCCGTCTCATTGCCCAATTTGTCGCGCGCCGTCACGATCAGCGTGTACCCGCCCTTTTTCATATCCGGCGGTATGTTCAAATTCACGATGCCCGGCGTGTAGCGCTGGGGGTAAAACGACTTGGTGTTCTCTTCGGCCGCGTGCGGCTGCGAGTAAGCGATGGAGCCATCGGCGTTGGCCACGGCAACGTCGTAGTCGACATCGAAGGAGTTGCCCGGGCCGAACTTGTAGCCGGTCATATCGAAACGCGCCCACAGCGGATCGCCGGGCCGGTACGCCGCAATGGCTAGCGGGTTCTTGTCTTCTTCGGTGCGCAGGAAGCGGAAATTGCGAATCGCCATGACATCGCTGGGCTCGACCGCGTGACCTTCGACCCGGAATGGAACGGTTGCGTTCGTTTCCGTCTTTCCGAAGCGATCCCAGATTTTCACCGACAGGCTGTAGTCGCCCGCGTCGGCCAGCGGCGGAATGACGAACTGATAGCGAACCTTCGGCAGCCAGTCCTTGTCTTCCTGCGAGACCTTGGTTCCGACGGAGCCGACGTCGGGAGGATCGAGCAGCACTCCTTTCGAATCGCGGACGTTCATTTCGTAGGCGATGTCGATCTTCATGTCCAGGTCCTCGCCCGTCTTCTTGTATCCCGAGATCTGGAAGCTGAAGAAGACCAAATCGCCGGCTTGATAACGATAATCCTTCGGAATCATGGCGCCATCTTCGGTCTCATGCAACGTGGGCTGAACAATCGAGAGTTTGGTGTCGGACGCCGCGTAAGCCGTCAGCGCCGCCAGGAAACAGGCGGAACGCAGGACTGGGTGCATTTATCTTGATTGTAGTCCGCTCCCCTGAAGATCATGTATGATTGGGGCGACCGCTCCCTGCCGGTCACGGCTCGGTTACGGTCGAGATTCTTCATCAACATTGGTGGCCCGCAGGGCCCATGCGACTCCTCTGAAGATCATGTATGATTGGGGCGACCGCTCCCTGCCGGTCACGGCTCGGTTACGGTCGAGATTCTTCATCAACATTGGTGGCCCGCAGGGCCATGCGACTCCCCTGAAGATCATGTATGATTGGGGCGACCGCTCCCTGCCGGTCACGGCTCGGTTACGGTCGAGATTCTTCATCAACATTGGTGGCCCGCAGGGCCATGCGACTCCTCTGAAGATCATGTATGATTGGGGCGACCGCTCCCTGCCGGTCACGGCTCGGTTACGGTCGAGATTCTTCATCAACATTGGCCGCCGCCGGGCCATGCCCCCCGAGCAGAAGCTCAACTGGCGCAAAATCGCAAGCTACGCAGGAGCCGGCGCCGAACATATAGTTAAGCAAGCCGCTTTGAGGCTGCTTGAGGAACAAGCCCGATTTCACTCCGCGGTTCGGAAAGGTGAACTCACCACGGTTGGCCTGTGCTTACTTTGCGGCACAAAAGCGCTCGATGGCCGGCTTAACAGCCTCAAACATAGCTGTCATTTCGTGTAACATTTCAGCGCCGTTGGCAATAACGCCATTGTTACCCATTTCTTCGACTCTCGCAGCGAGCGCGCGTAGCTCCCCGCAACCCATATTCGCCGCCACGCCCTTTATGGAATGGGCGGCGAACATTGTCTGTTGCGGGTCCGAGAGTCCGATGGCATTGGCCAGAGCGACAAGTTGCGCGGGCATGCCCTCGACAAACGCCTCGGCGAGCTGCCGGGCAAGATCTTCGTTGCCCATCAGGCGTTCCACCAGATCCTCGACGTCGAACCGAGCTTTTTCCAACAGCGCCGTATCTATCGCCGTATCGAGCGCCGGAGCCACTTCCGAAGCGGCTGCCGGCAAGACCACATCCGCCTCCCTGGCAAGCGCTTGCGGCTGAGACTCCGCCAGCGCTTTCAGCAACAGGTCCTGCCGAACCGGCTTGGTCACATATCCGTCCATCCCGGCCGCCAGGCACTTCTCCTTATAGCCAGCCAGAGCATGGGCCGTCATGGCGATTATGGGTAAGTGAGCTCCCGTCAGCTTTTCCTTCTCCCGGATGGCGGCGGTGGCCTCAAAACCGTCCATCAAGGGCATCTGGATATCCATGAGCACCACGTCGAACGGCCGGGCCGCCAACAGCGGCTCTACCTCCGCTCCGTTGTTAGCGACTTCCACTATGTGGCCGGCCTGTTTCAGGATGCCGCACGCTACAAGTTGGTTGATCTTGTTGTCCTCGGCGAGCAGGATGCGAAGACTGGAACCACCCCCATTGGAAGCAGCGGCGCTATTCACGGGCGCGGGCTTCGGCCGGGCTGGTTCTTTCGCTTTGGCGCGCCCGCCATCCTGGTTTCCCGCCAAAATGGCGGAGGAAATGGCGTGGCGCAATTCCTCGCGCCGGACCGGTTTGGTGAGATAAGCCGCGATTCCCAGCTCTTGCGAACGCGCCAGGTCGCCGCGGTGTTCACCGGAGGTAAGCATGAGAACCTGGCGGGTGCCCGTGGAACTTCTGCGCAGCTCTTCGACGAGCGCGAAACCGTCCATCTCAGGCATGTGCAGATCGGTCAGAACGATATCGAAAGGCGCGCCGCGTCCCATCCGCAGCCGCAGGAGGTCGAGCGCCTCACGCGCGCTGGCGGCTGTTTCCGGCCGCATCCCCCAGCGGCGCAGAAGTTCGTCGAGAATACGCCGGTTGGTCGGATTATCGTCAACCACCAGAACGGATACGTCTTCGAGCGAGACATTCGCCTGTTGTTCACATTCCTCAACCGTTTCGGTGACGGCTCCGACAGAAACCGTGAAATGGAAGCGGCTCCCTTTGCCCGGCTCGCTTTCTACGCGGATGCTGCCGCCCATGGCTTTTGCGAGACGCTCCGAAATGGTCAAGCCAAGGCCCGTTCCGCCGAAATTACGCGTGGTCGACCCATCTTCCTGGGCAAAGGCTTCGAAAATCAACTGCTGCTTATCCGCGGCGATGCCGATCCCGGTATCCTGCACGGCGAAGTGAAGGAAAAGACGATCCTCGCCCTGATCCTCGCGGGTCACCTCCACGGTGACTTCTCCGGCGGCGGTAAACTTAATCGCATTGCCCACCAGGTTCATCAGAACCTGCCGTACTCGCGTGGCGTCGCCCATGACATACCGCGGCACGTCCTCCCGCATACCGCCCACAAGTTCCAGGCCTTTGGCATGCGCCGTTACCGCCAGCGTCTTGATCGTTTCCTCCAGCAGATCGCAGACATTAAAACGAGTAGGATCGAGTTCCAGCCGGCCGGCCTCGATTTTCGAGAAATCGAGTATGTCGTTGATCACCGCCAGCATCAGGTCGGCCGACATTCTGACAGTTTCGAGGTAACTGCGCTGCGCGGGACTGAGATCCGTGTCGAGCGCCAGATTGGTCATGCCAATGACGCCATTCATGGGGGTGCGGATTTCGTGGCTCATGTTGGCCAGGAATTCGCTCTTGGCGCGGCTGGCCGCCTCGGCTTTGTCTTTGGCGAGCGTCAGATCGGCGTTCGAAGCGACCAGTTCGGCGGTGCGGGCTCTGACCTCGTCTTCGAGACGGTCGCGATGCAGCAGCAGTTCCTCGTCGCGGCGCTCGATCTCGGAGAGCATGCCGTTAAAAACGTCGGTCAACTGTCCCAGGTCGTCGTCCGAAAGCTTTACCGCCCGCGTCGAATATTTCTTTTCGCTGGAGACGATTTTCGCGGCGCGCCCCAGATGGGCGATGGGAAGGAGAATGGTTCCCTCCATCCGCGAGGCGAACGCCAGCCCGAGGAGCCACGCTCCCACGAGAATGCCTAGCATAGTCCAGGCAGAGCGGCGCAGCGTAGTGTCGAGCTGCTCCAGGTCCGATTCGAGATATAAGGTGCCAAGCTTGGCGCCGCTCAACGTGACGCTTTGGAACGCAACCAGACGGTGGGGTTCAAACCAGACGCCATCGGCAGTTAGGGCGGGCATCGCCGAAGGCGGCGCGGACGCGCGGCGGTAACTGGCCAGCGAACGTCCCGCGGCGGTAAGTATTCTGGCCGCCACGATTTGCCGCTTCACGCGGAGCGAGGATAGAATTTCCGCAGCCACTTGCGGGTCGTCAAAGCTGAGGGCCGCGGTGCTGTTGGCGCCGAGCATCTCCGCCATGACCGCCAGATCGTTGCGCATGGAGGCCCGCGCCGCAATACGGCCGTATACCAGAATCGCCGCGCAGGCGCACAGCAGGGCCCCGGTCACCGTGGTCATGATGATCAGCCGCAGCTTGTGCCGGACGTTCAGGTTGCGGTATGTGTTTCCCAGATTCATAGCTTCCAAAAACATTCGCAAAACGGACCGCGATCCGCTTTGTCTAATCGCGAGTTAAACGTAACGAAATAACTCTTGGCGGATGTCCGCTTGCTAACGCGCGCCGTTCTGGAGTGCGCGCAGAAGACCGCTCCCTTCCGGTCACGGCTCGGAACGGAGCGCAACGGTGACACAGGCGATGGCGGAATGCGCGCAGAAGACCGCTCCCTTCCGGTCACGGCTCGGAACGGAGCGCTGCGGGCTCGCGTCCTTTGCGCTCTTACGAATCTCACTTTTTACCCGCTTGCGCCAGACTCAGCAATTTGGCGCTGATATGCAGTCCGGCATGCTTGGCGGCAGCCTCGCTGATTTCCATCCTGACCCTGCCTTCGTCCACCTTGAACTCGATCACGCCGCCGCTGGCGATGAAACCCTCCGATTCTCCCACCGTCAAGACGCTCGCGCCCTGCAGGGCTTCGAGCACAGCATGCACGCGCTTCCGCTCCGATACGCTTATGAAAAGAATCTGACACTGGCGGGCCTGTTGGGCGTCCGAGATCTGCCGCACCATGACGGTCCGCTTTTCCACCACAATTTGCCGCGCCGCCAGTCCAAGCTCCGGGGTAAACGGATTCGTTCCCAAGACGCAAATCGCCAATTCGTCCCCCTTGAAGGCTTCGGGCGGCCATTCGACGAACTTGGCAAAGTTGAGCAGGAACGCCCCCTTGACGTGATATTCTTCGGCCGCCGGTTCCGCCGCCGACGCCTGGGTTAGCCCTACGGCCAACACGACGTAAGCGAGCTTGGTTCGCACTGTCTTTGCCGGCGCCCCTCACCGGATTTAATTCCGCCATGCTTCAATGCCCATAAAAATAGTTCTGCCGCGGACCACCGGAATCGTATTTGCCGTACCCGATCCTAAGGCCGGGAGCCATATTTGTTTGTTCAACAAATCGTCCGCATTCAGGAACAAGGCAACTCCCAGGGCGTTTTCCTTGAACCACCGTTTCGAAAGATCGTAGCGGGCATGAGCGCTTACGGAATTAAACGCTTGGGCCGGCGGGTTGAGCGCCGATGTAAAGCCGGCGACCTGGCTCTGGTAAGCGTCGAAGACGCTGAAAGTGCCTCCATTCGGCGACTTGTAGCTGAGGCCGGCCTTATCGACACTGGCGGGACTGGGGGACAGATTCTTCGCACCCGGCCCGCTATCGTTCACCTGGTAGAGGATCGAGCCGATCAAAAACCAGTCGTGCTTTAAATAATACTTGGCATCCGTCTCGACTCCCTGAAAATGCAAGGGAATGGGATCGTTATAGTAAACGGCCGGGAAAACCGCTCCGTTCTGAATGATCAGATCCGTTTGCCGGCTGTGAAAATAGTCGACGCTCGCTTGAAAACTATTGCTCTGATAACTCAGTTGGGCATCGAGCGTCCCAACTTTCTCCGGCACCAGATTCGGATTCCCTTTGAGACCGGGATGATTCAAGAGGGTTTCATCGAGGCTGGGGGCGTTGTAAGCGCCGCCGTAGAGGACCTTCATGGTGATGCGATTCGAAGGACTCCACAAGATGCCGCCGCGGGGAACGGCATTGATGTCGATCTTGCCGATCTTATTGGCTCCCTTTCGCGTCGATCAGGCTGGGCGTCACGCCGAAATACGTCTCGAGGCCCGCAATGTGGTTATAGGCAGTCCCAAACGTCAGCCGGTCGTTCTCCGAGAAAGTAATGAAGTTGGTCCATTCGAGATCCCCTTCATATGAGTCGCGATGGATAGTGGGATAGTCGGGCGCGTCCATCACGGAGCGAGTATAGGTGCCATTGAAAGTCATCTCCCACTTGGCGGCCGCTTTCAGCGTGTACCCCAGGTCGCTGAAACCGCGTTTCAAGCGGGTGTCGCCGACGATTCCCCGGACATAAGAGGGAGCTTCCTGGGCGGTGTAGGAAGACATGAAACTCAGGCCCTTGTAGTTGATCCCCAAGTACGCTCCCGTTCCCTCATCGCGCAGCGTGTCGTTTTGGACGGTAACGTTGCCCGAAGCGGCCAAAGCCTTCTCCGTGATATCCCACTCCGGCCAGTTGTGGGACTGGCCTCCCTCCACAATGTTTAGAGCGCCCCGCTCGAAAATGAACTCTTCCGTGGCCGACCTCTCACCCTCGACGCCGCCGGCCACGCTGGCGCGAAAGTCCTTCCCCTCCGCCTTCTTTGTGATCAGGTTGATTACTCCCGAGAACGCGTCCGATCCATAGAGCACCGAACCGGGACCCTTCACGACCTCGATTCGCTCCAGAATACCGATCGGAAAGGACTCCAGGATGTCGCTGCTGACGCCGCCCTCTAAAATCTCGCGTACCGGACGCCCGTTGATCAGGATCAGAATATGGCCCGCGTTCGCACGAGTCTGGTCGCCCCGTACGACGATCAGGCTGCTGTCGGCCAGAAATGTACTGCTGACGTTCAGCCCCGCCACCCGCTCCAGCACGTCGAGCAGCGTGGCGCCTCCAAATCTTTGCAACTCATCCTGAGTGACTACCGTCACGACGCCGGCCGCGTCGGAGAGTTTTTCGGAAAATTTGGACGCCGTGGTTACCTTGGTATTGAAAAGAGAGTCCAAATCCATCGCAAATGGATCGCTGGGATTGCCCGCCGGCGCGGGAGCCGGTTGAGCGGGCTGTTGTGAGAAACCTGCCACGGCCGCGGCCAGCCATAACACGCCGAGGCCTATAAGCGAGAAGTTTGCGAGACTGAATCCCGGCCGCCAGAGATGCGTGGGATTCAAAAATTTGAATCTGACGGATAACATCATGTCTTATTTATCGGCGAGCAATGAGAAACCTTAGTCCGCTTTTCGTTGTGAGGAACATGGGCAGGACGGAGGGCGATTCGGCGAGCCGCCGGTTTATGTTCGCTCCGGCCGTGAGAACGGATGGCGGCAATGGGAGAGAAGGCGTTCATCGGCAGTGGAACGAAAAAATCACGGGCTATTTCAGCTCCCCTGAAGAACGTGTATAAATGGGCCAACCGCTCCCTGCCGGTCACGGCTCGGTTACGGTCGAAACCACAGCGCCGTGGGCGCTCCTGTCGGCAGCGGCGCGACTACGGTCGAGTTGACGATCGGTGAGAGAGCGGGTACACCGAGTTATGTTGCTGGCCGCCAGGGACTTGCTTAGGCTGGAACGCGCTTGCGGAAGCAGGATTCGGGGTCCTGCCTCCGCACTTGCGGGTTGGCTCAACGATAAGGTGGTTCGGCGCGGCTCTCATTCCGGCTCCAGTATAGGAGGAGTCCAACGCAATCCGGTAGAATCGGGAGCCCGTTTGGTACTCGTCAGGACCGGGTTAGTCCTTGGCTGTCAGGCAGTTATCCCGGTTTGACGATTTTTGAAAATAAATGTGAACGGGTTCGGCGGACGACGCTACGCGATCGTCCGCCCCACGCCGATATAAGAGGGAGGGTGGAAACGGTTTCCGTGACCCGTTTCACTATTCGTTGGCGCGGTATATTTTGATGAATAGGCTAAGAGGCCTTGTACCATCACTCGGAGGTGTTTGATGCGTCGTTTCTGCACCGCAGCGACTTTGTTGCTGACCTTCACTGCCGTTCTAGCGGCACAACCCAAGAAGCGCATTGCGATTCTCAATTTCGATTACGCGACCGTCCAGAGCAGTGTGGCCGCCATTTTCGGATCGAACCAGGACATCGGCAAAGGTATCGCGGACATGCTGGTGGACCGTTTCGTCAACGGCGCTGCATACAGCGTGATTGAGCGCAAAGCTCTCGATTCCATTCTGAAAGAGCAGAATTTCTCGAACAGCGACCGCGCCGATGCCAGCAGCGCCGCCAAACTGGGCAAAATCCTGGGCGTGGACGCCATCGTAATCGGCAGCATCACACAGTTTGGCCGCGACGATAAGAAGACTAATGTAGGCGGCGGCGCCATGGGGGGACTCGCGGGGCGCTATGGTCTGGGCGGAGTCGGCCATAAGGAATCCAAAGCAGTCGTGAATATCACGGCGCGCATTATCAATGTCGAAACGGGCGAGATTCTGGCCTCGGCCACGGGGCAGGGAACTTCGCAGCGCTCCGGAACCACTCTTCTTGGCAGCGGCGGCAGCGCCTGGAATAACGGCGGGGGCGGTGTCGATATGTCGAGCAGCAACTTCGGCGCAACCATTCTCGGAGAGGCGACGAATCAGGCCGTCACCGATGTGGCCCGCCAACTGGAACAGAGCGCGGGCAAATTGCCCACGCATGTCGTCAAGATCGACGGCCTGGTGGCCGATGCCTCCGGCGACACGCTCATTCTGAATATCGGGTCGAAGTCCGGCATTCAAGTCGGAGATCATCTACAAGTCACGCGGCCCATCCGGCAGGTGCGCGATCCCTCTACGGGCAAAGTTATTCGCAGCATCGAAGATAAGCTCGGAGAGGTTGTGATCACCGATGTGGACGCCGGCTCGTCGGTTGGCAAGTATGCGGGCAGCAAACCGGCGAAGGTCGGCGATGCAGTAAAGAACTGATGTTATGAACTACGACATCGGCACGACCATAGGAGATTACCAGATCGTTGGTGTGCTTGGGTCCGGCGGTATGGGGAAGGTGTATAAAGTACGCAACATCATCTCAGACCGCATTGAGGCGATGAAGGTGCTGCTGCCGAACCTGGACACGGACCGCGAACTCGCGGAACGGTTCATGCGGGAGATAAAGGTGCAGGCCAGCCTGCAGCACCCCAACATTGCGTCGCTGCACACGGCCCAACGCGTGGATAATCAGCTCCTGATGATCATGGAGTACGTGGAGGGCTCCGCGCTCGATTCGATCATGCGCGCGGGGCGCATTCCGCTGCCCGCTTGCGTCAACTACGTTTCGCAGGTTTTATCGGCCTTGTCGTACGCCCACGCGCACGGCGTAGTGCATCGCGACATCAAGCCGCCCAACATGATGTTGACGCCGGAAGGCGTCGTCAAACTGATGGACTTCGGGATCGCGAAGATCAGCGTGGACCACAAGCTGACGCAGACTGGCCGGACGGTGGGCTCGCTCGCGTACATGTCGCCGGAGCAGATTAAGGGTGTCGAGATTGACGGGCGATCGGACCTCTACTCGTTGGGTATTTCGCTCTACGAGATGGTGACGGGGAAACGCCCGTTCGAGGGCGACAGCGATTACTCCATCATGGCCGCGCATTTGCAGCAGCAGCCGCTGCCGCCGGTGCAATTGGACCCGGGGCTTCCCGCGGCGCTGAACGACGTGATCATGATTTCGATCGCCAAGGACGCGGCACAGCGCTTCCAGACGGCGGACGCTTTTCGCGCGGCGTTGCAATCGGTGGCGAAGGATCTGGGGGTGGGCGCGCCCGCATTTGCAGCAGCGGGAGGAACACAAATATTCGCGAGGCCGGCCATGCCTCCACCGCCTCCACCGCCTGTCCCGATGGCGACCGCACCGGCTGTTTTCACGCCGCCGCCCTCGCAATACTCCGCTCCACCCCCGCCTCCGCCGCCGGCTGCGGCCACGCGTAGCAATCGTGGATTGTATATGGTGCTGGGGTCGATTGTGACGGTCGGCATCCTCGCGGCTGCCGCGTTTTATTTGCCCAAGATGTTGAAGACGGGGGCGAGCAGCGCGCCGCAGCAGGTGGCGCAAACGCAGGAGCCCGCCGCTCCGGCGCAGACTCCGCCTCCCGTGACGGCGCCTGTCGAGACTCCAACGCCGGCGCAGCAGACCGTACAGCAGCCGGTGCGGCAGCCGTTGGCAGAGGCCGCGCCGCGTCCGGTGGAACATCGTGCCACGCCGGCACCCGTGTACCAGCCTCCAGTACAGCAACAGCAGGCTCCTCCTCCTCGGCAGCCCGTGGTGGAACGCGAAGCAACACCGCAGGTCAGGCCTCCGGCGGCCGAAAACAATGAAGCCAATTCCGAAGTTCAGGAGCTGCGGCATCGCCATATGCAAATGCATGCGCGCATCGATGCCGTCGACGCCAGCATGAGGCAGCTCGAACAGGAGCAGCGGCGCATGGGTCTCGGCATGAACGGGGAACTGGTGGCGCGGCAGCATCGCATGACGTTTCTGATGGAGACGTTCGGAACGGAAATGAAAAACGGAAATGTCGCCGCGGCGCGGGCGGCGTTAGATAATGCGGAACGGGAGTTAGACAAGCTTGAAGAGCACTTTGGGCGGTAGCGACGAATACGGTGAGTTTGCGACAACCGGTCCCTGCCGGCCGAGACAGGGTCGAAAATGCGGCTTCTCGACTTATCCACTATCTTCGGGACAACCGCTCCCTGCCGGTCACGGCTCGGAATGCGGCGCTCGTGATATGGCACATTTTTCATGAAGTTTCGCGGGCCGCAGGCCCATCCCAACAGGGTCGAAAATGCGGCTTCTCGACTTATCCACTATCTTCGGGACAACCGCTCCCTGCCGGTCACGGCTCGGAATG